>DXRF01000149.1 GCA_019411205.1 Parabacteroides sp. | reverse complement strand
ACGCTTGAATATGAATAGCTACAACCTTCGTTGTGATAGAGTGATAGAGGATTTGCAGAAAACTTTGTGTGCGGATCACGCCCTTGGAAAATTTTGATGCGGTTACCTTGAGCCGTCCATAATGCTTTTGTTAAAATCGAAATTTAAATTATATGTTGTAGAACACATTCCTTACAAAGATGTTATCTTTGCAGCGGTTATCTAAAAAGACAGTAAGAATATGCTAATAGAAGCATTTTACATCCTCTTCTTCTATTTTACAGGAGAGTTTATCAGTTATTTTATCGACGGTTTTATCCCAGGTAGCGTAATTGGAATGGTGTTGTTATTCCTGGCGCTGGCATTCAAGATAGTCAAACCAAGCAAAGTAAAAAAACTCTCCACGCTTCTGACCGAAAACATGGGGTTGTTTTTCCTGCCGGCGGGTGTGGGATTGATGAATTCGCTCGGTATCATCTCCCAGTATTGGGTTGTGATCGTAACAGCCTCCGTTGTCAGCACCCTACTCGTAATTGCCAGCGTGGCACTCATCCAGCAAAAGTTAGGAAAGGAGACGGACGGGAATGAATAATCTGGCACAATCAGAAGTCTTCTCACTGACTTTAGTGATCGGTACTTATCTGGCTTCTTTGGCTTTGTACAAAAAGGCACGTATCAGCCTGTTACATCCGCTTATCACCTCTATATTTACCATTATTGTTGTTCTGAAAGCGATGGATATCGAGTATGAATCGTTTCAGAAAGGCAGCCACCTGATCCATTTTCTGTTAGGCCCGTCGGTCGTGGCGTTAGGCTATGTACTGTATGAGCAAATTCAATACCTGAAAGGAAATGTGATTTCGATCCTGACATCCGTCTTTGTCGGAGCAATTGTCGGGATTGTCAGCGTTATAGCAATCGGCGAACTGATGGGGGCAGATGCAGCGTTGGTCGCCACGCTCGAACCCAAGTCGGTCACAACACCGATTGCGATGGGTATTTCCGAGAAGTCAGGCGGCATTCCTTCCCTGACAGCCGTCATCGTAGTGGCGGTCGGAATATTCGGCAGTATTGTCGGGCCATTCGTGATGAAAGTGTTAGGTATTGAAAGCCGCATAGCCAAAGGGCTGGCACTTGGCGCCTCTTCGCATGGGGTTGGCACTTCCGTTGCGATCCAGATCGGCGCGGTGGAAGGAGCTTTAAGCGGGCTTGCCATCGGCTTGATGGGAATCATGACAGCTATCCTCGTTCCGGTCATCAGCTTTATTATCTCGCTCTTTTAGTTTGAATTACCAAAAAAAACACTACTTTTGCAACCGAAATTCATCACAAGACAATTTAAATTAACAATATAATATAAAGCACATTAGTATGATTAATTCACAGGACATCAAGAAAGGAACATGCATCCGTCTGGACGGTAAACTCTATTTCTGCGTCGATTTTCTTCACGTAAAACCGGGAAAAGGTAACACGATTATGCGTACAACCTTGAAAGACGTTGTAAAAGGTGGTCAGATCGAACGCCGTTTCAACATCGGTGAAAAGCTGGAAGACGTACGCGTAGAACGTCGCCCGTACCAATATACATATCAGGAAGGTGAACACTATCACTTCATGAACCAGGAAACTTTTGACGATATCATCATCGACAAGAACCTGATCAACGGTGTGGACTTCATGATCGAAGGTCAGATTGTAGAAGTGGTTTCAGACGCTTCGACAGAAACTGTCCTGTTCGCAGATATGCCTGTAAAAGTACAGTTGAAAGTAACTTATACAGAACCGGGTATCAAAGGCGATACAGCAACCAACACTTTGAAACCTGCAACAGTAGAATCTGGTGCCGAAGTACGCGTTCCGTTGTTCATTGAAGAAGGTGAAATCATCGAAATCAATACACAGGACGGTTCTTATGTAGGACGTATCCGGTAAAATTTATGATTTATGATTTATGATTTATACGTTGACAAGATAAATCATAAATCATAAATCTAAAATCATCCAAAACTCTCTTTCTATGAAAATAAAAGAATGGGCAGAAGAAGACCGCCCACGCGAAAAAATGCTATTGAAAGGTATTGCTTCCCTTAGCGATGCCGAATTACTTTCCATCCTGATCAGCTCCGGCAACAGCCAGGAAACCGCCGTCCAACTATCGCAACGTATATTGAGTTCCGTTGACAACAACCTGAATGCCTTAGCCAAACTTTCCATCAAAGATTTGATTTCCAAATTCAAAGGCATAGGAGAAGCGAAAGCGATCACTATCAATGCAGCTCTCGAACTTGGAAAACGACGTGGCAACAGCCCCCCAATCCAACGGCCTGCTCTCCACACAAGCAACGATGCCTATCACCTTTTCCATCCCCTGCTCTGCGACCTTCCCCACGAAGAGCTATGGATCGCCCTGACAAATCGTTCTTCCTTTGTCATCGAAAAAGTCAAAATCAGCCAGGGTGGGACAAGCGAGACTTCCGCAGACCTGCGTATCATCCTGAAAGCTGCGATCAACGTCCTTGCAACAGGTATCATCCTCTGCCATAACCATCCTTCAGGAAACATCCATCCCAGCCGGCAAGACGACCATCTGACACAACGCCTCCGCGATGCCGCCCGCTTACTTGAAATACAATTGCTGGATCATATTGTCCTGACAGACGGCAGCTATTACAGCTATTCGGACGAGGGAACCCTGTGAAGCAAAGCTATGCTTTACGAAAGGTAACCCTATGCATTAGCCATCGCAAAGCTATTGGTTACGGAGCAGAACTCACCTTTCCTGTTATTAATTGTCAATTGTCAATTGTCAATTGTCAATTAATTCGTACGTTTGTATTCAAATTAAAGAAATATGAACAACGAATTTCTCCAAACAGAAGAAGCGATTGTCGCCATGCTTAAAACCGTATACGACCCGGAAATCCCGGTTAACGTCTACGATCTTGGCCTGATCTATAACATAGAGGTAGACGATGAGAAGAACGTTCGCATCGACATGACCCTCACCGCCCCCAACTGTCCTGCCGCCGATTTCATTCTGGAAGATGTCCGGATGAAGATTGAATCTGTCGACGACGTGAACAACGTGGAAGTAAACCTCGTGTTCGAACCTGAATGGGATAAGGACATGATGTCCGAAGAGGCCAAACTTGAATTAGGTTTTTTATAGAGACATGGATTCCCTTCGAAAGAAAATATATTTTGCATCGGACGCCCATCTGGGTGCCCGCTTCCATAAAGACCCGCTTGCCGTCGAAAAGAGACTGGTACGCTGGCTGGACAGCATCAAAGACGAGGCAATGGCAATTTATTTCCTGGGGGATATGTTCGACTATTGGTACGAGTATAAATACGTCGTACCGAAAGGTTTCGTCCGTTTCCTCGGCAAACTGGCGGAACTATCCGACAAGGGGGTGGAAATCCATATATTTATCGGCAATCACGACATCTGGATGTTTGACTACCTGCCGAAGGAGATCGGTGCGGTCATACACCGGGATGTGCTCACCACAGATCTTTTAGGCAAACGGTTCTTCCTCGGACATGGTGACGAGGTGGACTATCGAAGCAAGGCATTCCGTTTCCTCCGCACCCTTTTTCGCAATAAATTCTGCCAATGGCTGTATGCGGGTATCCATCCCCGCTGGACATTCGGCTTCGCCCTCGGCTGGTCGCTCAGCAGCCGCAAAAGCGGACTAAAAAAGCATAAGACAAAAGAGGCTGCCGAATACCAGGGCGAAGATCATGAATATATGGTCCTCTTTGCCAAAGAATACCTCAAGACGCATCCGGATATCAACTTCTTCATCTTCGGGCATCGCCATATCATGCTCGACTTGATGCTTTCACGTACCGCGCGCCTACTGATCGCGGGTGACTGGATGCAATATTTCTCCTATATCGTCTGGGACGGGGAAATGCTGTATATGGAGCAGTTCGAAACAGAGTAACTGCCCTGTAGAACCAGATACGCACAATTCAGCCCAAGTCCATTTCTATGGAACGGGGGCTATATTTCGCGAGATGGGAATCAAACAGGAAAAGACGTTCCAATATTATTTTTTCCAGCAGACAACCAATGTCTCCTCCGGATGAACAGTCAAGATATCGCCATTTACAGCCCCTCCCTTATTGGCAAAGAGCACTTCCGATGGGCGCTTTTTCCCATCCGTTTTCAAAGCAATAGTTTGTAGTGTCCCCGACTTGTTTACAACCACAGCCATATAGGCATTTTCCGTTTCCGAGAGCTTCATCAAGACATCTTTGTGATAGGTTTGGAAAGAATAAGGCAAACGATCAGCATTGCATTCCTGGCGAACCCACCCGGCAAGCGGTGCACCATCTCCTCGCCAGGCACCGCTGCCCAACAATCCCGGCACCCAGACCACCTCTCCTTTTCCAAAGGCAAAACGGGAAGCCAATGACAGTTCACCTTCCCTACAGAGCGCTTCAGCACCTTTATCAGGGCGGATCAGACCTTTCCACCCATATCCCGGCACAGGCTGTTCATAGCCATCCAAACGATACATACAGGGAGTATCAATCCGCTTAAACTCGGATATGCGACCCCCAAAAAGATTTTTCAGAGAGAAACCAGTCAACATCTGGTTATGTACGTCTCCATCATAGAAACCCGTCATCCCATCCACAATCAGCTTGCCTCCCTTCTGGACAAAAGACTCTAATAATGGGACACAGGAAAGAGGAACCGCAATCTGATGCGCTAGAATAATCGTCTGTCCAGTATAATCCGGACGGCTGAAATCATATTCCTCAAAAGCTTTCAGGTTCGGGGTAATACCACTTTCTGACAAGGCTTTAAAATATCCCAGCATATTTGTCATACACATGGCACGACCATCTTGGGCGGCAGGTGTACCTTGCGACACGACAGCTTCCGTCCAAAGAGATTCACGGATATAGACAATACTGATTCCCGGATCAAGTTTCTTCGCCTCCGAAAAAAGCGATTTATGTTGTTTCAGGCAATTGCCGACCTCTGCTACTGCAGCAACACGATCGGTAGGCTGATGCTGGAAATCGAGCAACGCCCATTCTCCCGACTCGATACCCGAAGCACGCGGATTAAGCGACCAGAAGATACCGCCTTTTCCCTCTGTCCCCATAACGATCCAGAGCCATTGCGTGATCTCCTCCTTTGTCGGACACATGGCACGGGCACCGCTGTAAGTATTATTACCACCTTGCAGTTCCGTCATGAGCCAGGGCAGATTTCCTGCACCGGATAACAACAGCTCACAATCAGCAGACATGGCCAAGCTGTATTCTTCACGCGGAAAAAGGGTAAAATGCCAGCTTGCATGCGCCGATCCACCCAAGCTATTCAGGAAACGGCGCCATTCCGGGAAATTATACTCGGTGATATTAGAGAAAATAGCATGGTTGTTCACATGCAGGTGAATATTCTTATCATGCTTGCGCACCTCTGATGCGATCCAGTCCAACATCCACGTAGTCATATAGTTCATAAAACGCTTGTCCTGCAAATCGACCAATACCGGATAGCCATTTTCCAGATATTCCGGCTGCTGATGCTGCCGGTTCCATTCTTTACGCATCTGACGTGAAAATTCGTTATCTTTCAGACCTCCCCCCGGTTCGTTGATCAGCACCCAGGCATACAAGGACTTGAACTGTTTAAAGTGAGTGGTCATTTGCTTGATATATTCGGCAAACGCATTCAGTTGTGCACGACTTTCGGGGAATTTCCATCCACCGATATCCGTCTTTTCCGTCAATGGGAAGAAAGTCCCGATAATCTTGATATCATACTTCTCCGCCAAGCGGAAAGCACGGTCGAAAAGAGAAAAGTCCCAACCTCCCGGCTTATGCATATACGACTCGAACATACGGATGCGGCAAACCGACATGCCATTGTCGCGCATTGTCCGAAACCATCCTTCAGTTTCTTCCTCCGTCTGACCGGGTTCGATAAAGACTTGTGCTCCTAAAAGCGGATAATCATCGGCAGAAATTGACTGCTGCCCTTTTGCACGCTCCGGCAGTAACAGCCCCGAGAGAAGTAAAAGAATTAAAAACTTACAACATTTCATGGTATGATACTGAATTAAAATGGTTAACCAAGTGATTAAGAAGTCTGCCAAAGATAGAAAAATAATCCGTACCCCGTTACGGGAAGACATAAAAAAGACCGCCCCAACCGGTGTCGGGGCAGTCTAAACACTAATCCTAATGTTTTGTAAGCTGTGAGGATTAGAATAATAATTATTATTTACCTAATATATCCATCGTATCGGCAGCGATCATGTATTCTTCGTCGGTCGGGACCACAATGATCGTAACCTTACTGTCCGGTGTGCTGATGACCATTTCTTCACCACGCATACCTTCATTCTTTTCAACATCGATCTTCATACCCATGTATTCCATGTTTTCACAAACGACACGACGTGTCGCCCACTGGTTTTCACCAACACCACCGGTCCATACCAGGATGTCGCAACCGCCCATAGCGGCAACGTAAGCACCGATGTATTTCTTGATACGATAATTGTAAACGTCCAAAACCATAGTAGCACGTTCATCACCGGCTTCTACAGCAGCTTCCAAATCACGCATGTCAGAAGAACCGCCGACCAAACCGGCAACTCCACTCTTCTTGTTGATCAAATCGGATAAACCATGACCGTCCAATCCTTCTTTTTCCATGATAAAGGAAAGAGCACCGGCATCTACGTCACCGCAACGAGTACCCATCAGCAGACCTTCAACCGGAGTCAATCCCATAGAAGTATCAACACATTTGCCGTGGTCTACGGCAGCAATGGAACCACCGTTGCCTACATGGGCCGTAATGATCTTCTGTTCTTCATAAGGAACACCCAAGATTTCGCAAGCACGACGGGAAACATAGCGATGGCTAGTTCCGTGGAAACCGTAACGGCGTACACCGTATTTCGTGTACATTTCGTAAGGCAAACCGTACATATAAGCCTTAGCCGGCATTGTCTGGTGGAAAGCCGTATCGAACACAGCCACCTGGGGAATGCCCGGAATCAACGCTTCCATAGCATCGATACCCTTCAGGTTAGCCGGGTTATGCAGCGGAGCCAGATCAGAACATTCGATCACCTTGTTGATAACATCTTGATCGATCTTCACACTGGAAGCAAACTTTTCACCACCATGTACCACACGATGGCCGACAGCATCGATTTCGTTATATTCCTTGATGCAACCGTATGTCTTGTCGGTCAGAATGCTAAGGATAAATTCGATACCTTCTTTGTGGCCGGGAATTTCTTTTTCCAGAACAACTTTCTTACCGTCTTTGTCGGTTAGTTTCAGAAATGCACCCGGCAAAGCGATCTTTTCGATACCACCTTGTGCCATTACTTCACCGGATGTCATATCGAACAATTTATATTTAATAGAACTACTACCGCAGTTTAATACTAATACTTTCATGATTTAATGATTTATGAGTGGAATTTTGGAATTTATGATTTATGAATTATATGACGATGATAATTCATAAATCATAATTCAAATTA
>DXRF01000148.1 GCA_019411205.1 Parabacteroides sp. | reverse complement strand
GTTTTATTGTATTTGTCTTACGTTTTGTAAGGAAATATCAATAAAAAACTTTGAATTATATTTTGTGGTTTAAAAAAAGGCTGTATCTTTGCAGCGTTCAAACAAAAACAAGTTAAAAAGACAACATGAAACAGGAAATGCTAAATAGTCTCATTATTTCTCTAAATATTATTCTACTCTGGAAACGGGATAGGAAGTGAGACTGTGCATGCTTTGCTGGGCATTAAGATATGAAAAAGCCTTTCTCACTTCCTTGTGAGAGAGGCTTTTTTCATTCAGAAAAGGTATTAACAAATTTAAGACGAATAAGAACTATGTCAGACAGATTATTTATTTTCGACACAACATTGCGCGATGGTGAACAGGTACCGGGCTGCCAGTTAAACAGTATTGAAAAGATTCAGGTTGCCAAAGCACTGGAAGAACTGGGAGTAGATGTGATAGAAGCCGGTTTTCCCGTATCGAGCCCGGGCGATTTCAATAGCGTTGTTGAAATATCGAAAGCCGTAACATGGCCTACAATCTGTGCGCTTACCCGTGCGGTAGAAAAAGACATCGATGTGGCTGCCGATGCATTGAAATATGCGAAGCACGGACGTATCCATACGGGTATCGGAACGTCCGATTATCATATCAGGTATAAGTTCAATTCGAACCAGGAAGAAATTTTGGAACGGGCTATTGCCGCAACCAAATATGCCAAAAGATATGTGGAAGACGTCGAATTCTATTGTGAAGATGCCGGACGTACTGACAACGAATATCTGGCACGTGTGGTAGAAGCGGTCATCAAGGCTGGTGCGACAGTTGTCAATATTCCTGATACGACCGGTTATTGCCTACCGGACGAATACGGGGCGAAAATCAAGTATTTGATGGAGCATGTGGATGGTATCGAGAAGGCCATCATCTCTACCCACTGCCATAATGACTTGGGGATGGCTACCGCTAACACCGTGCAGGGGGTCTTGAATGGTGCACGCCAGGTGGAAGTTACCATGAACGGTATCGGCGAACGTGCCGGCAATACCTCCTTGGAAGAAGTCGCTATGATCTTCAAGAGTCATAAGGAACGTGAGATTATCACCAATATCAACACGACCAAGATATACGGAGTCAGCCGTATGGTATCGAGCCTGATGAATATGCCGATCCAGCCGAACAAGGCAATTGTTGGACGTAACGCGTTTGCCCATTCTTCGGGTATCCACCAGGACGGCGTTTTGAAGAATCGTGAAAGTTATGAGATCATCGATCCGAAAGATGTGGGAATTGATGATAATGCAATTGTGCTGACTGCCCGTAGCGGACGTGCGGCATTGAAACACCGTTTACAGGTATTGGGGGTTGAACTGTCTCAGGAAAAACTGGATAAGGTTTATGAAGAATTCTTGAAATTGGCCGACCGAAAGAAAGATATCAATGATGATGATGTCCTGATGCTTGCCGGTAAAGACCGTACGGCCATGCACCGCATCAAGTTGGAATATTTGCAGGTGACCTCCGGGGTCGGTTTGCAGTCTGTGGCTAGCGTTTGCCTGAATATCGCAGGCGAGAAGTTCGAGGCTGCTGCATCTGGCAACGGTCCTGTCGATGCTGCAATCAAGGCGGTGAAGTCTATTATCCACCGTACGATGACGATCCAGGAGTTCCTGATCCAAGCGATCAACAAAGGCAGCGATGATATGGGTAAAGTACATATGCAGGTTGAATATGAAGGAAACCGTTATTATGGTTTTGCTGCCAATACTGATATTATAGCTGCTTCTGTAGAGGCATTTATCGATGCAATTAATAAATTTGTAAAGTGAATTGACAATTATGAATACATTATTTGACAAGATTTGGGATTCCCACGTGGTGACGATGATCGAAGAGGGACCCACGCAACTTTACATCGACAGGTTGTACTGTCATGAAGTAACCAGTCCGCAGGCCTTTGCCGGTATGCGTCGACGTGGTTTGAAACCGCTTCGCCCGGAACGTATCTATTGTATGCCGGATCATAACACACCGACACACGATCAGGATAAACCAATCGAAGATCCTGTTTCAAAGAACCAAGTCGATACGCTGGCAAAGAATGCTGCCGAATTTGGTTTGACTCATTATGGAATGATGGATAAGCGGAATGGCATTATCCATGTGGTAGGTCCGGAACGCGGACTGACCTTGCCGGGGATGACGATTGTTTGCGGTGACTCTCATACCTCTACCCACGGAGCGGTCGGTGCTGTCGCTTTCGGTATCGGAACCAGCGAAGTAGAAATGGTAATGGCTTCCCAATGCATCTTGCAGGCAAAGCCGAAAACCATGCGTATCCGTGTGGAAGGTAATCTAGGAAAAGGGGTAACGGCAAAGGATGTCGCCCTCTATATCATGTCAAAAGTGACGACCAGTGGTGCAACCGGATATTTCATCGAGTATGCCGGTGCTGCGATCCGCAGTTTGACGATGGAAGGGCGTTTGACTTTGTGTAACCTATCTATCGAAATGGGAGCGCGTGGTGGTATGATCGCTCCTGACGAAACGACGTTCACTTATCTCAAAGGACGTGAAAATGCTCCTGTTGGCGAAGAATGGGATAAGGCGGTTGCCTATTGGAAGACGCTGAAGAGTGGCGATGATGCTGTGTTTGATAAAGAAATCCTGTTTGATGCTGCTGATATCGAACCGATGGTAACCTATGGAACGAATCCGGGTATGGGAATGGGCATCACCGGACATATCCCGACTGTTGAGGGTATGAACGAAGTGGAAAAAGCCTCTTTTATGAAGTCAATGGAGTATATGGGGTTCGAACCGGGTGAATCCTTGTTGGGCAAGAAGATCGATTATGTGTTCTTAGGCTCTTGTACCAATGGCCGTATCGAAGACTTTCGCGCTTTTGCTTCCATCGTCAAAGGACGGAAGAAGGCCGACGATGTGATCGCTTGGCTGGTTCCCGGTTCCTGGATGGTAGATGCACAGATCCGTGAAGAAGGGTTGGACAAGATATTCGAAGAAGCCGGTTTCCGGTTACGGCAACCGGGATGTTCGGCTTGTCTGGCAATGAACGACGATAAGATCCCGGCTGGAAAATATGCTGTTTCGACAAGCAATCGTAACTTCGAAGGACGTCAGGGACCGGGTGCCCGTACAATTCTGGCTGGGCCGTTAGTAGCAGCAGCAGCAGCCGTAACAGGAGAAATTACCGATCCGAGAACGTTTTTCTGAAATCATAAATCATAAATTCCAACATTCATGAAACAGAAATTCAATATTATAACATCAACCTGCGTCCCTCTTCCTTTAGAGAATGTGGATACGGACCAGATTATTCCTGCTCGCTTCTTGAAAGCAACCGACAAAAAGGGGTTCGGTGAAAACTTGTTCCGCGATTGGCGGTATGATAAGCAGGGAAACAAAATAGAATCGTTTGTTCTGAACGATCCGACTTATAGCGGACAGATACTGGTGGCAGGGAAGAACTTCGGTTCGGGTTCCAGCCGCGAGCATGCTGCCTGGGCGATTGCCGATTACGGGTTTCGAGTAGTCGTGTCCAGCTTCTTTGCAGATATCCATAAAAATAATGAACTGAATAACTTCGTTTTACCTGTGGTGGTTAGCGAGCCTTTCTTGGCCGAGCTTTTCGACTCGATTTTTGACGATCCGAAAACAGAAGTAGAAGTCAACCTGCCCGCCCAAACCATCACTAACAAGGCCACGGGCAAGAGCGAGCACTTCGACATCAACGCCTATAAAAAAGACTGTCTGGTAAATGGTATCGACGACATCGACTATCTGCTTTCCAATAAGGAAAAGATCGAAGCGTTTGAAAGAAGACGTTGTAATTATTAATGGCGAATGATGATTTATCAGCATCAATAAAGCAAAGGTGTCCCTGTAGGACGACAATCATTTTGTGTGACCATGTCATCCATGTGCCATGCTGATAAAAATAAGATTTTGTAATTATGATAGAAATAATGGATACCACCCTGCGTGACGGGGAACAGACATCGGGGGTTTCTTTTGCCGCGCATGAGAAGCTGAGTATTGCACAAGCATTGCTTGACTTGGGTGTGAACCGTCTGGAGATTGCTTCTGCGCGTGTCTCGGACGGCGAGTTTGAGGCCGTGAAGCGCGTGGCTTCCTGGGCTGAACGTACAGGAAACATCCAGAAGCTCGAAGTACTCGGATTTGTGGATGGCGATGTTTCGCTGAACTGGATCGAAGCGGCCGGTTGCCGTGTGGTAAACTTGCTTTGCAAAGGTTCTTACAAGCACGTGACAGAACAGCTTCGTAAGACTCCCGAACAGCATTTTGCCGATATACGTTCCGTCATCAACCTGGCAACCGAGCGGGGGATTGCCGTGAACATCTATCTGGAAGATTGGTCGAACGGTATCAAGAACTCTCCTGAATATGTCTTCCAAGCAGTCGATTCGCTTCGTGACTTGCCGATCCGGCGTTTCATGTTGCCCGATACGCTCGGCATCCTGAATCCCGGAAACACTTACGAGTATTGTAAGGAAATGGTTTTGCGCTATCCGGACTTGAAGTTCGATTTCCATGCCCATAACGACTATGACTTGGCGGTAGCGAATGTCTACTCTGCAGTCCGTGCCGGTATAGAAGGACTTCATACCACATTGAATGGATTGGGGGAACGTGCCGGGAATGCCCCGCTTAGCAGTGTGCTTGCCGTCTTGAAAGATCAGTTGGGAGTGGAGACGACGCTCAAGGAAGAACGGATCAATTATGCCAGTCGTTTGGTGGAAACCTTCTCCGGCGTTCATATCCCACCAAATAAACCGATTATCGGGGAACATGTCTTTACACAATGTGCCGGTGTCCATGCCGATGGAGACAGCAAAAACAATCTGTATTGTAATGACTTGCTGCCCGAACGTTTCGGCCGCGTCCGTGAATATGCCCTTGGCAAGACTTCCGGCAAGGCGAATATCCGCAAAAACCTTGAAGCTCTGGGGATCGATATCGATGAGAACTCCATGCGCAAGGTTACCGAGCGTATTATCGAACTGGGCGATAAGAAAGAAATGGTTACGGCGGAGGATCTTCCGTATATCATCAGTGATGTGCTTCATCACGATGCGATGGCCGATCAGCGTATCCGTATCCTGAACTATTCGCTCTCTTTGGCGCAGGGATTGAAACCAGTCGCTACCCTGAAGATAGAGATCAACGGCGAAGCCTACCAGGAGTCTGCTTCCGGTGACGGACAGTACGATGCTTTCGTCCGTGCCCTGCGGAAGATTTATACCGATTTGGGCCGTCCTTTCCCGATGCTGACCAATTACTCCGTTTCCATACCGCCCGGCGGGCGGACCGATGCCTTTGTGCAGACTATCATCAGTTGGAATTATGCAGGAGTGGACTTTAAAACACGTGGTCTCGATGCTGACCAGACAGAGGCTGCTATTAAGGCAACATTGAAGATGCTGAACAAGATAGAACAATAATAATGTGCTGATTTAATAAATTATTTATAATATGAGATTTAATATAGCTGTACTTCCCGGTGACGGGATCGGTCCTGAAATTTCTGCACAAGGTGTGGATGTGATGAGCGCCGTTTGTAAGAAATTCGGACATGAAGTCCGTTATGAATATGCTCTTTGTGGAGCCGATGCTATCGACAAGGTGGGAGATCCTTTTCCGGAAGAAACATATGAGATTTGCAAAGAAGCGGATGCTGTTCTCTTTTCTGCGGTAGGTGATCCGAAGTTCGACAACAATCCGACAGCCAAAGTACGTCCTGAACAGGGATTGCTGGCCATGCGCAAGAAGCTGGGACTGTTTGCGAATATCCGCCCCGTACAAACCTTTAAGTGCTTGTTGCACAAATCTCCACTTCGTGCCGACTTGGTGGATGGTGCGGATTTCCTGTGTATCCGTGAATTAACGGGAGGTATGTATTTTGGAGAGAAATATCAGGATAATGATAAGGCCTACGATACCAATATGTACACACGCCCTGAGATCGAGCGTATTTTGAAGGTCGGTTTTGAATATGCCATGAAACGGAAGAAACATCTGACGGTAGTCGATAAAGCGAATGTCTTGGCTTCTTCGCGTTTGTGGCGCCAGATTGCACAAGAAATGGCTCCTTCTTATCCGGAGGTTCAGACCGACTATATGTATGTCGACAATGCGGCTATGCGTATGATCCAAGAACCCAAATTCTTTGACGTCATGGTAACGGAGAATACATTTGGGGATATCCTAACCGACGAAGGTTCTTGTATCAGTGGTTCTATGGGGCTGCTTCCTTCTGCTTCAACGGGCGAAAGTACTCCTGTATTTGAACCGATTCATGGTTCATGGCCCCAGGCTAAAGGATTGAATATAGCCAATCCATTGGCACAGATCCTTTCGGTTGCCATGTTGTTCGAGTATTTTGGTTGCAAGGCAGAAGGTGCTTTGATCCGTGAGGCTGTGGATGCTTCTTTGGACGCTAATGTCCGTACACCTGAAATCCAAGTGGAAGGTGGTGAGAAGTATGGCACGAAAGAGGTTGGGGCATGGATTGTCAACTACATTAATAAGTGACATATAGATAATTGACAATTGACAATTATTTTCGGCTTTCAGCTGATTTTAGCGATGCGAAGCCTGATTGTCAATTGTTCATTGTCAATTTAAGGAGTTCCTTGATAACTTCTTTGTTATATCCCATCGATTCGGCTTTCTTAAAATCAAGGGCTGCTCGTTCCTTTTCGTATTGTGCCAGCTTGATTTTGCCTCTCAACACATAGAGGTTGGCTGTCGGCTCGCTTTCGACGAAGACCTTTTCTATATCCGCCATTGCCCGTGCATTTTTTCCCATCATGAAATACAGGTCTGCCCGCCCTTCGTAGAGGACCCAGTCGCGGGGCATTTCGCTGATCAAGTAGTTGAATATCCGTTCGCTTTCGTCATAGTTTCCGCGCATCTTTTCCAGGATGGCATGACCGAGGCGGGCACGGACCGATTTCTCGTTTACTTCCAGGATCTTGTCGAAGTCTTGTTCTGCCCACATGTAATTTTGTAACTGTATATAGAGTAGACCGCGGCAATAAAGTGCTTCCTGATGTTCCGGATCTTCGATCAAGAGCGTGTTGTAATCGTTCAATGCTTTTTCTGTTTCTCCCAATTCGGTGTAAAGGGAAGCCCGGTTTTCAAGAATAGTGATATTCTTTGTGTGGCCGCTTAGTGCGGAAGTGTAGGAGATGAGTGCCTCTTCCAACTTCCCCTGTCGGCGTTGTACGGTTCCGAGGTTCGTGAGTAGAGCATAGTTCAGCGGGTTAGCCGGTTCTTTGCGCATGGCCGCTTTCAGGCTCTCTTCTGCGGACACGAGGTCGCCTTTGTCTACGAAGTCGTAGCTTTTCTCTATTAATTCTTCGTATGATTGTGCAAAGCTGTTTCCAATAAACAGGAACAAACCTATAATAATCAAGAAAGTCCTCATTCTCTATCGTTTATATCCGTTATATGATCGTTTGCAAAACTACATAATAAAATCGGTTCTTTATTCGAATAAAAAAAACTTTATACCTTTGCTACAATTTCTAATAC
>DXRF01000147.1 GCA_019411205.1 Parabacteroides sp. | reverse complement strand
TTGATGCAGTAGGCGCAATCGAACATGCAGTAATTTGTCAGCATGATCTTCAGCAAAGAAATACAACGGCCATCCTCGGCAAAGCTATGACAGATGCCCCACCCTGCCGCACTTCCGATTCCGCCACTCTTGTTCTTTCGCGACGTTCCGCTGGAAGCGCAAGATACATCGTACTTGGCCGATTCAGCCAGTACTTTCAGTTTTTCGAGCACTCTTTCGTCCATAATTGTTACCGGGATTTCTTGACAAAAGTAAGAATAATCTTTTACTATTTCTTCGCTCCCAAAAGAAAAGTAATCCTACCTTCTTGAAAGGATCACTCCACTCTTCAAACATCTTCACAGTCAGCAATCCTAATTCGGCAGCCACCTCTTCCTACGTTTCGTTTTCCTTTCAACCCAGCAGACAATAGATTTACAGATCGGAATACAGGCCAAGACAGTTACCTTCACTATCCGTAAACAGTGAAAAGTAGCCACAGTTATCTGCCTCAATTTTCGTTTTCGGGCGTACTATCGTACCTCCGTTCCTACAGATCCGTTCCAATACTGCGCCCATATCTTCCACCCGGAAATGAATCAACACTCCTTTGTTCGAAGGAAGGAAATCCGGTGCATAGGAGACTGCTCCCGTCATCTCCCCGTCCTCCTCCGGGAAGAAAGCCATCTTTTCCTCATCACATTCGAATACGTTGAGTTTCAGATTCAACACTGTTTCGTAAAATTGAACCGCCCGATGAAAATCGGCTGTCGGAATCTCAAAGAAAGATACTAACTTTTTCATGTGTCTCTTTTTAAATTATTTATTTTCGTCTATCGACACAACAAAGATAGAAGGCCGAACTAACAGAATCTTGTAAAAAAGGGACATTCGAAAAAGAGGGCTATTCTTCCATAAAATAATCGGAATAAGGAGGGCATAATGCCAGATATCCCTTCGGTGTATAGCCGGAGAATATTTTAAACTCATTAATCAGGTGTGACTGGTCGGAATAACCGCACTCATACGCCAACTGGGAAAATAAGATACCCGGAGACGATTGTAGGATGAACAATGCATGTTGAAAACGAACAATCCGCAAAAAATCTTTCGGATTAATCCCAACATGTTCGGTAAACACACGACGAAACTGTTTAGGGCTCAAACAAGCCAACTCGCACAAATCGACAAGGCTCGTTTCTCCTTTCATCCGGTCGATTTCACCGATAGCAACCTGCATCCGCTGAAGATTGTAATCCTTCAACGGATGCAGACATCGTAACAAAAACTGTTCGATCAGCCGGATCGCTGAAGCATCATCGGAGGCCTCCAACACCCGGTCTTGCAAATTCATCAAAGCTCGATTTTCAGTATCGGCAAATACGACTTTCCGCTCACTAAGCTCAAACATCGGCATCCGGAAAAACGCGCTTGCTCCATAAACACGGAACACAACCGCAATAATACTGATCCTCCCCAGCAACCGGATATCAGAATAACCGACCGACTGTCCACAAAGTAACGCACAATCCTGTATCTGCTCCATCCGTTCCAAAGAAGAAAGGATAACCGGGTCGCCCCGATAAAAAAGCATCTGTATATTCCCGTACGGAATAATCCGTTCGGAGGCATGCGTAGCACAATCTGCCTCCAATATCCAAAAATGCTTTATATAAGGGGCAAGTAAAGAGGAAGGATACTGAATACGAAATGTTTCCATACAGCAAATATAGCAAAATTGTTTGAAACCAGCTTCAAAGGATCACTCCACCGGAATACAGATTTCTGTCAGCAGGTTTTCAGGCTTCGTATTGCGTGGGTCGTTCAGATAGCGTTCATAACTCGGCTCGTCACGGAGTGTACAGCCCATCTCCGGCAATTTCTTTGCATAGATCGTATCGTAAACGGCTTGCAGATATTCATATGATCCCTTATAAATAAAGGATGCATAACGACCGGTCGGAATCTGCTTGGCACCAACTTCGCCTTTCGGCAGAACAGGTTCAGGCATGACCATGCAAACATCCGTACGCAATTTATCTTCTGATGTTACCTTCGGATCGTCGTGGTAGATGCAAAGCGGACAAGGATCTTGGGTCGGCAGGTTATGCTCGTGGGCAAACGCATACAACCGCATCCAAGTTCCGCCATAATCATTCAGGCGATAATCACCCGTCAGACGGATATAAATCACATTACGAACAGGGATTTCCCTTATTTCAGCCTCCAACTGCAAGTCGGGCCATATCTTTTCTGGTCTCATAATCGTGTACTCTTTATTGTTTCTATATTCGTTAGGTGAAATAGAATAGAACTGCCTGAAAGCCTTCGACAACGAAGAAGGTGCACCATACCCGATACGGTAAGCGATATCCCCGACAGATATATCCGTGTAGCGAAGCAGATGAGCTGCAGTCTCAATCCGTTTCCGCACGATGAACGCTCCCAACGGCTCTCCTAAAAACGCACTCATCACCCGATGAAAATGGTACGGGGACAAATGCGACATTTCAGCCAGTTGGTTCAGGTCTATATCATCTCCCAAATGATTATTGATATACTCAATCACCAGGTTCACCCGTTTCAGATACTCTTCTCTTGTCGTTGTTCGTTGTTGCATGTTCTTTTTCTGTTTTACTTCGCAAAGGTACCCTCCTTTCCGCCTGATAACTTTTCCAATCTTGCTGACTTATCCATATTTTCCGGGAACCCAGGAAAAGCCCTTCGATATAGTTACGGTGGTAAAACTCGATCGTGAGGTTCACCAGTTCCGTCACCGTCAATGTGGCACGGGGAATATCGTTGCTGCGGCGATTGATGCAGTAGGCGCAATCGAACATGCAGTAATTTATCAGCATGATCTTCAGCAAAGAAATCCTCTATCACTCTATCACAACAAAGGTTGTAGCTATTCATATTCAAGCGTCAGAGGCAGTGATACAGGACGTTTTCCTCTATCACTTCTCTATCACTCCTCTATCACTTCTGAGACATGTCGTTTTTATCATACAATTGAAAATCAACACATTGACTTCTTTCGCTTTTGAAAAAGCATATAAAATAATCGAATAAACAAATGTAAAAACGAATATAACAGGTAGTAAATCGGTAAAATACGGTTCCTCATTCCACAAAAGCCCTCTCTTTTTTTAGCAAAGACAAGCACATAATTCCGTAAACACCCCCATGTTGCCATCCTAAACACCCGGATGTAGAGGGCCGGTACATCCGGGTGTTTAGGGTGGCAACATGGGGGTGTCCGGCAACTAAAGTACCGTGCCGGGCAATAAAAACCAACCGGTTTTACCTATTTTACAGCCGTTGTTGCATGTTCTCCTTCTGTTTTTACTTCGCAAAGGTAATGTTCCTCCTACCTGCTAACTTTTCCAATCTTGTCAACTTACAAATATTTCAGGTATCTTCATGAACGAGAAACAATCCCTCGAAACGACATCAAGGTGAAGGGCAAGCCGCTATCAAGGCAAGATGGACAGCCATTCCCGTACCGCATCAACGAGTACTTGGTTCTCGGCTGCTGTCTGTGCCGATATACGGATATAGGTTTCATCCAGGCTGCGGAAATTGGAGGCGTCGCGGATCAGCAGGCCATGACGATCCCACAGATACTGTTTCAACCCAGCAGCCGTCCCTTTTTTCAGGCGGACCAGGAAGAAAGTTACGGATGTCGGTAATGCTTCCAAGTCACCCAGTTCATTCAGCCGGTCGATCAGGCTGGCAGTCTCGCGTTGCCATTCACGGATGGGCAGGATATATTGCTCCGGATGCGTCAAGATGTATTTACCGGCTTCCACAGCGATTGCATTGACAGACCAGGGAATGATGTACCGGTTTATCTGCTCGACCTTATCCGGAGAAGCGATCAGGTAACCGATACGGAGTCCCGGTATATTATGCGCTTTCGAGATCGATTGGACCAAGATCAGGTTCGGGTGGTTGCGGACATCCGAGGGCATCAGCAACTCCTCCGTCGTAAAAGCCATATATGCCTGGTCGATGATAAAGACGGTCTGCCGGTTCGCCTCGATCAATGCCAGCAGTTCCTCCCGGCGAATCAGTTTGCCGTCCGGATTGTTCGGGTTACAGACCCAGCAAAAGTCCTGTCCTTCCAGCGAAAGGCCGGACAAGTCGCACGAAGTCGGAAAGAAACTGATTTCATGTCCGTGCAAACGGCAAGCATCTTCATACTCCGCAAAAGAGGGAACGGCAATAACCGACTTTGCTCCTTTCCAGGTTTGTGCCAGCAGATAGAAAGCTGTGATGGAACCGTTCGTTACCACTATATTCTCCTCCTCCACCTCGTAGCAGCGGGCAAGCAGCCTTTTCAGGGAAGAAGCATCCGGTTCCGGATAACGCGTGAGTTCATAAAACTGCCTGTTCAAGTATTCCCTGAGTGTGCGGAGATCCGCTCCATGCCAGACATTTGAACTGAAATTTATCTTTACCTCTTTCTGTGAATTATAATGATCGTCACCGTGTCCGAATAGCATCTTTTGGGAAATTATGATTATGAATTATGATTTATTTGATCGCTTTATAGATTACGTCTTGGATGCGTGTACGAATCTCCAGCGAACTGAGCTTGTTGTTAGCCCGCGTCGGGTTCACACGATTGGACAGGAAGATGTACAACAAGTTGTTATCCGGGTCCACCCAGAAACAAGTACCGGTAAAACCGGTATGCCCATAGACAGAGGCGGGAGCCAGGCTACCACAGGGGGACGCTTTACCCCCGCCGGCTACCGGTTTGTCGAAGCCCAAGCCACGGCGGCAGGTCGGGCTTTTGCTTTGAGTAAAGAGGCGACCGGTCTCTTTGGACAAATACTCTTCACCTCCGTAGTGCCCCTGATTCAGATAGAGTTGCAACACTTTCGCCAGGTCGCCCGCGTTGGAGAAAAGTCCGGCATTGCCCGAAACACCACCCTGAAAAGCGGCAGCCTCGTCGTGCACATAGCCACGCAGTAGTTGGCGGCGGATGAAACCGTCGTACTCGGTCGGGACGATCTGCAACGTATCGAGGATGTGCAACGGATTATAGGTCGTATGCCAAGCTCCGAGCCGGCTGAAAAACGCATCGTGCAGCAGACGATCCATCGGTTGCTGCAACTGCTTCTCCACCATCATCTTCAACAAGATGAAATTGATGCAGCTGTATTTGTACCTGCCGCGTACACCGAGGCGTGAATCTTTGATCTCCTGAATAATGGTGTCTTTAAAAGAGTCGTGCAGATACATGTTACGGGCCACTTCAGTCGTAAAGCCCGGTTTCCTGTCAAAGGAAACCAAACCGGGCAGAAAAGAGAAATCGTTGCGCACATACGTCCGCGCATCGAAACGGACCGGATGCGCCTGGTTCTTTACATTGCTGTACAGGCTGCCTTCATAGCTGTCCTTGTCGATCGCATTCAGGTAGAAATTGATCGTCGGTGTCAGGCCGGACTGATGGTAGAGAAGATCTTTGATAACCAGGTTCTTCTTATCCGAGTCTCTCAGTTCGGGTATAAAATCGGAGATCTTATTGTTCAGCGTGAACTTCTTGTCATCATAAGCTTTCATTACGGCCAGCAAGGTCCCCGCAGCTTTGGAGGAAGAAGCAAGGTCATAGACAGAGTTTTCATCAACAGCTTGTTTCTTATCGTAGTCGAAATAGCCGAACGATTTGTCATAAATAATCATGCCATCTTTGGCAACGAGCACCTGGCAACCGGGAAAAGCCTTCTGTTCCAAGCCATCTTCCACGATAGAGGCGATCACGTCCAAACGTTCGGGGCTTGCCCCCACTTCTTCCGGTTCGTGATAACCGAGACGTGTCTTTTCGGTAAACACGCCCGTCCCAGCCGTGTACAGGGTAGGAATGGAAACCGGCAGCTTCCCTTTAACCGCAATACCGCCGAAGATGGCTTGCGCGGCATATTTCTGAGCAAGCGGCGTGCCCTCGTAAGCCATTATGACCGCTTTGGCTTTCAAGATGGAAGGTTTATATTCTTTACAAAAATAAGGCAAGGTGAAAAAGGCATAGATCAGTTCTTTCTTTGCTGCCAACCCGCGCAGCGCCAGGCTTTCCGGAATACGGACCGTATGTACGCCGCAAATGATCACATCATATTTCTCCAGTTTCTTATATACGCTCTGCACCTGAGCCGCCGTCGCATTCCGGCTGATGCTGAAACAAGCAATCGAGTCGTAGCGTCCCAGCATCTTCTGAAATTCGTTCCCTACCCCGTCACCGATAGACAGGGCGGCAATCCTTTTCTTATTCAACTGCTTCAACGGGATGATGTCATCTTCGTTCTTCAGCAGGGTGATCGCTTCTTCATTCAACTTGGCCGCCAACCACGCAGCATGGGGAGAGTTCAGCCGTTCGGACAATCCCTTCGTCTCGACCGGGCGATAGTCGTGCAGTCCTGCAATATATTTATATTGAAGGATCTTGATGATCTTCGCTTCTATCTCTTCCCTATTCAAAATTCCATCTTCCAAGGCTTCTTTCACGGCTGCAAAGTCATTAATCGGAGCCACCGGAGCCAAAAGGATGTCATTGCCCGCCAGTAGCGCTTTTACGGAAGGATTATCGGATTTACGGGTAGTAGCGCCTTTCATAGCCAAAGCGTCAGTAAAGCACAGCCCTCGGAATCCGAGTTCTTTTTGCAGCAAGTCGGTGACGACGGCACGAGACATAGATACCGGCCTATTGCGCGCCTTGTCCAACGCCGGGACATAAAGATGTCCAGTCATCACGCCGGCATAACCGTCATAGATATAACGCTTGAAAGGCAACAGTTCCACACTGTCCAGGCGTGCCCGGTCCCGATGGACGGCAGGCAGCGTATAATGGGAATCCTCGGAGGTATCGCCATGTCCGGGGAAATGTTTGGAGACAGACAGGATACCCTGTCCTTCCAATCCGCGGGCATACGCCAGCCCCTTGTCGGCCACTGCCTCAGGATTCTCACCGAAAGAGCGGAGACCGATCACCGGGTTGTCGGTATTGCTGTTCACATCCATATCGGGGGCAAAATTGATATGGATTCCCATCTCTTTGCACTGGCGGGCAACTTCCTTGCCATATTCGGTTATCAGGCTGTTATCTTCGATAGCCCCCAACATCATATTCTTCGGGAAACGGGTCGTACCGGAGAGACGCATGGAAAGTCCCCATTCGCCATCCAGCGACACGAGCATCGGGACACGGGATGCCTTTTGCAAACGGTTCGTCACTTCGGCCTGTGTAACAGGATCACCTTTATGGAAAAGGATGCCGCCGATCTTTATCTCGTTGACATAACGCATCAGGCGTTGCATATTGCGGGTGTCGGATTTCGGGTTGGCGATGACCATAAAGAGTTGCCCGATACGCTCGTCGTAGCTCATCGCATCGAAGACGGAGTCCACCCAGTGATTCATTTTCTCCTTGTCCACTGCCCGGTAAAGGTTCGGTGTCGTCTGTGCGACTGCTGAAAAAACGGCAACACAAACAAATAAAAAGATATATATTTTCTTCATCGAAAGAATTGAAATTTATGATTTATGATTTATCATTAGTGTCCCATTAAAATTGGGACGAATTAAAAATTAAATAAACTTGG
>DXRF01000146.1 GCA_019411205.1 Parabacteroides sp. | reverse complement strand
ATATCTTCAGATCGGCAGCGGCATTCTTGCGGCGACCGTTATGTTTCTCCAAGGCCTTTCGGATCATCTCTTTCTCGACTTCTTCCAGCGACAGGTTCTCCTCCTCTTCCACGGCTTCGGCTTCCTGGATGGAAGGGACCGGATGAACGGTATGGATCGGATGGGGATAAGCTGCTGGTTCTTCCGTCATCCCGATCGGCATCTTGCCTCCCATGATGTCGTGTACCAGCTTCTTTAGTTCGTTGACATCTTTCTTCATGTCGAACAGCACTTGATACAGAATTTCCCGCTCGCTGTTGAATATCTTCTGGTCGGAATCCTGCTTGACAAGAACCGGATATTTCTCGATATTCAGATCAGGTAAATACAAACGGAGCACGGATGCGGTGATATCCCGGTTTTCCTCGATGACAGAAATACGTTCCGTAATGTTTTTCAGCTCCCTGACATTCCCCGGCCAACGGTAGGAAAGCATCAACAGGCGAGCTTCCTCATCCAAACGGATCGGCGGCATCCGGTACTTCTCCGCGCAATCGCTGGCAAATTTCCGAAAAAGCAAGATGATATCCTCACCACGCTCGCGCAAAGGAGGGACCTGGATAGGCACCGTACTCAGACGGTAAAACAAATCTTCACGGAATTTTCCTTCTGCTACGGCCTGCGTCAGATTGACATTCGTCGCCGCAACGATACGGACATTCGTCTTTTGGACTTTGGATGAACCGACACGGATAAACTCGCCCGTCTCTAAGACACGCAACAAACGTGCCTGCGTAGGGGTGGGCAGCTCTCCTACTTCATCCAGGAAGATCGTTCCGCCGTCCGCAACCTCGAAATAGCCTTTACGGTCGGACAACGCTCCCGTAAAAGAACCTTTCTCATGTCCGAACAATTCCGAGTCGATCGTGCCTTCGGGAATGGCACCACAGTTCACTGCTATATATTGCCCATGTTTACGCGGGCTGTTTTGATGTATAATCTGAGGAAAAGTTTCTTTACCGACACCACTTTCACCGGTAATCAGCACAGACAAATCTGTTGGAGCGACCTGTAAGGCAACATCGATAGCCCGATTCAGCCCTGCATTATTGCCGATAATTCCAAAACGCTGTTTTATCTGCTGCACATCAACCTTTATCATATTTCTTTTACTATCTGTAATTATTTCAGTTTTATCTGCCAAAATTACAAATCTTAATCCAATTAACCGAATCTGCAGACGGTTTCTATACAGGTTTGTTATTTTTTAGCAGCGTACGTCCGTTGATATAAAAACTCGGCCAGTTCCTTGTCATCGGCAATATTCTGGATTTCTTCCGGAGAAACAGGCTCGCCGATGTAAACGTCGACCGTACGCCCACGCTTGTTAAAAGCCTCGGTTGGTATGCGCAACGTACGAATACGCCAGTCGATCCGCCCCAGCCAATAGAAAAAACTGGAATTCAAGAAATCGAAATAAACAGGATATACTGGCACCTTTGCCTTCCGAATCAGACGAATCACGCTGTGCGTCCAAGGTAAATCCTGTATTTTTTTCGTATCCTTATTGTACATCGAAATCGCACCGGCAGGGAAAAAGCCCATCGGATGCCCCTCTTTCATTTGTTGCAAAGAGAGACGGACTCCATTTATGTTTTTCAGATTTGCCCCCTGATTAGCGGAATCCGGCTTGACAGATACAAAATTATCTCCCATAGCTCCGATTTTGGTCAATACGCCGTTTACCATCACTTTGAAATCCGGCCGGCGTGAAGCGAATATATCGATCAGCATAATCCCGTCTATCGATCCGATCGGATGGTTCGAGACAGTGGCGAAAGCACCTTCGGGCAGATGATCCAGCACCTCGGCATTATGCAGATTATATTTGATATCGATCAACGGGTCGTTCAACAAGGCTGTTGTGAACTCCGCTCCCCGCAAATGACAGTTATGGGCATGGACCTTGTTTACCTTATCGATACTTAACCATTTGATCAGCACTTTCCCCACGAAAGTACCGAAACGACTTTTAAAGAACGGGGCAGCTTCCTGTAAATCATGTATGTCTACAACGCTCTCTTTCATAAATTCTTACTTATAGAATGTTGCACACATCTGTTCGTGCTTTCTCATGGAAAGCAGCAAAACGATGTTCAATACGATTATCTCATACAAGAAATAAACCCAGACCTCACCGACCAGAACCACGACGAACATCACGATCGTACGTCCGTTAAAAGTCAAAAGGTCTATCATGTGCATCAATTCCTTGCTCTGCTTGCGGAAACGGATACGGATATCTTCCGGAATATCATCTCCATACCGTTCGTGTAGACTGCGAAGCATCCCTTGCAAAGAAGGGGTGGCCTTCACTTGCAAAAGCGTATAGCCACGATAGAGGAAATAGAAGAATTTATTGATACCGTACTTCATTTCCTTATGGCGGGCACGTACCTGTTCCAACGACTGGAACTCCGCCCCTTTATCCTTGCTGATGAAATATAAATGAAGTGTCTTGTAGTAGTCTGTGATATTCGCCTGTACCAAATGCGACAAACCGGAAAGAACCGCCAATGCAAAGAACCAGTCCGTTCCGTAATCATGAGACAGACGAAGGGCAAAAGCGACATAAATACACGCAAACCAGATATCTCCGGCAAAACCATCCAATATACGGCCGATCGCCGATTTGATCCCCGTCAAGCGGGCCAACTGCCCATCCACACAGTCCAGGATATTTGCACATACCAGCAACAGGATACCGCAAACATTGTAGATCAGATCATCATGATAAAAAAAGAAACCGACTGCCGCCCCTACAAAAATAGATACGACAGTCACCATATTAGGCGTAATACCTGTACCCTTTAACATACGGGCAATACGAAAGCCGATAGGACGATAAAAAATCCGGTCAATCTTATTCTCTGTTTCTATCGACTTCAACGAAGCCTCGTACTCTTTATCCAAGTCGCTCATTTATCTTCTATTTATACGAATAACCGCCATCGACGACGATCACCTCGCCATTAAAATAACTATTTTCCACTAACATTTTATAAACTTCCGCCAGTTCCTCCGGATCACAAAAACGCCCTAATGAAACTTTATTCTCTATATTACGGCGTATTTCGGCGGGTTTCGTTTTCTGCCATTCAGTATCCACAAAGCCGGGAGCCACAGCATTCACACGCAACTCGTACGGGACCAGGAACTTCACCATATTCCTTACCAACCCATGCACAGCACTCTTCGTCACGCCGTATGCCAGCGAAACCGAATGGGGCTGTATTCCCATCAGGGAACCGGTAAAGACAATGCTTCCTCCCTTATTAATCAAACCGACAATACGTTGCAACAGGAAAACCGGGAAATGCACATTGGCAAAAAATACCCGTTCCCATTCCGCCATATCCAGTTCCTCAAACGGATCACGACAGGTCAGACCGGCATTAAAGATCAGCGCATCCAAACGCATAGAGCGTTCGGTTAAAAAGGATTCTATCTTTTCGATTGATTTCCGATCGGAGATATCAGCCTGAAGCGTACAAGCCTTCACTTCGTATTGTTGCTGCAGACCGTCTGCCATCCGAAGGGCCTCCTCTCTATCCGAAGCATAAGTCAAGATCAGACCGTAACCGGCTTTTGCCAGGCGCCCGGCAACCGCTTTACCTATCCCCTTCGTCCCTCCGGTAATCAATACCCATTTTTCCATCATCACACCCTTATTCTTTTTCACCGAAGCCTTTAACGGATTCAGGTTTGGACTGCCGCTGAGACTTCAAATTCGCTTCGTATGAATCATGGATCGTTTTCTTCAAGTTGGAAGAGGACACTCCCGTCCCATAAGGGAAATAGAACACTTGGACACCCAAGTCCTTCAAATAATCATATTTGCCATACCAGTCATCTCCCACGACAAACGCGTCGATATTCAGCTTTTTGACGATTTCAGAATGATCCAACGTATGTTGTGGTATGACAATATCGGGAGTCTTCAATGCTTCGATGATTTGCAGACGTTCTGTAAAAGGAATGATCGGCTTCGCCTTATAAGAAGACACCAATTCATCCGTACTCACCCCCACAATCAAAATATCCGCAAGACTGCGGGCATAGTTGATCATCCGAAGATGGTTGTAATGGAACATATCGAATGTCCCTGATGTATATACAATCGTTTTATCCTTAAACATAATATTTAATATCCTTTTGAAACCGCAAACTTACACAAACTTTTCCTATCAAAAAAAAAATGGCGAAAAAAAGGACAGGCACATTTTCTCATGGATATACGGAAACGATGAAAAGGCAACATAATTCCGGACCCTCTTTATCAAAAAATCCGTTTCCAGCTTTGTCCGTAAAGCTGGAAACGGATTTTGATATTTAAAAAGATTTCCTAGCTTCCGGCTATTCGTCTTCCTCTTTTGTCAAATCGAGCTTTTCATTGTCGCCTCCCTTATCGAAATACTGCTTGCGCAGTGGGTTGGCTGTTGCCTCCCGATAACGGGTTCGATTCCGGTAAATATCCAAAGCGGCATACAAAGCCTGACGGAAAGATTCTTCAGAAGCCACATTCTGACCGGCAATGTCATAAGCCGTGCCATGAGCCGGTGAAGTCCGTACGACCGATAGACCTGCTGTATAATTAACACCATCATCCATCGCCAGCGTTTTAAACGGAGCCAAGCCCTGATCGTGATACATAGCCAGTACACCATCGAATTTGTCGTACATCTGCGAACCAAAGAAGCCGTCAGCAGCATACGGTCCGAACGACATCACCCCCTTCTTTTCTGCCTCCTGGATAGCCGGGATAATGATTTCTTCTTCCTCCTTTCCCAACAATCCGGCATCTCCTGCGTGCGGATTCAACGAAAGGACAGCTATACGGGGACGCACGATTCCGAAATCCTGCTTAAGCGACTGATTAAAAATACGCAATTTGGATACAATATCTTCAACAGTAATCTTTGATGCGACCTGTGCCAATGGAATATGTCCCGTCACCAGCGCAACGCGAAGATTATCTTTCATCAGAATCATCAATGCCTTCTTTCCCAAACCTCCGAAACATTGCTCCAGGTATTCTGTATGACCGGGAAAATGAAATTGTTCATTCTGTATGTTGTGCTTATTGATCGGAGCCGTTACCAATACATCTACCGCACCGCGTTTCAAGTCGGTAACGGCAGCTTCCAAAGCCAGATAAGCGGCTTCACCGGCAGCAGTTGTAGATTGACACAACTCGACTTTAGTCTCGTCATCCACACAGTTGATGATGTTCACCCGGTTGACTCCGGCATCTTCAGCCTGTGCAATGATGCTTAAATTCACAGCAGGCAATTCCAAAGCCTTCCGGTGATAAGCGGCAATCTTCGACGAGCCGTAAATGACCGGCGTGCAAAGTTCGGCAATACGAGTGTCCGACAGTGTTTTCAGGATCACTTCGTAACCGATACCATTTATATCTCCGTGGGTAATGCCCACCTTAACCAATCGTTCTTCCATATATTTTGATTTATGATTTATGATTTATGATTTATTCCATCGCTGCTCTAAATCATAAACCACGAATCTTTAGTTACTTCTTCTCTGGAACATCCAGTTTTTCCACCTGTGTTTCTTCAAATTCACCAGGCAAGCGCAAGGTATACAAGGCTGATTCGACACGACGGATAAAATTGCGCTTATCCGTCTCCGGAGCGAACACAAAGCCTTCAACGACTACAACCCGGTTATTCTTTTCGTCCAAACGTGCATGGCTGACAAACGGACCGCCCATCATATCGCCTTTCATATGCCACAAACCGCGCAGCACACCACAATATTTATCATTTACCGTTGTCGGGGTATAAGTTACCCAGGCTGTGTCGGTAGCCATATAAGATCCCGGAAACGTTCCCGGCATATTCAACTTCATGACAGAGTCGCGTTTTGCAATCAGATAACCGGCAGTGAAAGTATCGGCATCCTTATATGGGAAATCATAGACGACAATATCCGTACGTCCTGTATTAGCATTGTTGGAGGCCCAGAAAAAGCCGGTCGTATCACGAAAATAAGTCATATTTGCCGGAGCGCTCAACATCACGTTAAAGCGATCCTTCACATGGTCCATGACCACCGGACTGTGTTCTTTCTCCAATTGCCCGATCGTACGGTTTCTTTCGCACTTGGTAAAAAATTCCACTATGTTCCGCGGATGAGCCTTTACGTATTCAAGAATGGCCGCATCGTCAGGAGCAGTCAATACCATCACGACCTGGCCTTTCGCCCAGCGATTGTTCTCATAGTTTAATGAAACTTTCGTGTACTGAGACTTATCTATCTTAACAATCAGAACATTGCGTACATACGTTAACAGACCATTAAACTGGTCGGGAGTAGCATAGGTGATCTTAAAGGCAGGTTCAGCCTGTGGCAGTCCCGGAATATCGGAAGTCAATTCGGCTTTGATAGCCTTTCCGGCAGGAGCATCCCAGTCAGCTTTATCCATCGTCACAACAATTTCATAGGCGAAACCAGTAGCATTTCTCACCACCGGGCCCGAACTACATGCTCCCATAATGACAAGAAGCATTAAAAAGCTGATCAATAAAGAATGTGTTTTCATACCCGTTTAATTTTTTGTTATACAAATATAGTTTCTTTTCCCTCAAAAGATACCATTTCTATTCTTTTTGTTGTTTCTTCGCCGTAGAAAGCATCCCGCATGCGGCAAATATATCTTCTCCCCGCGATGCCCGGATCGTACAAATGATGCCGGCAGCATTCAATGTATCCCGAAACGCTTCCATTCTTGCCAAGTCCGAACTTTCCAACGGCACATTGGGGATTGCATGGAAACGGATCAAGTTGACTCTGCAAGGGACTTTATCCAATAAACAAACCAAAGCTTTCGCATGTTGAAGATCATCATTCAAATTTTTAAAAACAATGTATTCGAACGAAACACGGCGTTGATGTGTAAAATCATATTGCTTGATTGTCTCGATAATATCACGCGCTGGAAAAGCCTTTTCTACCGGCATCAAGGACAACCGTTCGGCCGGATAGGGTGAATGCAGGCTGACAGCCAAATGACAGTCGCTCTCTTCAAGAAACCGTTTCAGGCCTTTGGCGACTCCGACAGTCGAAACCGTGATCCGCTTCGGGCTCCAAGCATATCCGTAAGGAGCGGTCAGGATTTCCAATACTTTAAACAGTTCATCCACATTGTCCAACGGCTCCCCCATTCCCATAAAAACGATATTGGTCAGTTCCTCTGTCTCTGGTAAGGATTGTATCTGATTCAGGATCTCGTTAGCCGACAAATTCTTGGTAAACCCTTGTTTGCCTGTCATACAGAAAAGACAATTCATTTTACATCCAACCTGGGAGGAGACACACAACGTCGCCCTGTCTTCCGTCGGGATGTACACGGATTCGACAAAATTACCGGAACCGGCGGGATACAAATACTTGATCGTTCCGTCTACCGACTTCATCAAATCGGAAGGAGGTACGGCTCCCACCTCGAAACTTTCCTCCAGCAAGGTACGTTTTGCCGCGGCAATATTCGTCATCGCTGCAATAGCTGTCTCTTATACACATCTCCGAGCCC
>DXRF01000145.1 GCA_019411205.1 Parabacteroides sp. | reverse complement strand
GCAATAAATTAGAAAAAAAATTAATGCAAGTTCATGACTAACGGGTCAAACTATAATTACCATCCTCTATTTCTTTATATTTTAATGGAGAAGACAGTTGAATCAACATCAGTATCTTTTCCAGCGACTCATCCCTCACCTTGAAAGTGAACCGGTATTTATCAGCCAGATCCTTTTGGCACATCACCTTTCTGCCGTACCACTGTTCGAGACGTGGGATGATCATGGAAAGTTTTTCGTTTTCGAAACTCAGCATCTTTTGTTTGCGCCAAGCGGTGTATTTGTCGGCATCCACAATCTGTTTGGTGATCTTGCCGGTCTGCCGGTCTACCAATATCTTTTCGTCGGGAGAGACGAAGTATTCTTCCATTTGGTCTGTTTCCTTATCCGCCACACTTACTTTGATCTTTCCATTCAGAAGAATCGCTTCCATCTTATTTTCCATCTCGTAGCTGAACAATTCGAACGCAGTCCCCAAAGCCTCCACACTCATACCCTCCGTATGGACGATAAAAGGTTTTTCACGATTCTTCGCCACATCGAAAAAGGCTTGCCCATCCAATGTTATCTCACGCGTCTTACCGGAGAAACGAGCCGGATAGGTCAAACGGCTACCCGGTCCCATCTGTACTTTCGTTCCATCCGGCAAAGAGATGGATTCCATATTCTGTATGCCGGAACTTACAACATACATTGGGACATTCGCCTTGTCCTGCAACGCAAAATAAACAGTCCCTGCCACCCCCAATACCAATAAGATGGAGGCGACCATACTATATATCTTATAAAAGACAACTTTCCGTCCTTCATCATGCTGCCAGACTTCCTTACAAATATTCCGCCAGATAGACGGCTCGTCCGGACGATCGCTTTCCACTGCATCCGGAGCATTATTCCATTGCCGCTCCATTTCTTTTGTCACCCGGCGAGATGATTGCAAGGCTATGCGTTCTTCTTCGGTCAGCGCATCCTGCATTAGTTTCTTTAGTATATATTTTTTGTCTTTGTATTCCATTTCAATCGCTTTACATATATAAATACACGCAAGTTACTTCTTCCCCCTACCCAATCCGGAAAAAACAGATCATTTTAGTACCAAGCAGTACAAATTTCCAAAAAAATATGACAATATCCCCTATGAAACGAGCATTTCAAATGATAATAAGAGATAGGATACGGGATATATTAAATCAGATAAAGAGAAGAAGCAATGTGATATTCTTCTTCAAGTACTTGAGAGCTTCGCTGATTTGATTTTCGACTGTTTTCTCTGAAATATTCAATAGGAGAGCTATTTCCTTATAGCTCTTTTGTTCCTTACGGCTCAAGTTAAAAATCTCACGGCGGCGCGGTGGCAATTCATCGATCAAACGATCTATATATTCTTGGAGATTATGGGCATCAATTTCTTCTTCCACATCATACGGTTCTTCCAATGCAGCAAGGACCGTGACTTTATAGAAATCTTCATTCATATTCTTGCGGTGCCGGTTAAAAATCAGATTCCGGGTGATAATAAACAGCAAACCTTTAAAATGGTCGTCTTCACGAAGAAATTCACGCGTTTCCCATATTTTGATAAAGACTTCCTGTACTACTTCTTCGGCAGCATCGGCACTGGTCAAATAGAGGCGACTGAAATTATAGACCTGTTTCCAATATTGTTTATACAGAGCAGTAAACGCATCTTTGCTGCTCTGTTTCAATGATAATATCAGTTCCCGTTCTTCCATGTTCCTTGTGAATCCCCACAAATATACTAAAAATTGTCAATTATCAATTATTAATTGTCAATTACTTAGTGGTTCGTTCCTTCAAACAAATCATGATCTTCCTTTTTCTGAGAACTTTTGGCCTTGAAGTTATTGAACGTATAACTGAGCGTAAGCGTAATAAGCGGATAGCTGGGACGGATTCGTGTGATGGACTGCAGGTCGGATGTGATGATCTTACTTACATACCGGGCAGAATTGAAAACATCCCGGAAAGAAAGCGTAGCCGACAACCGACGGTTCATCAACTGCTGGCGAACGGCGAGATTCACATACCAGAAAGCATCCGTACGCCCTTGGGTTGTAACGGACGGACCGACAAAATTGCCGTCCACCTGGATACGGGTATATTTAAAGACATCGAAAGAGTTGTTCCACATGACATCATAGTTCGTACTTGTCTCATTTTCACCGCCGGTTTTATACCGGTTCTTTACCTTATAATGATACAGGCTGCCGTTCAGGTTCATATTCCACCAGCGGGTAAGCTGTACCTGTCCGCTCAATTCGATACCGGTCGAATAGTCGTGTCCGACATTCGCCATCGAATCCAGTGTCACACCAGCCTCATAGGGGACACGCAAACGCTCGATCTTATCCTTGCGGTTCCGGTGAAACACTGTAGCTGAAACCGTATGTTCACCGATATTCTTCTTATAATTCAACTCGAAAGAATTGATATATTCCGAACGGATATCCGGGTTACCGATCTCGGCCGAATAAAAATCCCGATAGGTGATATACGGCTCCATATAGAAAAGCTGGGGCCGGGTAATGCGGCGTGAGTAGGAAACCAAAAGTTTATGCTCCTTCGGAAACGTATAGCCCAAATGGAGAGAAGGGAAAAACTCGAACTTATTATATGTACGGTCCTTGCCAGGAATCGAGCTTCGCAGGACACGATGCGTATGCTCTCCCCGCACACCCGCCTGAAAGTCGAATGATTTATAGCTGTCGGCAACGATTGCATAAACCGAATTGATGCCATGCTGGAAATAGAATGTGTTATAGATATCGTCCCGGTTATAAAACTCTTTCTTTACCGGGTCCCAGAAATGCATCGTGTAGTCGCCATCTTCCAAATAAGAGAAATATTGGTAACCGCCTTCGATCCGTCCCGTCTTGCTGTAAGGATAAATATAGTCCAGGTTACCCCGTACCGTCCAGCGATGCTCATCTTCCCAAGCACGATGTCCCTTTTCACGCTCGTTATTCTTATTAAAAAGGTCACTCTGGAAATATTCCATCGCATTACCTCCGTATTTCAGATAGAAACTGCCCATCAACTGATGTCCCTTATCGTCGAATTTATGATCGAAACCGATTGTTCCCTGGAAATAGGTTTCATGCAGATCGTAATCGTCACGACTATAATAATCGCCTTCACCGAAAGTAGCCCCGTCTGCCAGGCGTTTTTCCTTATAATCCAGATCACCGTTGCGCGTACGCCCGCCATAACCGCCTTCAAAGTCGGCATTCAACGTCGTATGGGGCAATGTGTACATCCACCCCGCCTTCATCGAATAGTTGAAATTGTTGCTTTTACGCGGTCCGTTGGAATGGGAGGTAGTTGCCGTGTCTGAGATAATAGTCGTCTTCTCCTGATCGAAATCGCTCTTGCGCAGGCGGTCACTCCACACACCGCCCAAATACCAGCGCGATGCCTTGTTCTGCTGAGACACCAGGAAATCCACCCCACGCGAAAGGACCGTACTTCCCGTCAGGTTCACCATACCGCTAAAACCATGTTGGGCGTGTTTCTTTGTTACGATATTGATGATCCCTACATCTCCTCCCGTATCGTGACGGGCCGAAGGTGTGGTGATGATTTCTATATTCTCGATATGCCCTGCAGGGATCTGCTCCAAAGCCTGCGTACCGCTGAATACGCTCGGTTTGCCATCTACATAGACCGTGAAACCGGTACTTCCACGAAAACTGACTTCACCTTCGGCATCCACACGTATGGAGGGGGTATTCTCCAGGATATCGACAGCCGATCCGCCTCCGGCAAGCAGGTTTGAAGAGGCTTCGATCACTTTCTTATCCAATTTATAAATCACTTGCTTTTTCTGTGCTACGACTTCGACTTCCGCTAATCCCACCTCCAAGGGTTTCATGGCAATCGTTCCCAAATCTACCGCTTTCGAAACCGCATCCAAAACAATACCGGGGCGGTTATACAGATCGTAACCGACCAAGCGCACCAAAAGGTTATACTTCCCGTCCTTCACATCGGCAATACGAAACGTACCGTCGGGGTCGGGCAAAGCATGAAACACTGGATTAACGTCTCCTTCACGAAAAAGGAGGACATCGGCAAAATCAATCGGTTGGTTGTTATTGGCATCGACTATTTTCCCTTTTATACGGAAGCCGGGAGCCGCCACGGCCGAATAGCTAATACACAACAAGGTCAACAAGAGACAAAAACACTTCTTCATTTCCTACATTGGTTTGTTAACAACGCCACGAAGATAGGATTTTCGTACGAAAGAAATCGTATATTTGCATCAATAAATCACCATTTAGCATGGCATCAGCAAGAAAAATCATCATCATTGGAGCAACTTCAGGCATCGGATACGAGATCACTCAACTGTATCGCAAGCAAGGATGGCGGATCGGGATTGCCGGACGGCGGACGGAATTGCTCGCAAAAATCCAGTCGGAAGCACCTGAACAGATCGAAACGGCACAGATAGACGTAACTTGCCTGGATGCTTCGGAAAAGTTAGCGGAATTAATCGATAGAGTCGGCGGAATGGATGTATTCTTGCTTAGTTCCGGAATCGGCAGCCAGAACCGAGAGCTGCATTCCGATATCGAATTGTCTACCGTCCAAACAAATACAGTCGGTTTCACACGAATGGTCGTTGCCGCATACGATTACTTCAAAAAACATGGCGGCGGCCAATTAGCCGTGATCAGTTCCATCGCCGGGACAAAGGGATTGGGAGCCGCTCCCTCCTATTCCGCGACCAAGCGCTACCAGAATACTTATATCGACGCGCTCGACCAATTGGCACGGATGGAAAAACTCCCGATAGTATTCACGGATATCCGTCCCGGGTTTGTAAAGACCGATCTGTTGAAAAACGATAAATACCCGATGCTGATGTCCCCTCAATATGTTGCCCGAAAAGCTGTGAAGGCGATCGAACGGAAAAAACGACGCACCGTAATCGACTGGAGATATGCTGTTTTAGTATTCTTCTGGAAGTTGATTCCCGGCTTCGTATGGAGGCGGTTGCCCATCCACAATTAGCATTTGTATATCATCCGGGCAATCCCTACCTTTGTGCCTTATTTATAAACATGCACAAATAAACAATGGGATTATTCATTAAAAAACCTTTGGAGGCCCTGCAGGCCGAAGCCAATCAAACAGGAAGTAAATCATTAAAACGGGTATTAGGCCCCTGGAGTCTGGTCGCACTCGGCGTAGGAGTCATTATCGGAGCCGGCCTTTTCTCCATAACCGGAACAGTCGCCGCCGGATATACAGGACCGGCCATTACACTTTCATTTGCCATTGCAGCAATCGGATGTTGCTTTGCCGGACTTTGTTATGCAGAGTTTGCTTCGATGATCCCGGTTGCCGGAAGTGCCTATACATACTCATACGCGACGATGGGCGAACTGATCGCTTGGATTATCGGTTGGGATCTGGTACTGGAATATACAGTTGCCGCAACGACGGTCAGCATCAGCTGGAGCCGTTATCTCGTCGTCTTTTTGGAAGGACTCGGGATCAACCTTCCGACAGCATTCACTGCCTGTCCCTGGGATGGAGGGATTGTCAATATCCCGGCATTCCTGATCGTTGTCCTGATGAGCCTCTTCCTGATCCGCGGGACGGAAGGAAGTTCTATCTTTAACGGAATCATCGTCTTCCTGAAAGTGTCGGTCGTCCTGATATTCGTCTTTTTAGGATGGAAATATATCAATACGGACAATTACGTACCTTATATTCCAGCAAACACCGGTACGCTGGGCGAATACGGGATATCGGGTGTCCTACGTGGGGCAGCCATCGTGTTCTTCGCTTTCTTAGGTTTCGACGCTGTCAGTACGGCTGCCCAGGAAGCCAAGAACCCCAAAAGGGATATGCCGATCGGAATCCTCGTCTCATTGCTCGTATGTACCATATTATATATGCTGTTCGCCCACGTCATGACGGGCGTAGCCCATTATTCCGAATTTGGCGGCCAACAGGGAATCGCTCCCGTAGCAATCGCGATCGAACATATGGGAGAAGTAGATGCTTCGGGTGTGCTTCATCCGGATTATCCCTGGATGAACAAGGCAATCGTCCTTTCCATTCTATTCGGATATTGCTCGGTCATCATGGTGACGCTGTTAGGACAGAGCCGCGTGTTCCTCAGCATGAGTCATGACGGATTGTTGCCCCCGTTCTTTTCGCACATCAATGAGAAGTTCAGAACACCTGCCCGCAGCAACCTGCTGTTCATGGTGCTCGTCGGTTTGCTGGCAGCTTTCGTTCCGGCACGCCTGGCCGGTGAGATGACCAGTATCGGAACCCTTTTCGCCTTCACCCTGGTTTGTGCCGGTGTGCTTGTGGTCAGAAAGACAATGCCCGATGTACACCGCGCCTTCAAGACTCCTCTGGTTCCGTTCGTTCCGGTTGCCGGGATCATCACTTGCCTGTGCATGATGCTTTTCCTACCGGCCGATACTTGGATCCGGCTGGTGCTATGGATGCTGATCGGGCTGGATATTTATGCGTGCTACGGCATCAAACATAGCAAATTGGAATACAATCAGGCGAACCGCCACGGTCATCTGGCCCTGAATATGATCGGGATCGTCCTTGCCATCCTTTGTGTGATCACGGGGCTTTGGCACCAGCAAACCGTCGGTTGGGAAGAAAGTAAAGTCCTGCTGATCATCTCTTTTGTTTTCGCCTTTACGCATCTGGGCTTTTACATGGTCCGGATATGGAAACAAACAACAAAGGTTTTTTAATCATTTTTTATATGAACCCGAACAGACGTTGTTTGTATAATAACAAAAAGATAATTAAATTTGCAGAAATAGTTCTACAGTGTAGAACTTACATTAATCAAACAAACTATTCCTAAGTTTAAGGTATTAGTCTACTTCAGTTTGTTTTCATATGAACTGATTTGGTATAACCTCATCTACATGTGAATGTGGATGAGGTTTTTTCGTCACAATCGGCGGAGTGCCTTCACCTTTGCGCATAAGGGTTTAACTATAAGACCATTAACCGATGAATGTAAATACCAAAAGTGCCTTCACCGGTTACGGTTGCCTTCACACTCAAAAGTAAGTCGGGTACGGCATGTCATAGAGCGACAACCGCCGCACTGCTATCGTCAAACAATAATGTCATAAAGCTTTTGCCCTTGGTCGAAAGCCTTTTTGACCAAGGCCGAAAAGGTATTTGACCAAGGGCAAAAAGGTATTCGACTTAGGTCGATAACCCAAATACCTATTTGTTCTTGACTTGAATATGCCACTTCGGATAAGAGATCATGGGTAAGTACTGTCAACCCGGAGCAGGACGAGTCGACCCGAAGCAGGATAAAACAACCTATTTCAGAACGAGACAGGGTGAAAGCAGATTTTTAAGGTGAAGGCAATCCCGACATCTGCCTTCACCTTACACACCTTGATAATCAGTTGTTCCAAGGAATAGTGAAGCCTAATCGGCTGCTTGAATAAAAAAAAATCCATATAACCAGCCTTTGAAGCTAATTATATGGACTATCTGTATGTACGCAGGATGAGACTTGAACTCACACGCCGTAACCGGCACTACCCCCTCAAAG
>DXRF01000144.1 GCA_019411205.1 Parabacteroides sp. | reverse complement strand
CGCCTGTGCCATGCCGAGGGAACAGACGGGCCACTTGCTCAAATATTGTTACAGACTTTCGGTTGATTGTTTTTTTCCTTACATTTGGAGCTGTTAATTCTATCAAATCATTATGAGCGGAATACCGGACTTTAAGAACCTTGTGTTTAAGGACACATCATTCGCCAATCTAATGAATAAGCGTATATATAATGTATTGCTTATTGCTACTAAATACGATGCCTTCATGCTGGAGGACGATGGGCGAGTAGACGAGCAGATATTCAACGAATATACGTCACTCAGCCTTCGTTACCCGCCTCGTTTTACACAGGTGACGACAGAGGAGGAGGCACTTGCCGAGTTGAAAAACCGTAATTTCGAACTGATCATCTGCATGCCGAATATGGATAACCGTGATATTTTCGCGGCGGCGACGGAGATCAAGATTCATTACCCCAATATACCGATCGTAGTCCTCACCCCATTCTCGAAAGAGGTTTCCAAGCGGATTGCCAATGAAGATTTGAGTGCGATCGACTATGTGTTCAGCTGGTTGGGAAATGCAGAGTTGCTGCTTGCCATCATCAAGCTGATCGAGGACAAGATGAATGCGCCGGATGACACGGCCAGCGTCGGTGTACAGATTATTCTGTTGGTGGAAGATTCCGTCCGTTTCTACTCTTCGGCTTTGCCGCATCTGTATAAGTTCGTGTTGGAACAGAGCCAGATGTTTGCGAAGGAGGCATTGAACGACCACCAGCGTACGCTCCGTATGCGAGGGCGTCCCAAGATCAAGTTGGCGCGTACTTATGAGGAGGCTGTCCGCATCTTTAACCAGTATCGCGATAATATGTTAGGGATCATTTCGGATATGAGTTTCATGCACAATGGTGTGAAAGATCCTTACGCCGGATACAAGTTCGGGCAGTATGTGCGGAAGACCGGCCTGATTATTCCTTTTGTACTGGAATCATCGGAGGTTGGCAATAAAGTATATGCAAAGGAGTTGGGAGCTTCTTTTATCGATAAGAATTCCAAGAGTTATCCGCAAGATCTGAGGAAGAAGATCATGCAGCGTTTCGGTTTTGGGGACTTTGTTATCCTGAATCCGCAGACGAAGGAGGAGATCATGCGTATCAAGGACTTGAAGGATTTGCAAAAAAAGGTCTTTCAGATACCCGACGATTCGCTGGTTTACCATCTGAGCCGTAATCATTTCTCCCGCTTTTTCTATTCCCGTGCCATGTTTCCACCGGCAGAGGTGTTGAAACGTGTAGACGTGAGCGACTATAAAGATATGGATGAGGCGCGTAAGCTGATTTTCGATTTGATTGTACAGTACCGCCGGATGAAGAATTCCGGTGTCGTTGCGGTCTATCAGAAGGAGCGCTTTGACGAATATAGCAACTTTGCCCGTATAGGTGACGGTTCACTGGGAGGAAAGGGCAGGGGCCTGGCATTCATCGGGGCGATGGTGAAGCGTTATCCCAAATTGGAACACGATCATTTTGCTGTGACTATTCCGAAGACGGTTGTGATCTGTACGGACATCTTCGACGAGTTTATGGAGACAAACGAACTGTATCCGGTCGCTTTGAGCGATGTGGATGATGAAACGATCCTGAAATATTTCCTGCGTGCCAGTCTTCCCGCCCGTCTGATTGAAGATCTGATGGCGTTTTTCGATGTTGTCAAAAGTCCGATTGCCGTCCGGTCGTCCAGCCTTCTGGAGGATTCCCATTATCAGCCGTTTGCCGGGATTTATTCTACTTACATGGTACCCAAACTGGAAGATAAATATGATATGCTCCGTACATTAAGCGATGCGATCAAAGCCGTCTACGCTTCTGTCTTCTATCGTGACAGCAAGGCATATATGACGGCAACATCGAATCTTATCGACCAGGAAAAGATGGCGATCGTTTTACAGGAAGTGGTGGGGAACCGGTACAATGATCGTTTCTATCCGACTATTTCAGGTGTTGCACGTTCGTTGAATTTCTACCCGATTGGAAACGAAAAGGCGGAAGATGGTATTGCCAATATCGCTTTAGGTCTTGGTAAGTACATCGTAGACGGTGGGCAGACATTACGCTTTTCTCCTCGTCATCCTCATAATATTTTGCAAATGAGCACGATGGACTTTGCACTACGTGAGACGCAGACCCGTTATTATGCACTCGATCTGAAGAACCTGACAGAGCAATTTTCGGTTGATGATTCGTTTAACCTGCTTCGCCTGAACCTGAAAGATGCCGATGCGGACGGTTCGCTGAAGTTCATTGTCTCAACCTACGATCCTTATGACCAGATCATTCGTGATGGTTACTATCCCGGCGGCCGCAAGATATTGTCTTTCGTCAATATCCTTCAGCATGACGTGTTCCCGCTTGCTGATACGCTTGATCAGATCTTGCATGTCGGGCAGGATGAGATGGGACGTCCTATAGAAATTGAATTTGCAGTTAATATCGATCCGCAGAATCTTGATTCAAATAAGGATGGTTCTGGCAAGAGCGGTTCGCAAACCGCCCCTACGGCTACCTTCTATCTGTTGCAGATTCGCCCGATTGTGGACAACAAGGAGGTGATGGAAGAAGACTTGACACTCGTTGGGGAGGAGGATACGATACTTTCGTCGACCAGTGTCTTAGGACATGGCATTGTGACGGATGTACAGGATATTATATATGTGAAGACCGGAGCTTTCAGCTCTTCCAATAATCAGTTGATTGCTTACGATATCGAGAAGATGAACCGGAAATTCTCCGCTGAAGAAAAGAATTATGTACTGGTCGGTCCCGGCCGTTGGGGGAGTAGTGACTCCTGGCTGGGCATTCCTGTGAAATGGCCGCATATCAGCAATGCACGTGTCATTGTAGAATGCGGATTGGAAAACTATCGTGTAGATCCGAGTCAGGGAACGCATTTCTTCCAGAATCTGACCTCGTTTGGTGTCGGCTATTTCACGATCAATCCGTTTAAGGGGGATGGCTGGTTCGATGAGGAATATCTGAATTCCTTACCTGCGGCGGAGGAAACCGAATACCTCCGCCATGTCCGTTTTGATAGACCGATCGTGATCAAGATGGACGGCAAGAAGAGCTTGGGAGTGGTGTTGAAACCGTTTTAGTCTTTCTTTTTGATGAAATCCGAAGGATAGTTTACTGGGTTGATCACCTCTCCTCCTTTCAGGCGAATCCAGGTTTTGAACTTGGTTGATCCTTCGGTCATTTCGATTACGCGGGCACCGTTGCTAAGGTTGTTGTACACCGTGTCACCACCGGTGTAACGGCCATAGGCAAGCAGGATACCTTTCCAGAAAACTGCATAGTCGTCATCATGATCGTGCCCGACAAATACACCTAACATATCCCCCATTTCTTTCATCGAGGCGAACATGCCGGAGTTCAGTTGTGGGGCGCAGGCTTTTTCTTTCCGTGTTCCGATCAAGATGGCTGTTTCGTCTGATGCTGCCTGGTTGTATTCCGGCAGGGCGATGTGGAAGAATGCCAGCGAGGGCAGGGGAGTGTCGCCATTTTGCTTCGTATATTTCGCGCTGTTTTCACGATACCATCGAATCTGGTCGAACTTGATGTAATCGTAGCCGCCTATTCCTTTGATCTGTGAATATGAATGCGAGTCCAGACAATATAGGATGGCTGCATCTTTTTTCCCATCAGACGATTTCAGAGGAAGAATAAAGTTGGTTGCTCCTACGATTCCGGCTACGGAATCGGTCAGGTTGTAAGGAATCGTCTGTATGATATCGAATAGTTGGGTACGGGTAAGTCCCTGTTCGTCATCGTGATTGCCGAATGTCACTCCAAAAGGAATTTTGCGGTTGGCGGCTAAATTCAATATCGTGCGCATCCCTTCCTCTGCTGGCTGGCCGTAGATGATATCACCTGTGAATAGCACTAAATCCGGCTTTTCTGTATCCAGCACTTCGTTGATGCGTTCGAGGGAAACGGCTGACTTGGGATTTCCGTGAATGTAATGTACGTCCGTGAACTGTACGATTTTGAATTTGCCGTCTTTATTGAACTTCAAGATGGGTTTCTGTGCGTAGCCTGGTTGCAGACATCCGAGCACAAGTGAAAGGATAATAAGAAATTGTTTCATCTTTAGATGGTTTTTGTTTATGAATTCTTTACTCGATCGTGATGTCGAACTGATCGTATGCATCTGTTCTCCATGCCTTTTCGGATGTCAGGGGAGAAAGTGCGAATAAGGGAGAAAATGTCTTGATCTTGATTGTCTTCCCGTTCGGCATAAATTCCATGATGCGGAGCCAGCAGTCACCTCCGTTGCCATGCCATTGCCCGTCGGCGGTCTGGGCATTGAACATCATTTGGGCTACATTCTTGCCCGTGCTGTTTTTGTCGGTCCGGAAGCTGACATTGCCTTTGTAGTCTGTTATCTTGCATTCATGTCCACATATCACCATACAGATGTTGGAAGAAGGATAGACCAGTTTCTGCCAAATGGTTTCTCCGTAATTGGCGGGTGATATTTTGTAACCCTCCTTGGCATGGCGCCTGGCTTCTGCTGACATATAGGAGTGCGTCAGCAGAATCACTTTATGATTTTTGTATTTGTCTTTGCTGGTAACTTTAATCGCCCATTCTATCGCCTCGTCACGTGGAGCAAATTCGAGCGAGATGACTAATAGTTTTCCCCATGTGTCTGTCTCGAACTCATAGGCTGCATTTTCAAGAGTCGGAATGCCTTGGTAGTTCAGTCCTGTCTCGACCAATGACTTTTTCCAACAGCTATTCCGTTCAGAAGGAAAGTAATCGGGTAGGTGGCAGAGACGGTTTTCGGCTTTCTCGTATCCGTAATCGTGGTTCCCGGTACAAATGACATAAGATATTTTGTCGTCGAGCCGTTCGAATGCCCTGGACGCGGCCTGCCATTGCTCTTCGCTTGTCTGATTTCCGTTTATGCCGTCCGGAATCCGTATCTCGTTCTGCTCAACCAAATCACCAGTACACAGAACTCCCTTGATGTTCAGCGATCCGATGTTGTTGGCTATCCAGGCTGTCTGTAGTTCAAACAACGGTTGGTTAGCATCAAACTTGTTATAACTCTGCGGATCAGGCAGCAGGATCATGGAAAAAGAATTCTTATCGGATAGTTGAGGCCGGACGGGATAGACCTGGGCTGTGGCGGATAAGAGACTAATGCCAAGTATGATAATGAATAGATTAAGTTTTTTCTTCATATAAGATGTTCAGATTATATCTTTCGTAGCAAAGGTATCGAATTATTATGATTAATTTCAATTCGATACCTTTTAATTTAACGAACAATCGCTAAATGGCTACGTGTTTGTTTTCATCCACATCTCAGCCGCCTGCAATGTTTCTGGTTTGCCGACATCTATCAGGTGAAGGTTTTCGTCTGCGTAGGCGTGGATGTTGGTTCTGGCGCAGATGGAGAGGTAGAAGTTGATGATCGGGAACTTGCCGGTCCATTCTTCCATCCAGTCGAATATTTTAGGAGACAGTACATGTATCCCGCTGAAAGCATATTCGTTATATTGGTTCGGGTCGAAATCGGGGTAGAACGACTTTACTTCGCCCGTCTCACGGTTGCGCCAACCACATAGTTTATTTTCCTTATTGAAAAGTAGATAGCGGGAGGTGTTGCGTTTGCTGACCAATAATGTTGCCAACGGATTTGTCTCTACATGATGATTGTAAAGCGCACGGAGGTCGATGTCGGACAGGATGTCGACATTATGTATCAAAAACGGCTCGTTACCTTGTAAAAAGGCGGCGGCATGTTTGATTCCCCCACCGGTATCGAGCAGGTAATCCCGCTCGTCGGAAATATGAATCTGGATACCGAAATTATTGTTGGCTGCCAGGAAGTCGATGATCTGATCTCCCAAATGATGAATGTTGATGACTATCTGGTGAAAACCGGAATCTTTCAATTTAAGGATTACATGTTCGAGCATAGGTTTTCCGTTGATAGGAAGTAATGCTTTCGGAGTGCTGTCGGTCAGCGGTTTGAGGCGTGTTCCCAAACCGGCTGCGAAAATCATTGCTTTCATAATATTGCGTTAAAGAGTTGTTCAATGTTTTGTTCCCTGTGTACGAGGTCTACCCGGACACCGAACTTAGAATGAATATGTTCCGCCATATGCTGGGCGGAGTAGACCGAACGGTGTTGGCCCCCCGTGCAGCCGAAGCAAATCATCAGATTGGTGAAGCCCCGGTCCATGTAACGTTTGACAGATGCATCCACAATTTCGTAAGCATGATCCAGGAAACGAGTGATCTCTCCGTCTTCTTCGAGAAAACGGATCACAGGCTCGTCCAATCCGGTAAAATGATTGTAACGTTCGTATTTACCAGGGTTATTGATGGCGCGACAGTCAAAGACAAATCCGCCACCATTACCACTCGGATCGTTGGGAATTCCTTTTTTATAGGCAAAGCTGACAATCTTGACTTTGAGCGTATGCTTCTGGATGTCGTCATAGAATTGGGACAGGTTCGTCAGATCCCGTAGTACGGTACATAAATAGGGATACTCCGGATAATCTTCTTTCAAAAGTTGCCGGAGGTTGTCGATCGCGAATGGGACACTTTGGATGAAATGCGGTTTCTTTTCGAAATATCCCCGGAAACCGTAGGCGCCCAAAACCTGTAAAGTCCTGAAAAGAACGAAATGGCGCAACTGCCGGAAGAAGTGTTTTTCGTCTATTTCCATATACCCGCGTAGTGCTTGCAAATAGTCGGCTATCAATTCCTGTCTCAATTCAGCCGGATATTTGGCTTTCGCCTGCCATAGGAAAGAGGCGACATCATAGTAGATCGGGCCTTTACGTCCCCCTTGGAAATCAATGAACCAGGGCTCGTTATTTTTTACCATCACGTTGCGTGACTGGAAATCCCGGTACATGAATGTCTGCGTACAATCTTGCAGCAGGACATCACTCATTTTCTGGAAATCATCTTCCAAAAGATTTTCCTGAAATTCCATACCGGTAGCTTTCAAGAAACAGTATTTGAAATAGTTCAAGTCCCAGAGGATCGAACGTCTGTTGAATTCGGGTTGAGGATAGCATTGGCTGAAGTCGAAACCCTCCGCACCTTTAAACTGCAGGGTTGGCAGAAGCGTGATTGTCTTGTGCAGCAAAGATTTTTCCGTCTCGTCGAAAAAACAACTTTTCCGGCCTTTCTCGATTGAATGAAAGAGCAAGGTATCGCCCAGGTCTTCCTGGAGATAGAACGATTTATCATCCGACCAGCTATAAACCTGAGGAACGGGCAATCCTTTTTTCCGGAAATGCGCGGCCATATAAATAAAGGCATTGTTTTCTTCTATGGAAGTTCCGCTTACCCCGATCAGAGAAACGGGACCTGACAATCTGAAATACCGGCGGTTAGAGCCGGAAGAGGATAGTTCGGTTATATCAGTTGCCGGCGAGCCGGTATGTGTCTGGTAAAGTTGTTTTAATTCTTCCGTTATCATGTCTTTTTATTTTCGGCACTAAAGTAGCAAACAATTGTCAATTGCCAATTGCTAATTGCCAATTTTGTTGGGAAATAAGAGAGGCGGACGTACCGTTTTACCGGAACGCCCGCCTTCTTCATAACCATTAATCTCTAATAGTCCT
>DXRF01000143.1 GCA_019411205.1 Parabacteroides sp. | reverse complement strand
CAGCTACGGGTACAGCTCCGGACTTTCACCGGATTCCCTTTTACTAACCGTCAGCGGAAGCAAACACGGTTACACCATAATCCGGTTGCAAAGGTAGAAAAAACAAATGAGTAATCCTTTTTATTTAACAAAGTAAAACATTTCACCCGTTTTCCACCGGCAAAGCGTCATATCCAGCTTAGAATCTTCTATCTCTACGATTTACAAAATAAGCTATTCCTGCCATTTTGGTTTATTTCAGAACTCGATTGGTTCATTTCAGAAGAGGTTGAAATTAGTTGAATATTTAACTAAGTACAAAAAGACTCAAAAAGTAATATTTCCGGTTTTCAGAAATTCATAATTCGTAATATTGCAACCGAAGATTTGAATAGGATTAAGGAAAAAAGAGATTGTATGGGAGAAATAAAAGGTTATATCTCACAAGTTATCGGTCCGGTCGTGGACATTCATTTCGATAATGACAAGGAAGAAAAGATAACACTTCCCCGCATCCACGACGCAATGGAGATAACCCGCCCCAATGGCAAAATCCTGATTGTGGAAGTCCAGCAGCATATTGGGGAAAACACGGTCCGCACCGTAGCGATGGACACGACAGACGGACTGAAGAGAGGAATGGAAGCCATTTCACACGGTTCGCCCATCACGATGCCGGTCGGCGACCAGGTAAAAGGGCGTTTGATGAACGTAACGGGAAACCCCATCGACGGAATGACCGAACTCGACAAGAAAGGGTCCCTTCCGATCCATCGCGAACCGCCCAAGTTCGAGGACCTGACCACCAGCCGTGAAGTCTTGTATACCGGCATCAAGGTGATCGACCTGCTCGAACCCTATTCCAAAGGAGGCAAGATCGGTCTGTTCGGAGGAGCCGGCGTAGGAAAGACGGTTCTTATCATGGAACTGATCAACAACATCGCGAAGAAGAACAACGGATTTTCCGTCTTTGCCGGTGTGGGTGAACGCACACGCGAAGGAAACGACCTGTTGCGCGAGATGATCCAATCCGGAGTCATCCGCTACGGCGAAGAATTCAAGAAAAGCATGGAGGCAGGCCATTGGGATTTGTCCAAGATCGATTACGACGAACTGGCCAAGTCGCAGGCGACACTGGTCTTCGGCCAGATGAACGAACCGCCGGGAGCCCGCTCTTCGGTAGCCCTTTCGGGACTGACGATCGCCGAGTCTTTCCGTGACCTGGCGGCAGAAGGGGAAACGAAAGACATTCTTTTCTTTATCGACAACATCTTCCGGTTTACGCAGGCCGGTTCGGAGGTATCCGCCCTATTGGGACGTATGCCGTCTGCCGTCGGTTACCAACCGACACTGGCCACCGAGATGGGAGCCATGCAAGAACGCATCACTTCCACCAAGAAAGGCTCCATCACTTCCGTTCAGGCAGTTTATGTGCCCGCAGACGACTTGACGGACCCGGCGCCGGCAACGACCTTTACGCACCTGGATGCCACCACGGTATTGAGCCGTAAGATCACCGAACTCGGTATCTATCCGGCCGTCGACCCGCTGGAATCCACTTCGCGCATCCTGGACCCGTTGATCGTGGGTAAAGAGCATTACGAAACGGCACAGCGCGTGAAACAAATCCTCCAACGCAACAAGGAGTTGCAGGATATCATCTCGATCCTCGGTATGGAAGAGCTTTCCGACGAAGACCGTCTGACCGTCAACCGCGCCCGCCGCGTACAGCGTTTCCTTTCACAGCCGTTCTCCGTGGCGGAACAATTCACCGGCGTGCCAGGCGTCATGGTCTCCATCGAAGATACGATCCGGGGATTCAAGATGATCATGGACGGAGAAACGGACGACATCCCCGAACAGGCCTTCCTAAACGTAGGCACGATCGAGGACGTGATGGAAAAAGCAAAGCGATTGGCAGAACAAGCAAACTAAAACGGATATGAAACTGGAAATTGTATCACCGGACGGCATTCTTTTCGAAGGCGAAGCAGAACGTGTTTCCTTCCCGGGAACAGCCGGTTCATTTGATATCCTCCCCCATCATGCCCCACTGATAGCCGCCCTCCACCAGGGAACCATCCAATACGAAAACGATGGTAAAAGAGGCGAACAGGCTATCAAGAGCGGATTCGTAGAGGTTAAGGATGATTACATATCTGTTTGCATCGAATAAATAAAAGTATACGACATGACTGGGTGGTTAAAATTAAAGCTGATGGGATTGATTACATTTGTCAATGCAGCCATCGGTGTGACGTTAGGAGGATTATTGTACACGATCTGGCCGGATCATTATTTCAAATGGTATCCTTCCATTCCGATCTTTTACTGGGTGATGGCAATCGTGATGACCTATATACTTGACCGGAAGAAAAGAAAAAACGGCGATGTGACAATTACCGCTTTCATGGTAGTCCGTTTCTGCAAGTTCACCCTTGCCGTTGTTTTCTTGTGGCTTTATGCCGCACTGGTCAGAGAAAACCTGAGGATGTTCGGCTTTACCCTGATGCTTTTCTATTTTATCTATTTGGGATTGGAAACGTATACGGTTTATCTGTTTGAGAAGAAAAGAATGAAAAGAGAGAAAAAGGAAAATGATGAACAATATCAAAAATAATAGGTTGATATGGATAGTATTGCTGATGTGGCTCTGTTTTCTGGCCCCGGCTCATGCAGATTCCAAAGAGGAAGGCATCGATGTCCAGGATATTGTCTTTTCGCATATCCAGGACGCTTACACCTGGCATATTACCGAATGGAACGGAAAGGAGATCGCCATCTCCCTGCCGGTGCTGGTCAGAAGTGAGGAGCGCGGATGGGACATGTTCCTCTCCCACCATTTACATCACGGCCAGGCATATCACAACTACTATATCGCCACCGAAGGTGAACACGCCGGCAAGGTGGTGGAAAAGAACAGCCGCGGAGAAGAGGTGCGCCCGGTCGACTTGTCGCTGACCAAAAATGTTTGCGGCCTGTTCCTGAGTTGCGGCATCCTGCTGTTCGTAGTTCTACGGACCGCCCGTTGGTACAAGAGACATCCGAACCAGGTTCCGAGTGGGTTTACCGGCCTGATGGAAATGATTATTTCCTACATACAAGACGGCGTCATCAAGGAGTCGATCGGCAAAGAAGAGTACAAGCCGTTTTCCTCTTATCTGCTGACGGTTTTCTTCTTTATCCTGATCAACAATCTGATCGGAATCATCCCGGTCTTTCCGGGAGGGGCCAACATCACCGGCAACATTGCGGTCACAGCCGTCTTGGCGGGATGTACGTTTATCGCTGTCAATCTGTTTGCGACAAAGGAATACTGGAAAGAGATATTTTGGCCCAAAGCGCCGATCTACCTGAAACTGCCGTTGCCGATCATGCCCTTTGTCGAGTTTTTCGGCGTATTCACCAAGCCGTTCGCCCTAATGATCCGTCTGTTTGCCAATATCATGGCGGGACATACGATCATCCTCGCCCTCACCTGCCTGATCTTTATCACGGTATCGATGGGGTTACTGGTGAATTTCGGAATGACGATCGTTTCGGTGTTGTTCTGCGCGTTCATGAACTGTTTGGAATTGCTGGTAGCTTGTCTGCAAGCATATATATTCACATTATTGTCAGCCAATTATATAGGTTTGGCTAAGGTTAAAGATTAAATATATCAGGTTACTAATTTAAAGTTTAAAACACTATGTTATCGACTATTTTATTACAAGCAGCTGCCGGAATGGGCATAGCGAAGATGGGAGCAACAATCGGAGCGGGATTTGCCGCTATCGGTGCAGGTATAGGTATCGGTCTGATCGGAAAAGGAGCTGTCGAAGCAATCGGCCGCCAACCGTCTGCAGCAGGCGAAATCCGTACTTCGATGTTGATCATGGGTGCTTTGGTTGAAGGTGTGGCATTGTTTGCCATCGTGGTATGTTTCCTGGCTTTGTTCCAATAAAAAGTAACAGGTTATGTCATTATTAACACCGGATTCGGGACTTCTGTTCTGGATGATCGTTTCATTCGGGATTGTCTTTGTCATCCTTTCCAAATACGGATTCCCTGTCATCATCAAGGCAGTGGAACAACGGAAAGCCTACATCGACAACTCTCTTGAGACGGCCCGACAGGCAAATGAACAGCTTGCTAATATCCAGGCTGAAGGAGCCCGGATACTTGCCGAAGCAAAGGAAAAACAGAATGCCATCCTGAAAGAAGCCTTTGCCGAAAAGGAACAAATCATCGACGAAGCTCACCGGAAAGCTGCCGCCGAAACTCGTTTGCAGGTGGAAGAGGCAGCCCGACGTATCCGCGAAGAGAAGGAGAAAGCAATCCGCGAGGTCCGTTCCGAGATTGCCGACCTTTCGATCGCCATAGCAGAGAAGGTGATGAAAGAAAAGATCAGCCGCGACAAGGAACAACAACAAATCATCGACCGGCTGTTGGATGAGGTATCGTTTTGTAAATCGTAACGTATGGATATAGGAACAATCTCTTCCCGGTATGCGAAAGCCCTTTTCTCCCTCGCAAAGGAGAAAGGACTGGAAACGCGGGTATACGATGATATGAAGATGCTGGCAGACAGCTTCTCACTCGAACCCGGACTGCGGGTCGCCCTTGGCAATCCGATCCTCCCGGCAGAGGAAAAGCTCAAGCTGCTGACAGCGGCAGGCGGCATAGAGGTCTCCGACTTGTATGAACGTTTCATGCACCTCGTACTGGAACATAAACGGGAAAGTCTCCTGCTCTTCATGGCGCATATCTATATCCACCTGTACCGGAAAGACAAACGCATCACCCGCGTGCAGTTCAGTACCGCAGTTCCGGTAAGCGAGGAGGTGAAAGTACATCTCCAGGACAAGCTGAAGGAAGAGACAGGCAGCACCATCGAATTTTCCGGCATCGTACAACCGGAACTGATCGGCGGTTTCCGCCTGCGTATCGGGAACTACCGGATAGATGCCAGCTATGCGACACAGCTACGGGACATCCGTAGCCGGTTACTCGAAAACAGATAAAAACAGAAAGAAGTATGACAGATCAGATAAAAGTGAGTGAAGTTTCCGCCATCCTGCGCCAGCAATTGGAAGGGATCAGTACCGGTATCCGGACGGAAGAAGTAGGTACGGTGCTCCAGGTGAGCGATGGCGTAGCCCGGATCTATGGTCTCGACAATGCCGAGGCTAACGAACTCCTGCAGTTCGACAACGGGATGGAAGCGATCGTGATGAACTTGGAAGAGGACAACGTGGGAGCTGTCCTGCTGGGACCGACAGATCAGGTAAAGGAAGGCGACATCGTCAAACGTACAGGACGTATCGCCTCCATCAATGTCAGCGAAGGAATGATCGGACGTGTGATCGATCCGCTTGGAAACCCTATCGACGGAAAAGGGGAAATCACGGGAGAAACCTGCGAGATGCCACTCGAACGCAAGGCGCCGGGGGTTATCTTCCGCCAGCCCGTCAACGAACCGTTACAGACCGGTATCAAGGCTGTCGATGCGATGATCCCGATCGGACGCGGACAACGCGAACTGATCATCGGAGACCGCCAGACCGGAAAGACCTCCATTGCCATCGACACGATCATCAACCAGCGTGGCAACTACGAAGCCGGCAACCCGGTCTACTGCATTTATGTAGCAATCGGACAGAAGGGTTCTACCGTCGCCTCACTTGTCAACACATTGCAGGAAAAAGGCGCGATGGATTATACGATCGTTGTCAGCGCGACAGCATCCGATCCGGCAGCCATGCAATATTTCGCTCCTTTTGCGGGTGCCGCCATCGGCGAATATTTCCGGGACAGCGGACGTCATGCTTTGGTTGTCTACGACGATCTTTCGAAACAGGCGGTAGCCTATCGAGAGGTCTCCCTGATCCTGCGCCGTCCTTCCGGACGCGAGGCGTATCCGGGAGACATCTTCTACCTTCATTCCCGTCTGCTCGAACGGGCAGCCAAGATCATCAACCAGCCCGAAGTGGCCCGGCAGATGAACGACCTGCCGGACAGCATGAAGGACAAGGTGAAAGGCGGAGGTTCCCTGACTGCCCTGCCAATCATCGAAACCCAGGCTGGAGACGTGTCTGCCTATATCCCGACGAACGTCATTTCCATTACCGACGGGCAGATCTTCCTCGAAACCGACCTCTTCAACCAAGGGAACCGTCCGGCGATCAACGTTGGTATCTCGGTATCCCGTGTGGGTGGTAACGCCCAGCTGAAAGCAATGAAGAAGGTGGCCGGGACACTGAAGATCGACCAGGCACAGTTCCGCGAACTGGAATCGTTTTCCAAATTCGGCGGTGAGATGGATGCCGTTACAGCTTTCACGATCGACAAGGGGCAAAAGAACACGCAACTGCTGATACAACCCCAATACAGCCCGATGCCTGTAGAAGAGCAGATCGCCATCCTCTACTGCGGTACACAGGGATTGCTGAAAGGAGTCCCATTGGATAAAGTGCACGACTTCGAAAAGGAATTCCTGCACGCACTGCACACATCACACCAGCACGATGTACTGGACATCCTGAAAACCGGAACCATCGACGACGATATCCGGAAAAAACTAGAAGAAACAGCGAAACAATTGAAAATGGACAATTGACAACAGACAATTGCGATAAGCGACACCTAATTGTCAATTATCAATCGTCTATTGTCAATTAAAAAAGAAACTATGGCATCACTAAAAGAAATAAAAGTTCGGATCGCCTCTATCCGGAGCACACAGAAGATCACCGCAGCCATGAAAATGGTTTCTTCGGCGAAGCTCCATCATACCCAGGCACAAACCGAGCACACACTTCTCTATGCAAACAAGCTTTCCTCCATCTTAAACGGTCTTTTAGATGCGGAATGCGACTTGGAATCACCTTACACTGAAAAGCGTGAGGTGAAACAGGTCGTTATCGCCGTTTTCTCATCCAGCAGCGGGCTATGCGGCACGTTCAATGCCAACGTATGGAAAGAGCTATCCGCCCGTCTGCACGAATTAGAAGCACAACGCATCTCCGTCCGTCTCTATCCCGTCGGGAAAAAGATAGCCGACGAATTGCACAAGGCAGGCTATACGACTGAAGACGATTTCCTGCATTTAGGAGAGAAACCTTCGTACGAAGAGGCTGTCCGCCTCGCAGGAAAACTGATGGAACTCTTTTCTTCGGGTAAGGCCGACCGGGTGGAGCTGCTTTACCATCATTTCAAGAATATGGCCACACAGGTATTGACCCATAAAGTCTATCTGCCGGTCACCCTGCCACAGGCCTCGGTTGAAAACACTGCCCCGACAACCGATTACATCCTGGAACCATCGCCAGAAAGCCTTCAGGCATTGCTTTTCCCGAAGCTACTCAACCTGACGATCTACACAACACTGCTCGACACAACGACATCCGAGCATGCCGCCCGTATGATGGCAATGCAAACGGCCAACGACAATGCCAACGACCTGATCCAGGAATTGACCTTGCAATATAACAAAACCCGCCAGCAGGCCATCACCAACGAACTGCTGGATATTATGGGAGGACAGTAAAAAACGTCCGGCTGTCCGCTTAAAAAAACACAAAGCTCCGGCGAATCACTTCGACGGAGCTTCTTACTTTAATTACTATTGAACAATATTCTAACAACAAATAACAATAC
>DXRF01000142.1 GCA_019411205.1 Parabacteroides sp. | reverse complement strand
ATATTATGTTTCCAGATTTATGATTTGAGATTTATGATTTATGCGTTGATCATAAATCATAAATCTCAAATCATAAATGCTGCAAGTACCAGCTATAAAGGCGTTCAACCCCTTCGTCTATTTCGATCGTATGGTGCCAGCCCAAGGCATGCAACTTCGTGACATCTGTCAGTTTACGCATCGTTCCATCCGGCTTGGAAGAATTAAATACGATCTCACCTGTAAAACCAATCTTTTCCCGGATCAGGAAAGCCACTTCACGGATAGAAAGTTCTTTTCCAGTACCTATATTAATATGCGTATTCCGGATATCGCCGGTGGCAGGACAAACATCGGCAAAATCGACCTTCTCCATTACATACACGGAAGCATCTGCCATCTCCTCGCTCCAAAGAAACTCACGAAGTGGTTTGCCTGTTCCCCACAACTCCACTTTACCTGGATAAATACCGTACTTGCCAAGAATATCCAATATTTCGGATTCGGAAGCATCACCGGATATGTTTTCAACCGGACGCGCGTTCAGATCTTTCCGGACAGAACCCCAATCCCCTTCGGAAAGACATTTGCCTAAATGTACTTTGCGAATCATGGCCGGTAACACATGTGAAGTCTCCAAGTTAAAATTATCATTCGGCCCATACAGGTTAGTCGGCATCACTGCGATATAATTAGTCCCATATTGCAAGTTATAACTCTCACACATCTTGATCCCGGCAATCTTGGCAATCGCATAGGGTTCATTCGTATATTCGAGAGGCGAAGTGAGCAAACAATCCTCCGGCATCGGCTGTGGAGCATTTCCCGGATAAATACAAGTACTTCCCAAGAACAGGAGTTTCTTTACCTTATTCTGATAAGAAGCATGAATCACATTGTTCTGAATCATCAGATTCTCGTAAATAAAGTCAGCCCGGTAGCGGCTGTTCGCCATAATCCCTCCGACATGGGCGGCCGACAGGAACACATATTCCGGCCTCTCGGCTGCAAAGAAATCATGAACGGCCTGCTGATCGGTCAAATCCAGTTCCGCATGCGTACGCAGGACAAAGTTCGTGTAACCTTTTGCTTTCAGATTTTTCAGAATGGCAGAACCGACCAGGCCTCGATGGCCGGCGACAAATATTTTACTATCCTTATTCATTCTCTATCTTTTATCAAATTCAGCAGATATTGTCCATACTGATTCTTCAGCATTGGAGCGGCAATCTGCCTCAACCGTTCTTCATCGATCCAACCATTCCGGTAAGCGACTTCTTCTAAACAAGCAATCTTCAACCCTTGCCGTTTCTCTATAACCTCGACAAAAGTAGAGGCTTCGGAAAGAGAATCGTGCGTACCGGTGTCAAGCCATGCAAAACCGCGCCCTAAGAGCTGGACTTTCAAATCCTCGTCCTTTAGGAATTCCTGGTTGACTGTCGTAATCTCCAGTTCTCCACGGGCGGAAGGTTTAATCTGCTTGGCTACTTCTACCACTTTGTTCGGATAGAAATAAAGGCCGACAACCGCATAATTCGATTTCGGACATGCAGGTTTTTCTTCAATACTTAACACATTTCCCGCCTCATCGAATTCGGCCACGCCATAGCGTTCCGGATCATTGACGTAATAACCGAAGACTGTTGCTTTTTGTTCGTTTTCTGCATTGGCTACGGCACTTTTTAACATGGCAGTGAAGCTCTGCCCGTAAAAGATATTGTCGCCCAAGACCAGGCAAACGGAATCATTTCCAATAAACTCCTCCCCTATTAAAAAAGCTTGTGCCAATCCATCTGGTGAAGGTTGTTCGGCATACTCGAAACGAACGCCATAATCGGAACCGTCTCCTAGTAGACGACGAAAACCAGGAAGATCCTGCGGAGTGGATATCACCAATATTTTACGTATTCCTGCCAGCATCAACACCGATACCGGATAATAGATCATCGGTTTATCATAAATAGGCAATAACTGTTTTGAAACCCCTTTGGTTATCGGATACAATCGCGTACCGGATCCTGCTGCTAAAACAATACCTTTCATAATTTTTTATGATTTATGATTTATGATTCCGGAACCATGTATCAATATAAATCATAAGTCCAAAATCATAAACCCTTAATAAATATAATGGAGGACAAATGTATTAAAAATAATTCACTTTACCGGCCCGGTGAAACTTTTCTTTCCAAAGGTTTGTTACAAAGTAGATTTCAAAATAATTAAAAAACGAATTTATTATGAAGAGTTTTATTGACACAATCAACTTCGGAGTAAAAAACTGGTGGGTTTCCCTACTTCTAGGCCTGCTTTATATCCTTATTGCAATCTGCCTGATGTTCACACCGCTGGCAAGTTATGTCGCACTAAGTGTTTTGTTTAGTGTATCCATGTTTGTCAGCGGTACGCTGGAAATTCTTTTTGCCGTCACCAATAAAAAGAACATTTCCAGTTGGGGTTGGTATTTGGCAAGTGGTATCATCGACCTGATTTTAGGTATTTATCTAATGGCCAATATCGGCCTGAGCATGGCGGTACTGCCTTTCATCGTTGCCTTCTGGCTGATGTTCCGTGGTTTCGCTTCAACCGGCTACGCTATGGATCTGAAACGTTATGGAACACACAATTGGGGCTGGTATATGGCTTTCGGCGTATTGGCAATTCTTTGCAGCATCGGCATTATCTGGCAACCGGGCCTCGGAGCGTTATCCCTTGTTTATATGATCGCGTATACTTTGCTAATCATCGGAATCTTCCGGGTTATGCTCTCCTTCGAGCTAAAAAATTTGCATAAACGGAATAAAGAATATTACGAAGAACAGAGTATCAAAGATATGCATTGATTCCCTGGTTTCACTGCTATTAGTATGATAACCGGATTGTTATCTTTCGTGAAGTTGCCGTGCATTCAATTCCATTCAACTTCACGAAAGGACAGTCCGGAATTCACCATTTTAGTTTCCAAGAAAACAAAAATCACATTTGCGGGATAAAGTTTGACGATCCATGAAATGAAATCACCATAACGGCGGACGATCAACCATCCGCAAAGTTACCTGCTGCTCGGAGGAGGCTCCGACAAAACCTAAGCCACCCGATACGTTTTGAGGGACGATGACCGGTTCCATAAAAGTTTCGTTATAATCTTCCGAATTCAGACAATTCATCGCACGCAAATAACGATAATACGGTTGTGATATGCTCAATAAGCGGACTGTAACATCCAAGTAATAATGATCTTTTCTATTTGATTCGCGAATATATGGAATGGAAGTGTAGACTTTAAGAGTGTACGAACCATTTTCAAAACGACCATCCGTGAAAACATTGCTGAGATTACGGATAGTCCAATCCAAAATGCCGAATTTGTCATCGTCGTCAGTCGTAAGATGCCCATCAGTCAACACGATATCCTCTTGGTTGATAATTTCAGGATAAAAGGGAAAGGGACCGTATTTGATGCCATCTTCCGAAGATATCCGATATGTATTTTCTTCGATAATAAGACGGTAATAATTTTTCTCGTTCGGACGGTCATGGATCGTTATTTTATATTGCATACAATCCTCCATACTGGAACCACCTCTCAGTTGCGTACGGAGTGTATCTACACGGATGGCTTCCTCGATCGGTAACGGAATTTCCATCTCACAGCCAGCCCGGTATTGCCCGTCTTCGGCTGTCGCTTCAAGGCGAATGTGATCACCGGGGCGGAAAGGGGTTTTCAATTTGCAATTGGGATCACCGGAAAAGGCATAGACCTTCTCCACTTGTGCTGTTTCGGTCTTTTCGCCGTTGACATATACGGTAATGGAACCATTGGAAACATAATCCGCCTGCAACTCGTCAGCCTCGATCATGCGCAGGAACACTTCGTTCTCTTCCTTTCCGGCCTCGAGAAAAGCATTCATCAGAAGTTGCGGAGCTTGTGGCTTGTTCATGTATGGCAGTTCATTTTCACAAGCCGGGAACAGCATGGAAGTCAGTATGAATAATAGGGATAAATTCTTTTTCATAATTCTACTCCTTTTTATTAGAATCGGTATGTATAGGTAATCGATGGAACACAAGGCAGAAGCGTTTGCTTTATCAGTCTCGTTTTCCGCTTCCAGGTCGTTTCATGACTACCATCCGGCTTAGTATGTTCTACTCCGATATACTCTTCTTCTTTATAGATAAGATTCGGAGTCATGGCATTATAGGCGTTATAGACCGAAATATTCCAGGTCTGCATACCATAGCGCAGTTTCTTATGGAAATTGATGCTCAGATTCAAGCGGTGGCTGACAGGAAGGCGATAATTGTTACGATGGGAAATATAGTCGATCAAGTTACCAGATGCCGTCCCTGTATGCTGTTCGGCAACTGTAGCCGTTCCGCCCGTATTGAAAATCCAGGTGATCCCTACATCCGTTTTCTTGCTGAAAGTATGGTTCACACAGAGGTTGATATTATGGCGGCGGTCGTATTTATAAGGAAAACGCTCACCATTGTTAACCGTCCCGTCCTTAAATTGGCGGTCACTCTTGGCGATCGTATATCCCAACCATCCCGTCGTTTTCCCAATGGTCTTCTGGGCTAAAATCTCCAGGCCGAAAGAACGGCCACGCCCCATCTCCACCTTTTCCTGCCATCCGCCGGATGATCCAAAAAAGGTGGCACCATCCTGGTATTCCAAGACATTATGCATATCCTTATAATAGCTTTCCAGAGAAAACTCCCATCCTTTCACACCGGTATAATAGCCGCCGACAGCATACTGGAAGGAACGCATCGGACGGATGTTTTTAGTAACCGGAACCCATAAATCGGTCGGCAGCGAAATCGGCGAGGATGACAGCAGGTGCACATACTGTTCCATCTGTGTAAAGGAAGCCTTTGCCGCAAAATCATCATGAAAACAATAACGTGCAGAAAGACGAGGCTGTGCCGACAGATACCCTTTCCCTTGCGTGGAAAACAAGGAGAGGTGAATACCGGCATTCAGGCTCAGACGGTCGCCGATATCGGCATTGTCTTCGGCATAAAGCGAAAACTCGTGTCCATGCAAATAGCTGTTCGAAGAATCATTGTAGACGGTATCCTGTGCCGTCTGCCCGTCTGCGGATTCTTTCACACGCGAGGTCGTCACCTCTGGCCGGAAGGTATGGTACAGATAGGAAACTCCAAACTTGACATGATGGTCAGGGGCAGGCATATAATCAAAGTCTGTACGAAAACTCCAATCGTGTATACCGGAACGGTAATCGGAATTATAGACATACGATTCGTTTTTATCGGTTATCAGATTGCCGTCTTTATCCGTTTCGATGATATCTTTTCGGTAAGCGTCCGCCATACTCATCTGGTAGTGGTTGTATGCCACGGTTGTATTGCTGAATAATTTGTTGTTGAAGACATAATTCCACCGTCCAGCGGCAATCGTGTTCCCCCAATTAAAATCAATCCGGCTGTTGTAAAAATACATACTCGGCCCATAGTTATTCGAATAGCCGTCATATTCTTTATCCTGCTTGTAGTCGTAATGATCTTTCCCTTTGTAGAAACTGAGAAACAGGCGGCTGCGATCAGAAAACTTATGGTTCACTTTGGCATTAATATCATAGAAATAATAATTGAATTTCTTATCCTCCGGCAGAAACGGCCTTGCCACCAGATCGAGATAGGTACGGCGGCCGGTCAGACAAAAAGATGTTTTATCCTTCCAGATCGGACCTTCGAAGTGCAGCTTACTAGTCAGCAGGCCAACACTGACCGTGCCGTGGTAATTCTGCATATCCCCGTCGTTTGTCCGGATATCCACGATAGAAGACAGACGGCCACCGTAGCGGGCGGGAAAGGAGCCTTTGAAAAGCGTGACCTTTTTCATCGCTTCCGGAGTGAAGATAGAAAACACGCCTAACATATGGTCGGCATTATAGATAGGGATACCATCCAAAAGGATCAGATTCTGATCCGGTCCACCACCCCGCACATACAGTCCGCTGAAACCTTCCGTTCCGGCCTGCACACCTGGCATCAATTGGATCGTTTTGAGGATATCGGCCTCTCCCAAAATGGCCGGAGTATTCTTGATCTGCGTCATCGGGATATCTAACGTACCCATACCCGTTGCTCGGATGCCTGTCTCTTTCTTATCGGAAAGAACGACGACTTCCGCCAACTGGTTATTAGTTTGCAAACGGATGTTCATCACGGTATCCCGGCTTAAGAGGAAACGGCAATGCTTGGTTTCATATCCTAAATACGAAAAGAGAAGTCCGGTCTCTCCTTCCGGCAAAGTAAGGCTATAGAACCCAAAAGGGTTTGTTGAAGTCCCAGCATGATGGCCGGATTCCAAAACATTGGCTCCAATCAGTGTTTCTGACGATATGGAATCAGTAATATATCCACTGACCGTATATTTACAAGAAACAGGCTGCTCACCTAACAAGATATGCGTGCCGGAAATTTTAAAGGTTATCGCTTCCTGCCCAAAGGCATGTTGCAGGATTTCCTCGATAGTCTTCTGACGGACATCAAGAGTAACGGGCTGTCGAAGCCGTACCGTTTCACCATAGATAAACGAGAAGCCGGTGGAGTCCTCTAACTGACGGACAAAAGTGTCCAGTACGGCCTGTCGGATCTGGAAGTCCAGACGCGCCGCCCGGTCCTGTGCAGCGAGCGGCGCAATTCTGAAAACTATCCATAATAGAAGAATAAGCCGGGTAAGCCGGCGGAGACAATATAGGTAATAATTCATGACTTAGTTAAGTTTAGAATGAATCAAGATTGTATCATTCGTCTTTGAATAACTGAAATTACCGACAGACTGAAGCAGATCGAGCATCTGGTCCAAACTCTCGCCTTCGGTAAAATGCGCCCTAACACGAAATTTTTTTATATCTTCATCCGTAATCTTGATTTTCACATGAAAAGCATTTGACAAATCCCGTGCAATCTCCTGCAACGGCAGATAGTCAAAATGAAAATGTCCGTCACACCAACTGGTAGCCGTACCGTTTTCCTTTGTTTCTTCTTCCTGCAGTGTTTTATCAACTCGATTATAAATAGCGCTTTCTCCAGGAGAAAGCGTAATCCGGCTGGAAACAGCCGACGCACTGACAGCTACGGAACCTTCCAACAGAGTCGTCTTCACCTCCGCATCTCCGGGATAGGCTTCAACATTAAAATGTGTTCCGAGTACTTCGATCTCGACCGGTTCCGCTTTCACGATAAAGGGATGTCGGGTATCTTTCTCGACTTCAAAATAAGCTTCCCCCTGCAATTGCACTTCCCTCTTTCCCTTTTTGAAACGATCCGGATAAGTCAAAGACGAATAGCGATTCAGCGTCACTTTCGTCTGATCCGGCAAAGTAATTACCGATATGGCAGCACCGGCTGAAACAGTTTGCATCGTTGCCGGCTTCCGGTAATCATAGAAAAACCAACTTATAAGGCAAAGAAGGACAGATGCAGCAACGACTCCCGCCAGACGAAACAGCTTCAACCGCTTTGTCCGGTGAGGAACGATCCGCCTCTCCAACAAGTTCCAACTTTCGGAAGCGGAATAGCATCCACGGGGTGAACGTGTGGAGGTGGCAAGCTTGTCCAATATCTTCTCTATATGATCGTGTGAAGGTTCCATGTTTTTCTTTTCTACTTGATTTTAAAAGTAAAGACAAGATTAGATAAAGAACTCACTACTCACTTCAATTAAAAACAA
>DXRF01000141.1 GCA_019411205.1 Parabacteroides sp. | reverse complement strand
GCTACCAACCGAGGCTGATAACGCAAAAATAATATTTCGAATGCCTTAGAGTCTCCTTTGCTCAAGGATTTTACATATTCATTCTCCTTTTTCATAATAGTATCTTTACCTTGATAACCTACTCTACCGTCAAAACCTGTTCACCGGATTTGAGTTGATATTCTTTTCCTTTCCAAACGAAAATACCGTTCGTACCCATCGGCAATATAAGGTGTGCCGTCAGTTTACCCTTCCTATCGATTTTGTAGGAAGCGGTCACGCTACCCGCCGGATGCGGCATCGTACCTGACACCTCTTTCAAGTCACCCAATGACGGAGCGATGCGGACAGACTTGAAGCCCGGTGCATTGCTGTCTATACCTAACAAGATACGGAAAAACTCGATGTTCGGGCTAGCTCCCCAAGCATGGCAATCAGAACGAGTCGGTTCAGGCATTTCCGCCCAAGTTGTCAGCCCTAATGCCATCTGGTCTCGCCAAATCTGCAGATTGTCGAGCAGACGATCCCCCATACCGGCAACCTTCAATGCCTGATGCACATAATAACGGAAATAGATTGTCGCCTGTATCAGCGACGGATCGCTCAACGTACGTTCCATCACCCCTGCGGCCTCCTCACCTGTCACGATACCCGCCAGTATAGCCAACGAGTTGACATGCTGCGAGAAACTACGGTGGTCGTAAGTATCGGCAAACAACCCACGGGTAGCATCCCAATATTTCGTCCGGATCGTTCCCCTAATCGCAGAAGCGATTTGCACATAATGCTCTGCCATCGACGGGATACCGAAAGCCCGCTCCATCGCGGCAGCCGATTCGAGCGTCAAAATATACACCAAGTCCTGAAAAGCAGAATTGCCTTCTTTTTCACGCACAGGTTCGCCAGACTGAAAACCGGCAGCCCAGTCTGCAAAGAACCAATGCGGCACATACCCCAAACTATGATCTGGCTTCAACCACTGCTCGTACCAGGAAAGTACCCCACGATAAGCAGGCAGCAAAGTCTTCATATACGCCTCATCTCCACGGTACATCCAGTAGTCATGCCCCATACAAATCCACCAAAGCGAGAAGGAAGAAATGAACTGATGCAGACTCGACGGATAGCGACTCATCGTAATCCCATCTGCTACAACCGACTGCCTCCCCTGCTCGATTGCATTCTTCACCATATAAGCATCATGCGTATTATATAAGGTAATCATCGCCTGGATACGGGTATCGCCGAAATACTGTAACTGCTCGTAATAAGGGCAATCCATATAAGTCTCGTTCGCACAAAGACGTGCAGTATGCCAGCCTATCTGAAGCATCTTGTTCAACTCGTCATGTCCGGGTGCGGAAAAAGCGATCTCACTTCGGAAAGGATAAGCGGAGAACGTACCATAGACATCTTCCAGCACAAGCGGCTCGTCTGCAGTCGAGATCGTCAGATCCACATACCGCCACGTACGCCACCAAAGGGTGGTAAAATCGCGTCCCTCGCCTCCGTCTGCAATCACTTTATCTTCATACCCTATGAATCTTTTACCTTCTACTTCATCACGGTTTCCCTTTGCCGGAAGCGAATAAGATTTAGTCTCACTCTGCTCCTTGTCTTCATAAAGAGCTTCGGCATAGGCAATCGCAATTTCAGCATTCTTGCCGCGACTGAACAAAAGAGAAAGATAGCCCGTTGTCAGCCTGCCATTGTCAAGCAAGAGATGCACCTTGCTATTTGCAGGAATCGTCAGTGAAGTTTTAGTTTTCAGGAATCCGTCAGGCACCTTCACTCCTTCAAAGATACGCACAGCTTTAAAACGTTCGGGCTGTAAGTCCATCGGAGGAATCGGACAAGGTACAAGCAAACGTCCGGGATAGTCGCGAGATCCCTTCATTCCTCCCTCGATCCCCGTACGGGCAGACAACCACTTGCTATCATCGTAAGCAGGTTGTTCCCACCCCCAAGGATATTTCGACGCAGAAAGAAGTTCACCAGGCCCCGCCACATAATAACCCAAGACAGGTTTATGCCAAGGAGAATAGGCTTCATTCTTCATGCATAACCAGGAAGCATCCGTATTGACCACAGCCTCGACATCCGTATTCCCTTGCAGGAGAAATCCGGTCTGATTAAAACTGATTTGTGCGACCGGCTTCTGTTCAGCATAATTCCAGACCACAGCCGCCAGCACGTTTTTCCCCTTTTTCAAGTAAGGAGCCAGATCAACCGTTTCAAAATTCCAGTTATAGATATCTCCACGTGCCGGCCCAAGCGAAACGAAACGGCCATTTAGGTAGAGCTTATAACGATTGTCAGCCGTCACATGAACAATGAAACGGGATGGAACTTCGCCCAGTTCGAACGTCTTTCGCATGTGGTAGACGCCATACACATTGGCAGGCTCTCCAGGCATGGAAATCCAGCGCGCCTTCCAGCGTCCGGTAAAAAGTTCGGGATTGATGTCGACTTGCCGGTAACCTTCCAAACGGATCTGGGCGCCAAGCGACAGACTGCAAAGCAGGAAAAGAAAAATCAGTACACGTGTCTTCATTCGATACATTGGTATTAGATATTAAACAAAATAAGGATAAAAGCAAAAGCCGATCCCCAGATTCAGAAACTGAATCACCATGGAATCGGCTATTAACTGATATTTTAGAAAATCAAATAAACAACTCCGGTTCGCGGCGGGCACTAAAGTTCTTATGCAGCATCGCTGTATAAGGAGTATCAAACGTGCGGGCGCCTTCGGGACATTCCTTCACACAAGCACAACACTTGATACAAGTCACCGGATCACTGAACATACGGTCGTCAACAATCGAAATAGCCGATACGGGGCATACGTCAATGCAATATTCGCATTGCGTACACAAATCCTCATCCGTCACGGGAGCCTGCGGTGTGGAAGGAGCTTTCACCTTGTAGGGGAAATTTCCTTTTATCTCCAACGGCTTCAAGCAGGAAAGTTCATCCACCTTTTCGAGTTTCTCCCTAATGGCACGTCCGAAACTGACGGCAACTTCATGATCGGCCTCATCGGGACGCCCTGCGGCGATAGGCATATTCTTACGGCTGAAAGAGTGCTCTCCCACAAAAGCACCTGCCGAAACTGGGACAAAACCGGCATTGACTAGCGCGTCAGACAATTCCTTCAACGCATCCTCGTAATCACGGTTACCGTAAACCACAACCGGAACGGCCGGAGCCTTATGGGCATGGAAAGCCCGGAGGCGCTCCATCGCCGTTTCAGCTACACGCCCGCCATAAACGGGAGCGGCCACGATAGTCAGTTCATCGTCATGGATCTCAAGTTCTTCCGCCGGAGCATCATAAGTAATGTCCGACTCCAGCAAGACGTCGCCACTCAACCCTTCTGCAATCGCATAAGCAGTCTTGGCCGAAGTATGCGTCGGAGAGAAATAAATGATATGTACATTCTTATATTCCATATTCCTTATTTTAAAGCTGCTTCAATCTTTTTCATCAGTTCGGCAAATTCCTCGTCACTATAACCTTTGGTTACATATACCACTTTACCGGTCTTATCGACCAGATAACTGCGCGGAATCAGATTTTTGGCAAAAGCGCCATAGATAGCCCGGTTCTTATCAGGATAGAGAGGAAAGGTAAAACCTTTCTTTTCGTTATACTTCTGCAATTCTGCGTCCGTATGTTCACGCCCGATCACCAACAGGACGAAATCCTTGTTGTCCTTATACTTCGGCCAGAGTGTCTTTTGTATCTCTGCAAGTTCCTTCTGACAGGGAGGACACCAAGTCGCAAAAAAATTCACCAAGATCACTTTTCCCTTCAAAGAAGAAGAAAGCACCTGCGTACCATTGTCGTTCACAATCGTAAAAACCGGCATCTGTTGTCCTTCTTTTACAAGATCGCCACTCTCATCCTGTGCCTTTACCACAAGGGCAATGAGAGCAAAAAAGGCTAGGAATACATACTTTCTCATTTTATTACTTTTGTATGCTCTGTGCTACATCGTAGCCAGCTTTCAGAGCCTTAAGGTTCATTTCTACGATTTCTTCGCCTTTACGTCCGAAAATGCGGCGGATACCATCGGCTATCTTATCATATTCGATACCTATAAAAGGGGCGGCAGCTCCCAGCATCACGATATTGGCAGCACGAACGGAACCCACCTCTTTGGCGATAGCTTCCACATCCAGCACGACCTTATGCGGCAGTTTTCCCAATTCTTCGTTCACTTTTTCCACCTCCGGATAGTTGGGAATATTGATGAACGGCTGTGAATTGGTCACCAACCACCCGTCCTTCTTCAAATAAGGCAGGTAGCGGAGCGCTTCCATCGGTTCGAGCGAAATGATCAGGTCAGCCTGCCCCAGTGGGATCAGGTCAGACGCAATCGGTTGGTCAGACAGGCGGAGGTTTGACTGCACGTCTCCCCCACGCTGACTCATCCCGTGAACTTCGGCTTGCTTCATGTACAAACCTTCCTTTAATGCGGCTTCTCCGATAACGGCAGCGATAGAGAGGATACCCTGTCCTCCCACACCGGATAATATAATGTCTGCTTTCATTTCTTGCTTGCTTTTTTCTTTCTTGTTAGTGTCTGGATACATTCACGGCGAGGGATCAGGACGGATACACCTTTGTATTCGATCTCTTCACGGATGATAGCTTTCATCTCGTCGTAGTTCTTCTTCAAAGGAACCATGACGCGGATATGAGCCGGATCAACACCGATACCAGCACATATCGATTCAAGACGGCCTGTTCCTGCAGAGTCCTGTCCACCTGTCATAGCAGTTGTCTCATTATCGGAAATAACGATCGTGATATTCGTGTTTTCATTGACGCAATCAAGCAAGCCGGTCATACCGGAGTGCGTGAATGTCGAGTCACCGATCACCGACACTGCAGGATAAACGCCCGCATCAGAAGCACCTTTGGCCATCGTGATAGAAGCTCCCATATCGATACAAGTATCGATCGCCCGGAAAGGAGGCAAAGCTCCCAACGTATAACAGCCGATATCACCGAACACTTTGGCTCCTTTGTACTCGGTCAGCACCTCGTTCAGCGCTTCGTACATATCACGGTGTCCGCACCCCTGACACAATGCAGGCGGACGTTGTTCGACAACTTCCGGAGTAGCATAGTAGCTCTCGATCTGCTTGCCCAGTGCCTTACCGACAGCATCGGGAGTCAGTTCGCCGTCGCGTTGCAATGTTCCGTCAAGACGTCCATGCACCTGGATACCGATTCCAAGGAAACCTTTCCGTTGTTCCTCAACCACAGGATATCCCTCTTCGAGCACAAGTATTTCCTTGCATTCACTGACGATCTTTTCGACCATCTTGCGGGGCAGCGGATACTGGCTGATCTTCAATACCGGATGTTCAAAACCGTCAGGATAGTTCTCCGAAAGATAATTGAACGCAATACCGGTCGTGATGATGCCAAGCTTCTTGTCCGGACCATCGAAATAGGAATTATAAGGTGAAGCTTCGGAAGAAGCGGTAAACGTATCCTGCGCCGCGATCAACGTCTTGAAGCGTTTACGGGCCAGTGCCGGAAGAAGGATGAAACGCTGACGTCCGTCTTCGGGTGTATGCATTTCGTTTTCCACCTTTTGTTCGCGTCTGACCACCCCTGCACGGGAGTGAGCCATGCGAGTAGTGATACGTACCAAAACGGGATAGCCCAGTTTTTCGGATAATTCAAACCCGTCATATACCATATCGTATGCTTCCTGCTGGCTGGACGGCTCAAGCATCGGGATCATGGCAAAGTTGCCATACATACGGTTGTCTTGTTCATTCTGTGAAGAGTGCATCGAAGGGTCATCGGCTGTAATGATGATCATACCACCATTGATACCGCTCATAGCAGCATTCATGAAACAGTCGGCAGCCACGTTCAGCCCCACATGCTTCATACAGCAAAGAGCACGCTTACCTGCGTAACTCATACCCAAAGCTGCTTCCATTGCTGTTTTTTCATTCGTGCTCCAACGGCAGTGAATCCCCCTTTCCTTTGCAACGGCCGAACCCTGTATGAATTCGGTTATCTCAGTCGAAGGCGTCCCCGGATAGGCATAAACACCGGACAGACCTGCATCGATAGCAGCTTGTGCTACGGCCTCATCCCCTAAAAATAGATGTTTTTCCATGTAACGTTTATTTTGTTTTACTTGATTTTGCTTCTGTTATCTTCCCACAAAGATAAGACTTTTACCCATACCCGCAACAACCGAGCTATATTGGATTTTTAGTTTCATAGGCATGAAACTGTAGTTTCCCTATGCTGTAACCGCAGTTTCCCTATGATGAAACTATAGTTACATACCGAGAAACTGTTTTCGCATTGCCTACCGGATCTTCCGCCTGTTCAATTCCGCCCGGTAGCGGTTAGCATTGCGATTATGCTCGGCAAGAGTGGCCGCAAAATTATGCCGCCCGGAAAAATCTTCCTTCGCACACATATATAGATAATTATGCTTCATGTGGTTCAGCACGGCATCCAGCCCTCTGATAGTCGGTATACGGAGCGGTCCGGGAGGAAGTCCGGCATGTTTGTAAGTATTGTAGGGAGAATCGACCTCCAGATGCTCGAACAGGATGCGCTGAAGGGAGAAATCGCCCACGGCAAACTTCACGGTCGGATCTGCCTGAAGGGGAATACCACGCTGCAAACGATTGAGATACAAACCTGCTACGATAGGATATTCATCCACGGCAGCCGTTTCTTCTTCCACAATAGAGGCGAGAATGGCGACTTCGACCGGTGTCATCCCAATTTCTTTTGCTTTTGCCAGACGAGTGTCATTCCAGAAATTTTTATATTCGCGCTGCATACGCTGCATCAATTTCTCGGCGGAAATATTCCAGTACACCTCATAAGTATTAGGAATGAACAACGCAAGGATCGTCTCAGTTGTAAAACCCAGTGATGCACAGTAGACAGAATCAGCAAGCAAAGGGAGCAGATCCTCTTCCCCAATCATCAACTGCCCGGCAAGCCTTTCGGCCAGATCTTGCTTGAAGCGTATATTGTTAAAGGTAATTCGAGTAGCCACCTGATGTCCCCGACGCAGGTTGTTGAGCAATGCCAGATTATTCATATCGGGCTCCACAGCATAACGTCCGGTACGCATATTGGCCGGATATTTCAGCATCCCGGCAAGCTGCTTGAAACTCCCGATACGCCGACAACCGGCAGAATCGACCAACTGACGGCAGAGTTCGCCAAAATCCTTCTTCTCGTCAATATAAACATATACGGTCTTGCGTGGCTCGAAATCAGGAGCAAGTATCAAACGGTATGCCCAAAATCCCCCACCTGCTAACAGGATAATGATAAACGAGAGGATTCCAACTATGAGAGTACGCTTTCGCATCTTTTCTTTCTCCATATTATATATAGTCTGCTGTATATCAGAATCGGCCACAAAAATAATATCTTTTTCCCGAATGCCCTACCTCTCTCTAACTTATTCCAGGCATTGTAATCGGGAAGAAAAAAGTGTTCACTTTTGTAGAACTGAAAACCTCTGATTGCCAATCATGTGCAAGAATAAGTCTTTTTTTCTTTAAAAATAATACACCAAATGCTTTGTATATTTAAAAACTTAAGCATATCTTTGCAGCGCAATTCAAGGAAATGAGGTGCGAAACTCATGGAAGTGTGGGTGAGTGGCTGAAACCACCAGTTTGCTAAACTGACGTACGGGTAACCGTAC
>DXRF01000140.1 GCA_019411205.1 Parabacteroides sp. | reverse complement strand
CTACCAAACGACTACAATTAAGTTTATTTATCTCTTTTTTTATAATAATGCCGTATCTTTACGCACATAAAAACGCAAAGCATGAAATCATTATTTATCCTGACTTCAGCACTACTATTTACAACAAACGTGCTGGCCGAAAATGATCCACTATGGATGCGCTATCCGGCAATTTCTCCAAACGGTGAAACGATTGCTTTTACTTATAAAGGCGATATCTACACTGTTCCGGCAAACGGTGGCAAAGCTACCCAGTTAACAACTCACCCGGCTCATGATACGCGCCCGGTCTGGTCACTTGACGGCAATAAGATCGTGTTCGCTTCTGACCGAAACGGAAATTTCGACATCTTCGTGATGGACAAGGAAGGAGGTAGCCCGAAGCAATTGACCACCCACTCCGCAAACGAATACCCGGAAACGTTCAGCGATGCGCAACACATCCTCTACTCGGCCGCAATCCAACAGGATGCAAAAGACAGCCAATTCCCGTCCGGACAATTCCCGCAAATCTACCGGATCAGCCTGGATGGCGGGCGCCCTGAGCTCTACTCCTCCCTAACAATGGAAAGTCTGGCATTGAACAAGAAAGGCGACAAACTCTTATATCAGGACAAGAAGGGATATGAAGATCCCTGGCGCAAACATCACCAGTCATCTATCACACGCGACATCTGGTTGTGCACGCTCAGTCCGAAACGTTCCTTTCAAAAAATCACTTCCTTCAAAGGAGAAGACCGCAATCCGATATGGGCAACAGACGGTTCTTCCTTCTACTACCTGAGCGAAGAAAAAGGGAACTTCAATATATTCAAGAGCGACCTGACCGGCAAGAACAGCCAGCAGATAACCAACCATACCATGCATCCCGTCCGTTTCCTGACTTCCGACAACAACGACAACCTCTGTTACGGGTATGACGGTAAGATCTACACAGTCAAAGAAGGGGCACAGCCTAAGAAAGTGGATATCCGGATTATTTCAGACAAGGTGGAGAACGACCTGATCCATCAGCTCAAGACAAGTGGGGCCACCGATATCGCTGTTTCTCCTAATGGAAAGGAAGTCGCTTTTATCGTGCGCGGCGATGTGTATGTGACTTCGGTCGACTACGAAACAACCAAACAGATCACCAACACACCACAGCAGGAACGCGATCTCGATTTCAGTCCAGACGGACGCTCATTGGTTTACTCGGCCGAACGGAACGGAACCTGGGGAGTTTATCAGAGCAGCTTGGTGCGCAAGGACGACAAATACTTCACCTATGCACAGGAATTGAAGGAAGAGCCGTTGGTGGTAACTTCGCAGACCTCTTTCCAGCCGATGTATTCTCCCGACGGAAAGGAAGTCGCTTTCTTGGAAAACCGTACGACCCTACGCGTGATCAATTTGAAGAGTAAACAGGTACGTACAGTCCTGGACGGTAAATATAATTACTCCTATTCGGATGGTGACCAGTATTATCAATGGTCACCCGACAGCAAATGGTTCCTCGCCAAATATATCGCGATCGGCGGATGGAACAATACAGACATCGTTTTGGTGAAAGCGGACGGTAGCGGTGAAATGACCAATTTGACCGAAAGCGGCTATTCTGACAATAATGCCAAATGGGTGTTGAATGGAAAAGCGATGATCTGGTCTTCCGACCGGGCCGGTTACCGTAGTCATGGCAGCTGGGGAGCGGAAGATGATATTTACATCATGTTCTTTGACGGCGAAGCCTATGATAAGTTCCGCCTCACCAAAGAGGAACAGGCTTTATTGGACGAAGAAAAAGAGAACAAAGAAGATAAGGACAAGAAAGACAAGGACAGCAAGAAAGACAAAGATAAAGACGGTGATAAGAAGGACGAAAAAGCAGACAAGTCGGTCGAACCGCTTAAATTCGACTTGGCAAACCGTAAAGACCGTATCATGCGCCTGACCGTCAACTCGTCATTCTTAGGGGACGCTGTCCTGACGTCGAAGGGAGACAAGCTATATTATTGCGCCGCATTCGAAGACGGATACGACCTGTGGGAACACAACTTCAAAGAAAATACCACCAAACTGCTGATCAAAGGTGTCGGCGGCGGAACGATGTTCCCTGACAAGAAAGGCGAAAACATCTTCCTCGTTTCAAGAGGCCAATTGAAAAAGATCGAAATCAAGGACAGCAAAACGAAACAGATTGCATTCAAAGCCGAATTTTCATATCGCCCAGCGAAAGAACGCGAATATATCTTCCACCATACCTGGCGTCAGGTATTGGACAAATTCTACGATCCTAAAATACACGGTATCGATTGGGCCGGATATAAAAAGGCATACGAAAAATTTCTTCCGCATATCAACAATAACTACGATTTCGCGGAGATGCTTTCTGAAATGTTGGGTGAACTGAACGGTTCACATACTGGTGCACGCTATTACTCCACATCTTCCGCACCGGCAACAGCCAGCTTGGGCGCTTTCTATGACAGCAATTACACAGGCGATGGTTTGAAGATCGAAGAAATCATTGCTAAAGGCCCGCTGACAAAAGCCGAGACCAAGATCAGACCGGGTTGCATCATTGAAAAAATAGACGGCACAAGCATCAAGAGAGGCGAAGATTATTATCCGTCATTAAGCGGCAAGGCCGGCAAGAAGGTGTTGCTGTCCATTTATAACCCAGCAACCAAAGAACGTTTCGAAGAGCAAGTCAAACCGATCACTTACGGCACACAATCTGATTTGCTTTACAAGCGGTGGGTGGAACAGAAGCGCCAAATGGTCGACAAACTGTCGAACGGAAAGATCGGATATGTACATGTCAAAGGCATGAACAGCGATAGTTTCCGCGATACCTATTCCGAACTGTTAGGTCGTTGCCGTGAAAAGGAAGCTGTGATTGTCGACACCCGTCATAACGGTGGTGGTTGGCTCCACGAAGACCTGGCAATCCTGTTAAGCGGAAAGCTGTATGCCAAATTCACTCCGCGCGGACAATTCATCGGCAACGATCCGTTCAACAGATGGCTGAAACCGTCATGCGTACTGATGTGCGAAGATAATTACTCGAACGCTCACGGTTTCCCCTGGACGTATAAAACATTAAAAATCGGCAAGCTGATCGGTGCTCCCGTACCAGGAACAATGACTGCCGTATGGTGGGAATCCCAGATCGATCCGTCAATCGTTTTCGGTATCCCGCAAGTCGGCATGCAGGACATGCAGGGACGCTACCTCGAAAACCTGCAACTCGAACCTGACATCGAAGTCTACAACTCTCCCGAATCACAGCTAAAAGGCGAAGATCACCAGCTGGAAGAGGCGGTAAAAGAGATGTTGAAAGAAGTGGGTAAGAAATAATTTAATATGTCAAAACTGTCTTGTTCCGCGCTTGAAGCGGGATCGCATAAAATCCGGCCACAATTGATAAGGTCTGTTTTTTGCGGTCCTGCTTCAAACGCGGACAATAGTGTCAAAACGAACAGAAAAACGACACAAAGAACGGAACTGTAAAATCTACAATAATTCCATGAAAAATCGAAATAAAAACAAGATCTTTTCCCGAATAGCGGGTGATGATCGGTAAAGTCGTATCCATAGTCGTGGCACCTCCGGCACAGATAGGGGATAATCTACCGAAATACTTGACAAAAAGAGGTGCACCAAGAAGAGCCATAATCTCTCGCATGATATTTGCCATTAAAGCGATCGTCCCTAATTCTGTGGCAAGCTGAACTCCCAAAGAAGGCTCCTTCAATTGGGTGATCAGGATAGACGAAAGAGAATAATAGGCAAAACCACTCCCTACCGCCAGACAGTCAAAAAGACTCCACTGCGTAAGTAACAGGCTAGTCAAAGCCGAAAAGCCCAGTGTACCAGTAATTGTAGCCAAAGGGACCAAAAGTAGTTTCGGACGAATGCTACTGAGAATTTCCTTTAGCTTCTTATCACTACCGATACTAAGCCCAACCTGAAACATGAGCAAGTATAAGACATATATCGTAATGTCGTTTTCAATAACGACATCGGGCAAACTACCACTCCATCCCAACAAGCAGCCAAATGCAAAAAAACCCACAACGATCAAGCTTCCTTTCATTCACAGCTCCTTTCTTTAAAAAACAGGTAATAGACTCCCCAGCCGGCAAGCACGCTCCCTACCGTACCGGCCAAAGCAAGCAGGAAAGCCTGACCACCCAATGTGGCAAGGTTGTCGACAATATCCTTATTCGCACCGACAGATATCCCCAAAAGGAAAAGAAGCAAAAGGATTGTATAAGAAATAGGTTTGCCCATCTTTTGCAAAAATCCGATTTTGCGAAAAAAATAGCCTGCGGCAATGCCAGCAAACATAATACCAATGACAATGAACATAGATAAAAAAGATTATCGTGCTTGAACAGCTTTAACTATTTTAGTGAATGTAACAGGGATTACCATACCTTCTGCATTTGCTTTCCCGGTCAGTTTATTCTTATCTTCTTGTTTGAAAGAGAGTGAGACATAAGTCCCGTCTACATAGAAATTGCATTTATAGGTAGCACTCTCCTTCTTGATTTCCTTCACGGTCATTTCCGTACCGCTGATCGTGAAAACGGCAGATAGTTTTTCACCGCTTTTCTTGATCTGACAAGTCCCTTCCTGGTAGCCGTAAGGAGCGTCAGGAGCTGAGAAGTTCCACAAACCAACAACCATGCCGGGAGTGAATTCCTGCGCATAAAGTGATAAACACATCATCATACAAAGAAGTGTTGCAAATACTTTTCCCATATTCGTTTTCATAAAAAAATAGGATTAAATTAGACTTAGCGCTTCAAAGATAAGCATTATCAAATATAAATAAAGTAGTCTGGATGAGAATAAATAGAATAATGCACCTTTAGCAGGGCCCTACACGACCTTCTCCGACAGATGGCGATCTCCCAGGATAGGATAGCGTCCCGGGACGAGTTATCCTTTAAACGCAAAATACATTTTATGAATGAGGATGAGGGAAGATTACAAATTTCACGAACTTTTTTCGAAGAAAAGCAGGATATCGCATATATTGTTCTTTTTACGTATATTTGTATCACCAAAAATAATAATTTATTCGTTTAGGAGATAAAACACAGATAATATAACATGAAGAAAACAATCCTATTCCTTCAAGCTGCGGCACTCGGGCTATTAACAGCCTGTAGCCAACTGCCCAGCAAGGAACAACAATGCAATGAGATCCAGTACGTGAACCCATTTATCGGAACAGGCTTTCACGGGCATACCTTTCCCGGTGCAACCCGTCCTTTTGCTCTTGTACAAGTCAGCCCCGATACACACATCATGGGCTGGGATGCCAGTAGCGGATATCATTATGATGATAGCCAAATATATGCTTTCAGCCATACACACCTGTCGGGTACAGGCATCGGCGACTTGGGAGATGTGGCGCTTCTGCCTTTCTCCGGTGGCGACTCGATCAAGCCGGTAGCGACCTTCAAAAAGGAGACGGAGAAAGCAACGCCGGGTTATTATGCAGTACGTCTCGACAATTTCGGGATTAATGTGGAATTGACCAGTACGGAGCGTGTCGGATTCCATAAATACACATACGACAATCCGAAAGATCGCCGTGTCCTTCTCGATCTCGGCCATGTGCTGCAACCGAACTGGGGACATAAGTTAGTAGGGAACGAATATCTTTTTGTAAACGATTCGACGGTGGAAGGGACTGTCAAGACGCAAGGATGGGCACATTTTCATGCCGTCTCTTACCAGATCACTTTCTCTGAACCGATCGAAACACTATACCAGTATATTGATGGGAATTTGCGGAAGGATTCATTGTTCTTGCGTCTTAACACACCTGGCGACTTGAAATTCCATTACAAATTTGCGGAAAGCAACAAGCCACTGTATGTAAAAGTAGCAATCTCTCCTGTCGATACGGACGGTGCGGAAAGAAACATGCAGGCCGAACTGCCGGGATGGGATTTCGATGCTACACGAGCTGAATCCGCACATATCTGGAACAAGGCTTTAAACGATATCCAGATCGAAAGTTCCGATCCGAAAGTGATGGTAAACTTCTATACGGCTCTCTACCACACGATGATCGCACCTTATACTTATCAAGATGTAGACGGACGTTATTTAGGAATGGACAAGAAGGTGCACCGGGCGGAACCGGGTTATGTGAACTATTCAATCTTCTCGCTTTGGGATACTTTCCGCGCTTTGCATCCGTTGATGACAATCATCCAACCGAAACGGGCTGCCGACTGGGGAAATGTACTCGTGCAAGGATATAAAGAAGGGGGAATCCTTCCGAAATGGCCGTTAGCTTCCAGCTATACAGGTTGCATGGTAGGTTATCCGGCAGTCTCCGTACTAGCAGACTTAGTAACTAAAAACCTGGCAGAAGGAGATTTGGATGTTTGGGCTGAAGCCGGCGCCCGTTCTTCAGTCTACCGGAACGATCTGGCAGACAAGTTCAAAGGAACACGTGAGCTGGATCTGATTACTCGCCATCCTTATTATAAGGAAAAATACGGCTTTGTCCCGGCCGACTCGATTCCCGAATCTGTTTCCTGGGGATTAGAGATGGCCTACTATGACTGGTGTATCTCTCAGATAGCCACTAAAGCAGGAAATACGGAACTGGCTAAAGAGTATGCAGCAAAGGCTGAATATTACAAGCGCTACTTAGATCCAGAAACCAAGATGATGCGCGGAGTGATGGGTGACGGTTCTTTCCGTACACCTTTCAACCCCCGTTATTCTTCCCATATGAAGAGCGATTATACCGAAGGAAACGCCTTTCAATGGAGTTTCTTTGCACCGCATGATATGGACAACTTCATCACCACAATCGGTGGTAAGAAGGAGTTAGAGACACGTCTGGACACATTATTCACCACTTCTTCCCAAGTTGATGGCGAAGAAGCCTCCGGTGATATCACCGGTCTGATCGGTCAATATGCGCACGGTAATGAGCCAAGCCATCACATGGCTTATCTCTATAACTGGACGGATGCTCCTTGGAAAGGACAGGAACGCCTGGATCAGATCATGCAGAATTTCTATACCAACGAACCGGACGGCATCATTGGGAATGAGGACTGCGGACAGATGTCCGCTTGGTATGTAATGAGTGCGTTAGGCTTCTATCAGGTCACTCCGGGAATTCCGGTCTATACATTGGGGCGTCCGATGATAGACAAAGCGTTTATCCATGTAGAAGGCGGTATATTCGAAATCCTGGTAAAGAACAACAGTACAACCAACAAATACGTCAAAGAAGTTAAACTGAACGGCAAAGTCCTCGACGCCCCATTCATCAACCACACCGACATCACAAAAGGCGGTAAGCTGGAATTTATCATGACCGATCAACCGGTAAAATAAATTCACGCAAAAAAACATAAAAACAAAGAGGCTGTCCAAAAAGTGTGACAGCCTCTTTTGCTTCTTACCGTTGCAAAAAAACAAACATTATAGCAATGGCTGAGATAGTATCTAAAGAGTTAACATCCAAACAAGATCCACTCACGAATTGCAAGTTTAAGGGTTGAAAAATTGAGTTTTGGAAGAGTCTAGGGGGAGAGCGTCCGAAAACCTCCCAAAGTAGTACAGGACAACCGCATCAAAATTCGGAAATCGTATGAACTATGCCAAAGAAAAAACAGGACCTTATCTTACAGTTTTTCCCACTTCCTCTGTCACTGTATCACTGATTTCTTTCTATCAGTTGATA
>DXRF01000014.1:10613-24990 GCA_019411205.1 Parabacteroides sp. | reverse complement strand
CGCCCAATACGGGGTCGGCCTTGTGCAGACGGGCGAATGAGAACTGCGAAGCTTTCACGCCGATCCAGTCGATGTCGAATGCACTCTTGTCCGGTTTGGTGTAAGGAGCATCGAGCATGATGCGGGTTGCCGTTTCGATAAAGTTGCGTTTCAAGACTTTTGAAACGAACGGGAAGCTACGGGAGGCACGTAGGTTACATTCGATTACCTTCACGTCGTTGTTCTTGGCCAGGAACTGGATGTTGAACGGTCCGCTGATGTTCAATTCTTTGGCGATCATCTTGCTGACCTTCTTGATGCGGCGGGCTGTTTCGAAGTAGATCTTCTGTGCCGGGAATACCAGTGTAGCGTCACCGGAGTGGACACCGGCAAACTCGATATGTTCGGAGATGGCGTATTCAACCACTTCGCCGTTCATGGCTACCGCATCGAATTCTATTTCTTTCGCTCCCTGCAGGAATTCGGAAACGACTACCGGATATTCTTTGGAAACCTTGGCTGCCAGGTTCAGGAATTCAATCATTTGTTCCTTATTGTGGCATACGTTCATGGCAGCACCGGAAAGCACGTAAGACGGACGGATCAGAATAGGGAAACCTACCTTTGCGATAAAGGCGTCGATCTCTTCCATGCTGGTCAACTCGGCCCAACGCGGCTGGTCGATACCTAACGTATCCAGCATTGCGGAGAATTTATGACGGTTCTCGGCACGGTCGATCGACAGCGGCGAAGTTCCCAATACCGGTACGTTCTGACGGTACAGCTTCATGGCGAGGTTGTTCGGGATCTGTCCGCCTACGGATACGATTACACCCTTCGGCAGCTCCAGGTCTATGACGTCGAGTACACGTTCGAACGAAAGCTCGTCGAAGTATAGGCGGTCGCACATGTCATAGTCGGTAGAAACCGTTTCGGGGTTGTAGTTGATCATGATGGACTTGTAGCCTAACTTGCGGGCTGTCTGTGCGGCATTTACCGAACACCAGTCGAACTCAACGGAAGAACCGATGCGGTAAGCGCCCGAACCCAAGATAACGACGCTCTTGTCATTCGGATAGTAAGAGATATCGTGTTGGCTGCCGTCGTATGTCATGTACAGGTAGTTCGTCAGTTCGGGATTTTCCGATGCGATCGTATTGATGCGTTTTACGCTCGGCAGGATGCCTAATTTCTTACGCAGGTTGCGCACACGGATATTTTCCTTTTCCATGTTGCCTTCCGGATTTTCAACATAACGGGCAATCTGGAAGTCGGAGAATCCCAGGCGTTTTGCTTCCCTCAGCATATCTTCCGGCAGGTCTTCGATCTTATCGTAAGCAGACAGTACTTTCGTATAGTCTACGATGTTTTTCAGTTTTTCCAGGAACCACGGAGTGATTTTGGACAGCTCGTGTATGCGGTCTACCGTGTAGCCTTCTTCGAGCGCTTTGGCTACGGCGAAGATACGCAGGTCGGTCGGGTTGGCCAGCGCGTCATCCAGGTTGTCGAACTCCACGTCGTTATTGCCGACGAAGCCGTGCATGCCCTGTCCGATCATACGCAGACCTTTCTGTATGATTTCCTCGAAGCTCTTACCGATCGACATGATTTCGCCGACAGACTTCATGCTCGAACCGATCAGACGGCTTACACCCACGAACTTGGTCAAGTCCCAACGCGGGATCTTCACGATCATATAGTCTACTTCCGGTGCTTTATAGGCAGAGTTGGGAGTTCCCATTTCGCCGATTTCGTCAAGGCTGTAACCCAGCGCCAGCTTGGCTGCCACGAATGCCAACGGATAACCGCTTGCTTTGGATGCGAGTGCGGAAGAACGGCTCAGACGGGCGTTTACTTCGATCACGCGATAGTCGCAAGTCTCGGAGTTGAAAGCGTACTGGATGTTACATTCGCCGACGATACCTAAATGGCGGATCGTCTTGGTCGAAAGTTCTTTCAGCAGCTCCAGTTCTTTATCTGTCAGTGAGCAGGTAGGAGCGACAACGATACTTTCGCCCGTATGTACGCCTAACGGGTCTACGTTTTCCATGCTTACAACCGTGAAGCAGTGGTCGTTCTTATCGCGGATTACTTCAAATTCGATTTCCTTCCAGCCTTTCAACGATTCTTCCACCAATACCTGAGGAGAATAGGCGAAAGCGCTTTCTGCCAGCGTACGCAGTTCTGCTTCGTCCTTGCAGATACCGCTACCCATACCGCCCAATGCGTATGCGGAACGGATCATGACCGGGAAGCCGATTTCGTAGGCTGCCTTTACGGCATCTTCCAGATTTTCGACAGCGTGGCTGATCGGGGTTTTTACTGCTATCTCGTCAAGTTTCTTTACAAACAGGTCACGGTCTTCCGTGTACATGATCGCTTCAACCGAAGTTCCCAGTACCTTTACACCATATTTGGCCAGTGTTCCGCTGGTATACAGTTCGGTTCCGCAGTTCAAAGCAGTCTGTCCGCCAAAAGCCAGCAGGATACCGTCCGGTTGTTCTTTTTTGATCACTTCTTCAACAAAATAAGGAGTGATCGGCAGGAAATACACCTTGTCGGCTACCCCTTCTGATGTTTGAATGGTTGCAATGTTCGGATTGAGCAATACGGTGCTGATTCCCTCTTCTTTCAACGCCTTCAATGCTTGTGAACCAGAGTAGTCAAATTCTCCGGCCTGTCCGATCTTCAGGGCACCCGAGCCCAGAACAATCACCTTTTTGATACCACTTTTCGACATAGTAATTTGGGTTGTTTAATTTATTGATTTTATAGAATGTTATAATTGTCTTATGAGATCACAAGGCACAAAAAAAATGCGTTAGTAAAAATAACTAACGCATCCTATATAACCAAATGATAATCCTTTAAAATAAAAAAATGAGCTTCATTGTCCGACATATAACCGGAAAAGTACGCTGGATTATCCTTATGTGCTTTCTGTGTCATGAAACTCTACCTTCAAAATTTCGGCAAAGATAAGGCTTATATTTCAAACATGCAAGAGATGTTGGTGCTCTCTTTCCGAAAAATACCTTTTAGGTCGGGCGGGATGACCGGAGGATCATTTTATTTTCTATCTTTACCCCATTAATCATTCAAACAATTCTGATATTATGAATAAGACACTTTATCTCGTTTTTACTTGTCTCCTTTTATGCGTTGGCACCCATCTTGCCGCCCAGACTTTTGATTATAACCGGGTGAGCGCCCATCCCCGCTTGTTGATGAAGCAGGGCGAGGAGCAGCAGATACGGGAAAGCCTGAAAGATAACCCCGAAATGCAGCGCGTCTATAATCAGATTGTCGGAGAAGCCGACCGTCTGTTGGTCTGTCCGACGCTGACGTACAAGAAGGAGGGACGCCGTCTGTTGGCCGTTTCTCGTGAAGCGTTGAAGCGTATTTTCGATCTTTCGTTCGTGTACCGGATGACCGGCGAAGATAAATACCGTCTGCGTGCCGAGCAGGAGATGGTGTCTGTCTGCTCGTTCGACGACTGGAACCCTTCTCATTTTCTGGATGTCGGCGAGATGACGATGGCGGTGGCGATCGGTTATGACTGGCTGTTCGATAAATTGTCTTCGGAAACAAGGGAACTGGCTCGTGAATCGATTCTTCGGAAAGGTTTCGCCCCGTCGAACGACAAACAATATAACTGGTTCCTGAAAGCGGAAAACAACTGGAACCAGGTTTGCAATACCGGCCTGGTATATGGAGCCCTTGCCCTTTTGGATTCGGATAGCAAGGAAGCGGCTGCTGTTATCGAACGGGCTATGTCGTCTGTTCCTCTGTCGATGAAAGTGTATGCGCCTGACGGCAACTATCCGGAAGGATATAATTATTGGGGATATGGGACGAGTTTCAATGTGATGCTGATCGCCGCTTTGGAATCGGCTCTCGGTTCGGACGGAGGACTGAGTGCGGTGGAGGGCTTTATGTCTTCGGCACGGTTCATGCAGTATATGGCGGGAACGACCGGTCTTGCCTTCAATTTCAGTGATGCCCGCGAAACGACTCAATCTTTTCCGGCTATGTTTTGGTATGCATCCAAATTAGGCGATCCTTCCTTGCTCTGGAACGAAAAAATATTCCTGACACGCCAAGACACGCATTTTACTGCGGAAGAAGAGCGTTTCCTGCCGATCATCTTGATCTATGGTTCCCGCTTCGATATGAAGGAAGTGACGCCTCCCGCTTCGAAGATTTGGACCGGACATGGAAAAGTACCTGTAGCCCTGATCCGTACAGGATGGGATAAGGGTGAAGGTTTTTATGTCGGGATAAAAGGAGGAACGGCTTCGGCCAACCATGCTCATATGGATGCCGGATCGTTTGTGTTCGAAGCTCTGGGAGTACGCTGGGCACAGGATTTGGGTATGCAGGAGTATTATTCGCTGGAAAAGGAGGGGGTACGACTGTGGAACGGTAACCAGGACGGACAACGTTGGGATGTCTTCCGCTATAATAACTTCGTACATAATACGTTGACGGTAAACGGAGAAAAGCACCAGGTAAAAGGGACGGTTCCGATGCTCGTCACTTATACGAAAGAAGCACGGTTGGGGGCCCGTTTGGATATGACTTCCCTGTTCGGTGGAAATCTGAAGAAAGCGACACGTGAGGTCGTGCTTGTGAAAGAGCGCTATTTGCAGATAACGGATCAGGTGCAGGCTGCCGGCAAACCGGCTTCTGTCCGGTGGACGATGGTCACATCCGCCACTCCTAAGCTGCTTGATTCCCACACGATGGAGTTGACGAAAGAAGGTAAGAAATTGCATGTGATTATCGACAGTCCTTCGGCTGCCGCCTTCTCTGTGGTCGATAATGTTCCGTCGCACAGCTACGACGCTCCGAATCCCGGTTCTGTCCGGATTGTTTTTGATGCCGATGTGAAAGCCGGTCGGAAGGAAACATTGAAAGTGCGTCTGGTTCCGGTTATGGAGCAATAGATTTGATGATTTGCAATATTTCCTCTTTCATCTCTTTCGTGATGTTGTTTTGTGTACTGGGCTGGAAGGTGAGAAACCTTTTGGCTGCTTTATGGAATTTGTCCGGATGTGAAAAAGAGGGGTTTGTATACAGTTTGGCGAGCAAGAAGTAGGTGTATCCGTATTCCGGCAGAATCCGGCTGATTTCCAGCAGGTAACTTTCCGCTTTCCGGTATTGTTGGGTTGCCTCTTCGTTTTCTGCAATTGCATAGTACAGCTCGGGGGCAGCACTTAGCTTTAAAGCCCTGTCCAGCCATTTGATGGCAATGTCGTGCTGCCCGGTCTTATAGAAACATTCCGCTCCCTCGTATAGGAAATCTGTCCGGTGGTATAACTGGACAAACAGACCGGCATACCGGCTGGCTGCTTGTTCGTATGCCTGATCGTGATATAATTCCTGAAGTGTCTTCCATTCCCTATAGGTATAGTAGGTATCTTTCTGTCCGTAGAAAAGAATGCAGGTGAGAACGGCGGCGATGGCGCTGACATACGGGATGCTCCTCTGTGCCCGTTGCTTGTCCTGCTTCGGATTGGTCACACATATAACGGTCAGGAATAAGAGCAGGACCCAGTAGGTCGGGAGTTGGAGCGGATAGGAATAAAGGGCGAAGATTCCGAGTGCCAGAATTCCGCCGGATGCTCCTATCTGTCTGTGTCTGATCCCGTAATAAAGAGAAAATGCGAGCCAGAAGATAAAGAGCAGCAAGCCCGTAATACCTAACTCAAGTCCTATTTGCAGATATTCGTTGTATGCATACTGGGGACAGGTTGCAGTTTGTTTTTCTTTGGAAGAAGCGGTGCCGGTTTCGAAATAGGCGGATTGTCCTTTTGCGTATATGACAGGAAAGCCGCCTATACCTGTGCCGGTTACCGGATGTTTCATGATGGCCTGGGTTGTGATATTCCAGATCAAAAGCCGGTGGTCTCCGGCTTGGGCTTTTTGGATATTCCCGACCAAGATGATTGCTGTGATAACAACAAACAGGATAATCGAAGAGATGGCAAACAGTTGGATGTGTTTCTGTATGGCTTCTTTCGTCTGTTTCCATCCGATCAGCCTCATCCAGCACACCCAGAGTCCGGAAAGGATGGCGGCAAGCCATACGGATTGGTCTGTTTTGAATAGTAAGGTTGTGATAATCAAAGTAGATCCGAGGATGGAGAAATAGAACTGGAAGGTACGGGGTTCCCACAAAGTGACCTTGTTGCAATTCTTAAAACGGAGTAACGTGTTCAGGCTGACTGGAAAAATGACCGCGATATAGCCGTAGAATGGCTCCGGTTCCAGTGATGTTTCCAGCAGCTTGAAGACCGGATGGGCGGTGGGAGCAGGATTGATGGAATGGATGATTCCCCAGATGGCCGGAACGATTCCGGTAAATATGATGATCGTAATGAAAAACGGTCTTAATTCCTGATGTGCCTGTAAAGCTCCTCTGAGCATAAACCAGAGGGCGACCAGCTGGGCGATGAAGAGGAAACGTTCCGGTTGAAGATTCTCGTCTTTGTCGTAAGAAATCAATACGATACCGAACAGGAGCAGCAATAAGGCATCCGGTAATGAAAAGATAAAACGGCTTTTTTTTGTTGTAAATTCCATAAGTAGAACTCCACCGGCTAGCGATAGAGAGCTGAAATGGAACCAGCAAATTTTTCCGGACAGCGTGCCGTCTGCTAATTCCGGATTCATGGCGAAGACTATACACAATAGTAACATTCCACTTGTTGCGAGTAAAAGTAATCTCAGGTAACTAAAAAAATTATTCATAATTATATTTATTAAAATGTGAAAAAAGCGCTGCGTTCTGTGGGTTGAGAGGCAGAGATCTTCTCACAGCTTATCTGTCGCATTGCCAAATGGATGGCAAAGAAATGGACCGATGCAAGTATATTTTATTTAAACAGAAAGAGAAGCCTGTGTGTTTTCCTTTTGAAAGGAAAGATTTGAATAGGTCTGAGGCGGTTGCAAAAGTAGATTTTGCTTTATTGAAGAGCGGATGTTAGAGTTGACATTTTGCCAGCCAATATACAAATGGCTGGCATACAAAATATTTTAATGATAAACGTTAATTCTTATTTGAGATGTGAAAGTTAAGGTTCGGGCTGTTTTTTTAATGTGAAAAGAGGTAAATAGAGGAAGATTCCCAAGATAGACATGGCAAGTCCGCCGATGGTGCCGGCGGCCAGCGGGAACCAAAACGCTTCCTTATCCGGACCTAACATGAACGGAATGAAACCTAAGATGGTTGAAACGACTGTGAGGAAAATGGGCGTGATCTTCGCATTCCAAGCTTTCAGATATGCCTTGTAGGGCGACATCAATGGTTTGCGTTGCCGGATTTGGTTGTATTCATTCAAAATGTAGATGCTTGCGTTAACGGTTATGCCGCACAACAGGACGAAGGAGGCAAATCCTCCTTGGTCGAAATTCAGTTTGAACCAATAGAACGTGAGGAATACACCGATGTAGGAGATCGGTATCACGAAGATGACGGCCAACGGCTGTTTCAGCGAATTGAACAGGATACTGGTGGTAAAGAAGATAATGACGATGATCAGCAATAACAGAAGATATTGTTTATTGTCCTTTTTGTTCCAGTACCAATAAGCGCTTTCCGACTTGGCTGTATATCCCATCGGCAGTATGGCATTGATTTCCTTCAGGTCGCGTTCCTGTATCTTGTTCCCCTGATTGGAGGCTCCGATATACTCGTATTGCAGGCAGAGGCGGTATTGTTGGTTTACTTTGCAGACCTTCTGCGGCATCTGCCCTTTTTCGACGCTGGCAAGTTCTGCCAGCTTGTACGGCTTGCCGTCGATGGTTTGTGGAACGTACTGCATGCTCCACACATCGTATTCCTGTGACTGGCGGGAAGATAGTTTCAGTTTCTCCGTCTCTTCGTTGACGACGATCGTCCCGGTATAAATGTCCTTCCCGAAAACGGGATTGATGGAGGCGAACAGGTCGATCGGCTGTATGTCCTCCTGGGCCAGCCGGGCTTTGTTGAGATTGAAGTAGAACTCCTGGTAGTCGTCTTTCCACCACGAGAACTCCGAATTGATCAGTACTTCCTTGATGCGGCGGTGGGTGAGCAACTTGGCTTTCAGCCGTTCGGCCCATTCGTACAGCTCGTCGTAGTTGTAACCGTACATTTCGATGCGGAAAGAACCGGCTCCTTCGCGTACGTCGTTGCTGAATCCCTGGTCCTGCAAACCGTAGACCTGCCAGCTTCCACCTCCCAATTCGAGCGCTTTGCTGATGATTTTACTTTTCAAGGTGTACGGGAAACCGCTCCGTTCACTCTCTTTCGTGAAATAGATACGGATACCGGCTTGGCGTGCGCTGTAGACGTTCGTTTGGAACTGCCGTATCTCTTTGAAGGTACTGAGATAGGCTTCCATCCGGCTCATCAGGGTGTTCATCTGTGATAAGGTCGTCCCGTTAGGGAGTGATGCGCTGACAGACAGGACTGTTTCTTCGTTGCGGGTGAAGTAACTTCCTTCGTATACTTTCTGGACGAACAGGCGTAGAGTTCCGCCCAACGCCTTATCGACGAAGGGTTTGATCTTCTCCTTATACGTCTCGTTGGAGGCGAATTTATTATATTTTTCGATCAGCAGGGAATCTGTTGCCGTGTAGACCTTCTTCTTGTCTTTCGTGTCGTATTCGATTTTCTCCGGTAGCAGGAAAAACGGAATGCCGAATGCCAACAGTAAAATGAAACATGCCAGTTTCTTCCATCTGCAGAGGAAGTTGATTTGCCGTTGATAGTACCGGTTGTAGTAGACAGGGAAACGTTTGAGAAAACGGTTCGTTCTTTTTCTGATCCGGCTTTTCCATGTATCCCCGGTCTCTTCTCTGGATATGTTCTTTTTCCCGCTTTTCTTCCATTCCAGGTTCATCTTATCGATCAGGGCGGGAACCAGGAAAAGCGCGATCAAAAGGGAGACTCCTAAATTGATGATGACGACAGCCGCGAAATCCTGCAGGTTGAGGCGTATTTTTTCATCCAGAAAGAAGATAATGACCAGTGCACCCATCGTTGTCAAAGTCGCTGCGAGTATGGACAGGATGGCCTTCCGGTTATGTCGGTTCCGGATATGTTCCGTCATGACAATCGTGTTGTCGATCACCAGACTGAGTGAGATTGTGACGCCGGCCAGTGAATAAAGCTGCATTTCCAATCCTAACAGGTAATAAAGGATGACGGCAATACTGAGGTTGATCGAAAGGCTGATGACAATCAGCAACAGATATTTTATCTCGCGTGTGATCAGCAGGACGAATATCAGCAGGATCAGGACGGTGAGCCCTGTGCGGACATAAATCTTGTTCAGTTCGTCTCGGATGAATTCGGTCGCGTCATAGCTGGTATGTATTTCATAACCGGGTGGGAGCAAGGTACGGATATGTTCCATTTCGGCTTTTATCAGTCTGGCAAGTTCCAGCTGGTTTGCCGTCTCCTCAGCGCGGATGGACAGATAGATGGAATTCAAGCCGTTGATGCGGTAATAGCTTTGTGGTGCTTCTTCCTGGCGGGAGACTTTTAGCAGTTGGTCCAGGCGGATCAGTTTGCCGTCTTTGTTCAGGACGGTGATGAGCGCGGGATTGAATCCGTCTTTCTCATTTTCCGGAATCAAGGCAAGACGTATCCACTGGTTGTTTTGTCCTCCTTTGCGCGAAGTTGCCAACTGGGTTTCCACGTTCCCGGTTCCTAAGAATTCCTTTTGATAATACTGGTTGATCGCTTTCTGTATATCCGGGATACTGATACCTAACGTTGCCAGCTGACGGCTGTCATATTCCAATCGCCATTCCATCGGGGTGGCACCGCTGACATCGATGCGGTAGATGCCGGGAATCCCGCTTAGGCGGGGTTTTATCTGGTTTTCGGCGAAGCGCTGTATGAATATGGGAGTGGCTGCCGCGTTCAGTGTGTAGCTCATGAAAGGCCGTGCTTCCTTGTTGTCCGGCCGGCTCATTTCCAGAACCGGATAGCTCAGTCCGTCCGGCAGGCTGGGCCATGTCTGGCGGATGATGGTAGACGCTTCGAAACGGGCGGCATCGATATTGGTATGCTTGTCCAGCTCGAGCGTGACATATCCCCATCCGTTGCCGGAGGTGGAATTGATCTCCTTGATCCCCTTGATACGTGCCAACATCGCTTCGAGCCGTGAGGTCACCTCCATCTCTATCACGCGTGCCGAATTGCCCGGCATGTTGTAGCTGATGGTCAACTGAGGCAACGTGCGTGACGGCGACAGCTTGATCGGCAACAGCGGTATGAAGGCGATTCCCGCCAGCGCCACGCAAAGGAAGGTGACGATGATGGTGAAAGAGGATATTTTAGGAGATGCACTCATTATTCATTCTTTGTTACAATCCGTACTTATACTCGAACTCGTTCGAAAGGGAAACTCCCGTTTCGAAGTCATGCAACGTCAGTTTGCGGATCTTATAATAACTCAGCCAGTAGTTCTGTAAAGCCGAAATATAGTTCCGCTGCGCTTCCTGCTGGCGGTTCAGTGACAGGGTAAGACTGTTGATATCCGCTTTCCCGATCATGAAGCGCTGCTTGGTTTCGCTGTAGGCTGTTTCAGCCAGGTCTACCGCTTCTTCGGCACTCCCGATCAGGGCTTGCTGGATATTGAAGTCGCCGACTGTCATAATCACGTCTTCTTCGACCGTCAGTTCTTTTTGTTTGGCGGATGTTTCGGTGACAAGCAGGTTGTTCTTGGCGATATTATGCTTCCCTTTTCGTACGCCCCAGTCTACCAACGGGATCGAAACGGACAAAGAGACGATTTCCTGCTGTTGCAGATTTTTGTAGGCGTCCTGTATGTTCTTGGACACTTGGTTGAATCCGACGCTGGCATTGATCTGGGCGTTGAACATTGCTTCTTTCTTGGTCTTGTCTACCTGTTGTTGTGCTTCTAATATTTGCTGGCGCAGCTCCAGGAAGGTCGGGTTATTTGTTCGTGCCAGCTCGAGTGCCTTGTCGACCGATATTTCCATATTGCGCGGACGGCTCGGGAGACGCAGGCGTATTTCCGTATTCTTGTCGAAGTTCAGGTAAGAGGCAAGGCTGAACATGGCACGTTTCAGGGCGATTTCCGCATTCTTCAGTGTGTTGCGTGCGTTCACGGCATCCAATTTCAGTGTCAGCAAGTCCGCCTGGCTGATAGAAGCGATCTTATGTCGTTCCTGCCCTGTCCGGTACAGCGTGTCGGTCGTGGCAACATTTTCCTTGGCCAGATCATATTCCACCTGTGCCATTGCCAGAGCGAAGAAATAGGTCGTTGCCTGCTCGCTCATTTGCTCTACATTATATAATAGCTCTTTCTTGACCTTCTCGTATTTCAGCGGCTCGATTTTTCGTTCCCATTTAAAGGCGTTATACCCCAATAAGTCTTGCTGGTAGCCGAGGCGGATCGGAACCGATGAGAACTGGTTGTAAGTCTGGTCGCCGAAATAGCGCATATAATCCAAGTCCGTATCCAAATAGAACGTACCGCCTAAGAGGTCGAAATTCTGTTCGATCTCCAATTGCCCGCCCGCATAAAACGATTGTTGTTTTCTGTATACGTCGATATCGGCTTCCGAGTCGTATCGCTGGGTAAAATAACGGCGGTATTGTGCCGGCGTCAGATTCAGGGTAAGGCTCGGCAGACGGCCGGCCTTGTAGGTTCGGTATTCCCAGTAGCCGGCCAGATACATGTTCTTGTATCGGAAAGCGTCCAGTGAACTGTCTGCCGCCAACGTGATTGTTCGTTCCAGCGTCAGTGTGAGCTGCGCTTTTCCCCCGAACACGCATGCAAGCATCAACAACGTGATGATATATCTATAAATGAATTTCTTGTCCATAATTTTCAATTTTCAACTTTCAATTTTCCAACGTCATGTTTGCGATAAATGAACCAGTATATCAGTGGTATGACGAAAAGGCTGACTGCCGTACCGATCAGCATGGCCGAGATCATGGCGATAGAGAGCGGCTTTTGCAGTTCGCTGCCCATATCGAATGTGAAAAGCAGCGGAACCATTCCGAATATTGTCGTTAATGATGTCATGATGATAGGACGCAGGCGCCGCCGTCCGGCTTCATGTATGGCTTCCATAAGCGGGACTCCCTTTTTGCGAAGTTCGTTGATGGCATCCAGTTTCAGGATGGAGTCGTTGATGATGATACCGCAGGTCACGACGATACCGATGGCACTCATCAGGTTCATGGTATGGCCGCATATCCACAGCACCAGCAAGGAGGCTGCCACGTCGATCGGGATTTCAAGCAGCACGATAAGCGGTTGCAGGAAACTTTCGAACTGGGCTGCCAGGATGAAATACATCAGCAGGATCGAAATAAATAAAATCACGACCAACTCGTTCAGCATCTGTCGGTTGGAAAAGAAACTTCCTGAAAAATCGATATCCCAGTCAGTATCGATTCCTTTTTTTACATCTTCCATCAACTGTTCGGCATTGTCTATATCATAGAAACTGAATGGAATATATTCTCCGTTCTTTCCTGCCGTGATCGTTTTCAGGTCCTCTCCCGGAGTGACACTCACCAGCGATTGCAACGGGATATATCGTACGTTGCCTTTCGTGTCGGGAACAGTGTTTACCAATGTTTTCTGCAAGACCTCGTTTACCGTTTGTTCCTCCCCGGCCAATGCGATCGGCAGATATTGCTGGTAGGAGCGGAGCGTCGCTATTTCATTCTCTTTGAATGCCGTTTTCAACAACCGGTACACTTCGTTGTAGTCGACGTTATAAAGCAGAAGTTTCTGTCTGTCTATCGTGATGTCCAACTGGTTGTCAAAGGTGATGCCGACAGGTGTATACCCTGTTTTCGCCTCGATTTGTTGTTCTATCTTATGCAGGACGGAGGCTTCCGGTGCTTCGGTTTTATTGCGGGTGTACAATTCGGCAACAATGTCGGCTTCACCTGTTACAAACAGCTTTTCGAATACTGTTTCGGGAGGCGAGAAGGATATTACTGCCATTGGATAATGCGTTTTGATCCATTTTACTACCGATTTTTGCAAAGGAGCGATTCCGGCCGGTTTTTTTGTCTTGAAATATAACTCGCTTTCGGAAACCGACATCTCTCGATCCCGGTTCAACAGAAATTGCTGCTGCCCGACATAGGCCGTGTGCTCTTGTACCTGATTGTCGACAGAGGCGAATAGCTGGCTGACGCGGCTCCGGTTTTCATCGATATGGATGTTTTCGTTCCATTCCACATGAGCGATCAGTTCGTTCTGGTCTATCTCCGGCATACGGCTTTTCGGTATTTCGTAGAACAGGAAGGCACAAAGCGGGAGCGTAACGACAATGAAAATCAGGCTTATCGTTTTATGGTGGAACACAAAATTCACTCCGGCATCATAAAAACGATCCAGCGTGTGTTCTTTTACCAGATTGTTGATCCGCATGTTGAACCCTTTGTGTTTGATGTCCGGAATACTGTATACCAGTTTGTAAAGTACCGGTAGCAGCATGATTCCCGTGAAATAGGAAACCATCAGTCCGACGGTGACGGCAAAGGCTTGGTCGAAGAAGATCGCTCCTGCTATTCCGCTCATGAACACAAGTGGGACGAAGACGGCAATTGTCGTAAAAGTGGAACTCAGCATCGGAGTAATTACTTCGGTCGTCCCTTTATTGCAAGCCTCTTCCAGCGAGTCTCCGCGTGCCCTGTATTGGGTAATGTTTTCCGTTACGATGATCGAACTGTCGATCATCATACCCAAAGCCAGGATCAGCCCGGAGATGGAGATGATATTCAGCGACATCTTGCAGAGGTAGAAAAAAAGAAAACTGATGATCAGGCTCACCACCATACTTAACCCGATCACTGCCGGACTCTTGATGTCTCCCAAGAAAAGGATGGCCACGATACAGATGAAAAGAAATCCTAACGACAGGTTTTGTTTCAGGTTAGAGATCGTATAATCCAGTAGTTCCGTCTGGTTGCGGCTGACACTGAAATCGATATCCGGATAGACGGAAGCAAAGTAATCCGTCACTTCTGCCAATGCCTCTTTCATGTTATCCATATTCTCGTCCGCCTGCTTGATTACGGCCAGCGTCACCGCCCGTTTCCCATTGGAAAGGGAAGCTCCGGTCTCTTTCTCCGGCACGATGGAGATGCGTGCCAAATCTTTCAGTTGGAAGATATGGTCGTTTTTCCGGATATAAATGTTTTCGACATCCTCAGGCGTACGCAACAGTGTCGAGAATTTGATGTTATATTCGTAATAACCGTCGCGTACGGTCATACTACCCGGTTCAATATTATTGGATGTCAGTGCCGCCTCCAGATCGTCGAGCGTGATCTCCGACATTTTCAGCAACTTCATGTCCGGAACGATCTGTAACTGCCGTTTCAGAATTCCAGTCACAT
>DXRF01000014.1:0-10603 GCA_019411205.1 Parabacteroides sp. | reverse complement strand
CATCTACCATTGCCACTTCGGGCAGCTGTTCGATACGGCGTTTGATCACCGTTTCGGCAAACTGGCAAAGGTCGAGGAAAGCATCATTTTCCAGTTGAGAATTGCTTTGTGTAGCCGTTTCACCTTTCATCTTTCCACTTTCACCTTTTAAGGTCAGGTTCAGGCAGAACACCGGAATATCTGTCGCACTGGCTTTGATTACCCGTGGGCGTTCTACTTCACGCGGCAGATAGTTCATCGCTGCGTCTATCTTCTCGTTGACCTCAATAAAAGCCAGGTCCGTATTCGTTCCGAAGTCGAAGTTGAGGCGTATGATGGCAGCTCCGTCGCGTGTTTCGCTATGGATGTCGCGCAGGCTGGCAACTTGCATCAGTTGTTGGCGGATGGTTTTTACTACCGTGTTCTCCAGTTCGCGTGCCGAAGTATTCTGGCCGGACACCTGTACGGTGATTTCCGGGATTGCAATATCAGGCAACAGCGACACCGGAATGGTGAAGTAGGTAACCAGTCCCACGATAAAGCAAGCCGTAAAAGCCATCAGTACCGCGATAGGGCGTTGTAGTAGAAACTTTATCATGTATTAGAACTATGATTTATGATTTATAAATTATGATTTATGAATTGTCAATTACCTTGACCGGTGCTTCGTGAGCCAGATTGATGTTGCCGCTTGTGATCACGGTATCCCCTTCTTTCAGGCCGTCGACGATTGTGTAGCTGTCTGCGTTTTCCAGGCCCGTATGTACATAGTTCCAATATGCCTTGTTATCCGTTAATGTGAATACGACCTGCTTGCCGGAACGGAGTACGACAGCGCTTTTGGGAACGACCAACTGTTTACCCAGCGAACGATGGATACTTACTCGTACATTCATCCCTTCGAACAACTTACCTTTATCGTTTACAGCAGCTTTCACCTGTACCATCCCGTCTTTGTCCACCAGCGGGTTTATTTCGGATATACGGCCGTCAGCCGTGACATCGGACAAAGCAAAAGGAGTTACCTCTACACGGTCGCCTGTTTTGATAAGCGGCAGTTCGCTTTCCAAAACAGTGAAAGCGGCTTCCAATGTGCGGGTATCGATAATGGAGCAGAAAACATCGGAGGTAGAAGCCGTGTTGAACTGTTTGGCGAACAAATTTGCGACGACACCGTCGAAAGGGGCGGTCAGGACTGCGTTTCGTTGTTCGTATTCGGCAAGTTGCCAGGCAATCAGTGCCTGGTCATACCCGCTTTTTACTTTGACCAACTGCATGGTTGCGGGCGGTACTTTCGTGGAGTCTTCCAGTTTGTAGCCTTGTCCGATCAGCACGTCCTGCAATTCCAGTTTGGCGCGTTCGAGTGCATCTTTGGCTTGCGCCGTTTTGTTGGCAAGGCGGAAGGTGGAGAGCTCTGCGAGTTTTTGCCCTTTTGTCACATGGTCGCCGTTCTTCACATATATCTTGGCGATCGGTTCTGCCGATTCGAATTTCAGGTCGACAAAGTTTCGGGCTGACAGTTTGCCGTTACTGATCAGTTCGTGGTTGAAATCAGTAGTATTCAACTTCATCACCGTCACCTCGTTTGTCTCGTCCGGCAGAACGGTTTCTACGCTTTCTTCGGAATCTTTCTCTTTCTTTTCACCGGAGCAAGCCATCATCCCGGTCAGAATCAGTATGGCAAACAATTTGTAGTATTTCATATTTTATTGTTTTTATCAAAGTTGTTTCGCAAATATACAAACATATTTTAGTTACGATCCTTTCGTAATTGCTTTTTTTCTACTATCTTTTTTATTTCTTCTCTCATTTCCCGGATTGCCGTACTTTCAACCTTCGGCTCTTTGGTCAGTACGGCATCGGCGGCAACCTGGAATTTATCCTCCTGATAAAACTTTGGCTCTGCATATAGCTTGGCTAACAGATAGTAAGGATACAGTCGTTCCGGAAGTATTTCGATGGCCTGAAGCAGTTCCCTTTCCGCTTCCCGGTAGTCACCGAGTGTCTGCTGGTTCTTGGCGATTATATACCGGATCATCGGATCTCCGCTCAGCCGCTTCGCCCGTTCCAAAACCCGTATCGCTTCCGTGTATTGCCCCGTTTTGCTGAGGCATTGCGCCTCTTCGAACAAAAATTCTGGTTTATGCTTCAACTTGTCATGCAAGCTGTGGTAATCTTCCGTAACCGATTCATACGCCTTATTGTTATAAAGCATCTGCATCCGTCCCCACCTCCGATAAGCCTCATAGTTCCCTTTCTGCCCGACAAACAGACCTACAGCCGTCAATGCCAGCAAACCGGTCAACAACTTCTCTGCGAAAATCCGTGCCCTCTGCGTCCCCTCTTCCGTTACGCATACCGCCCCCAAAAACATCAGCGCCACCCAAAACGACGGCAACTGCAACGGATAGGACGACATTGCAAACACTACCAGTGCCAACACGCCTCCGACCGCTCCATGCTGCCTGTTCCGGATTCCATAGTACATCATGCTCCCCAGCCACGACACGAATACGATCCATCCCCCGATCCCTTGTTCCAGCCCGATCTGCAAATATTCATTGAATGCATATTCGGGGCATCCGGCTACCCGTTTCTCTTTATCGGTCGCCTCCTCCGTCCCGAAATATTGCCCCTGCATTTCAGCATACGCCTCCGGAAACCCTCCCAGACCTGTTCCCGTAACCGGATGTCCGGCTATCGCTTTCCCCGTCACTTTCCACATCAACAACCGTCCGTCCGCCGAATCCCGTTTCAGGCCGTATAGCCCGGCAAAAGCACAACCGGCCAATAGGATTACAATTGCGAAGAATGGAACCGCTACATTCTTATACCTACTATATATGGCTTTCGTCTTTTCCCATCCGATCCGTTCCGCCCAATACACCCACCCGCAAGCCACAACTGCCGCCACCCAGGCCGACCGGCTCATCCCGGCAGGCAAGACAACCAAGATGGCCCCTACGCATACCCAACCGAAATAGTGCATCCCCTTTTGAAACCGCATCGCTGTCCACAGGCAAACCGGCAGCACGACCGCCAGATACCCGGAATAGGGACCCGGATTAAAGAAAGAACCCGTCAGCCGGAAAAGAGAATGATGGGAATAGACATGCCCATGCAATTGCTGCATTCCCCAAACGGCTTCGACCAGTCCGGTGAGCATCAAGGTAAACAAGAAAAAAAATTTAAGTTCCCGGTATGTTGTCAATATATACCGTAGCAAAAACCATAGAATAACCAACTGGCCTGCAAATAGTAACTTTTCCGGCTCCGGGTTAAGACTCCACTTGTACGTTATGAGAACAATGACAGCAAAGAATAATACCAAAAGATCCGAAAATGTAGAGGTAATAGCAGTTCCCTTTTGGGTTGATATCATGAGAAAGACGCAAACCGAAAAGAAAAGCATGGCAAGATGGAACCAGCACATTTTCCCGGTCACCAGTCCGTTTGCCAGTTCTGTCATATTTATGAACGGCGTGCAGAGTAGGAATATCCCGGCAGTGGAAAGCAGAAATATATGTAGTAGCTTTAAATTCATGATGCATTCTCTTTTGAAAAATTAATGTCACAGGAAAATACTTGTTTCCCTTCTTGTATAAAAAATAGCTGTTCTTCATGCCCTTTTGTTAAGTTACGAAGCCAGAATATCGCCCCATGTGGTACGGTGAAATATAATTCTTTACTACTTGCGATTTGCTGTCCTAAAGATTTCCATCCGTCCGGTCCATTCTGATAAAATAATTCATAATGATCTCCGGGTTCGATAAAATTATCATCATTTCGGGGGATAACCAGTATTTTCTTGAATTCAGTCACTTTTTCCATATCAAAGGTTAATGTCGCATTATCTTCTCGAGACCTGAAAAAAGTTAGCGGATTACCATCCAGCACGCATTTGGCAGAGTATTGATCAGCAGGATATAATCCTTCCACATTGCGGTATAGCTGTAGAGGAATTGCTTGATTCTCGGAAGTATCGCGGAAAACTACAAATTCTGCCAGTTCCGACCGATGATCGAGAGGTGAATTCAAGTGTAAATAACGGAATTGACACGGTTGGCTGAATGAAATGGCCTTGCGGTTTGTAAGGAGCGTATCGGTAAATCGGTATAACAGATGTTTTATGCCGGATACAGAGTTGCTTCCTTCTATTGTAGCTCCTATTACATTTCGATTCAGATATTTAAAAAGATACTCCTGAAAGGGATACTTCCTTTTTAAACAAGCAATTTCCTGTTGTAACGTATCCGGTTTGAAATAGATAATTCTTTGTTTGTCATAAACAAACGGATAATCATACGTTTTAATATTACCATTATTCACATATAAAAGCAGGAATACAATATCCGGCTCGATATTCTGGAAAACAGCATGTCCTTTTTCAATCTGTGCAATATCGACAGGCTCCCAACTTCCATTTTTGAATACCCCGAGATATGCATATTTGCATCCGGAAACAGTTATAGGCAGAGTAATCTGATTCGATCCCGAATAATTATCCGTAACATCCTTTACAAAACAATTCCTGAAAAAAGGAAGTACGTCGTTATCAGTAGCCCACTTTTTGAAGCGTCCGCTCTGCATGCCGTAACAATCCCTGTATGCTTTCCCTTTGCGTCTGCCGTCATTGGTTACGGAGCGTACCACCTCATCTTTTGTATACCAGAAAGGGTAACACCGACCTGTGGTATCCCTGACTACATTCCAACAATGCCAGGTTCTCAGATCCGGCGAGTAGATATAATAATCCGTTGTGATAGGAATCCCGACCGATCGCATTGCATAAGTTGCCACATCGCAAGCATCCCTGCAATATCCTACCCGGGTGGTGAAAAGATAATCGCCTCCAAGATGGGGCAGGGAAAAATCTGTATTATAATAAAACCATTCTTTTTTGAGAACCTGGTTGACAGCGCTACATGCGTCGATAACATCCGTTCCTTTATAAAGGGAATCCAACTTGGGCATATAGTGTTCGTAATATTTTTTTCGCCAGTTGCTGAGTGGTTCATTGGCTATCCTGTAAGGGAGTATAAACTCGCAAAAGTCATCGAAAGAGAGATGTTTGTTCCATGGATATTTTTTCCAGACTTCAAAAGAGAGGTCTATATTCTCGATCAGATAATCGGCAGTTATTATTTTGGAGTCATATATTTTTTCTCCGTAATAATGCGAATAGGAACTCCATCTATCCAGATGTTTTTTATCTATAATCTGCAAATCATTTCCGTAAACGGATTTTCTTTTAACGGCATCAGCCAAAATTTGTTTAATGGTGTCTTGTTGCCAACTTTCATAACCATAATGATATGGCATATTTTCGATAAGGAAACGGGCTGCCTTCAGTTTCTCAGGGTCTGTGGAATAATGATCGAGCACCTTTTCCAATTCTGTCCTGTTGCTTTCGGCGAACCGCAAAGCATATTCCAACCGGTTGTCCTGAGAAGAACAGGCAGAGAGTAGTATCATTAGGAAAATGAATAATTTTATGTTCATATGCTATTTGTTAGTGTATTGTTTTAAAGAAACGTTCCCAACGAAATTTGCCGGTGTAGGGATCAACCGATTTCCAGATGAAAGCCGCTTTGCCAACAATATATTCTTCCGGTAGTAACCCCCAATAACGTGAATCCTGCGAGTTTTCTCCTTTATCTCCGGCCATGAAATAATAGTTTTTCTGAAAACAGTAGTCTTTTATTGGTTTACCATTAAGGAAAACGGTTGAATCTTTATATTCTACTTTAGCTTTTTGCTCCCAAGCAATCAGTTTATGATACAACCGATAATTTTTTTGGTTCATTGGTAATTGGTCACCTGCTTTAGGAATATAGAGTGGCCCGAAATTTTGAATATTCCAACCGATAATGGAATCGTATGGAAAACAGCGATATACACCACTCGGAAACTCTTCTGGCAAAGTCTGTCCGATCTTTTGTTGTGACTTGATGTTTCCGAGTGGCTCATCTATCCCTTCTACTCGAAATCGACCATTCTTGATGGAAAGTGTGTCTCCCGGCAGTCCGATACATCGTTTGACATAGTACTTCAAAATGTGCATCTCGATCCTGTCCCAATTGTTCGGATGCGGAAAGTTGAAAACCAGCACATCATTCCTTTTGATTTTTCGAAGTCCGGGAGTCCTGTGAATCTCGACTTGCTCCAACCGCAGTGTTGCATTGAGGTTGAAAAGCCTTGCTCCTAACGTCGGTTTCCAGATAAGGATAGCGTCCCCTTCAATCAGTTCAGGCTCCATAGAGTCGCTGGGGATACGGAAAGACGTGAATAAGAAAACTTGGCAAAAGAACCATAGAGCGATGAATATAAAACTTAATAGTAATAAGTTTATTCCCCAATTAAGTATGTTATTTATAAATTTCATTGTCTTTATTGATTTCAAATGAAAAAAATTGTTTTTTTTGTTTGAAGAAGAAGACCTGTTCTTCTTTTCCTTTTGATTTGTTTTTAAGCCAAAATAAAGCCCCTTTGGGAACTCTATAATATAATGTTCCTTTATCAGGAGATTGCATTCCTAAAGATTCCCATCCTTTATTTCCGTTTTGAAAATATAATTCGTACAAATCGTCCGGTATGACGAAGTTCTCATCATTATGAGGAATATATTTTACTTCTGCAATTTCGATTTCCTTTCCCAAATCAAAGACAACCATTGCTGATGTGTCTTTTGAAATGAAATAAGATAAAGGATTTTGATCGCATAGGTTAGTCACTTTATATTCTGCCAAAGGCAATAAAGGGTTTGGACTATGCGATATTTTCATAGGAATATATTGGTTGTTACTATCGTATAAAGATAGTTCCGCTAATTCGATTTGTTTTCCTTTAGGTGCTTTTAAGCGTATATAGCGACATTTTACCGGATTATTTAATAACACAGAATGACGATTCCCTATTATAGTGTCAGGGGTGATCACAAGTGTTGTGGAATGTTTGAAAGCAATGTCTTTATCCCCTTCGATTATTGCTCCATGTAGATTTTGGTTCATATAATTGATCAGGTATGGTTGAAGCGGAAATTTGCGAGTAATAGGAACTGTGTCCCATTGTGTTGTGTCTGGAATAAAATAATACATCTTTTTTCCGTCATAAACAAATGGAAAGCCTTCGGGATGTATATGTCCTTTTTGTAGAACCAATGGTTGGAATACGATGTTGGTTTCTAAGTTGTGAAAAGTTGCAACTCCTTTTTCTACAATAGTTTTATCAATTGCAATCCAACCTTTAGGACTGAATACACCTAACATGGCTAAGTCGCATTCACTTTGTATCGGGATTTGGACATTATTTTCCCCAAAATAATTTGCTGACACATCTTTTATAAATGGATCACGGAACAAAGTCGGGATAGCTTTATTTTGTATTTCATTTGCCGTATAATGATTCTGTATACCAAAAAAACTTCGATAAACTTTGCCCTTTCTTCGTCCATCGTCCTTCATGTCTCTACTTGCTTCAAACACTGTATACCAGAAAGGTAAGAAATGTCCGGTAGTGTCTCGTACAACATTCCAAGTGTGACTTCCTTGATAAACAGTTGAATGGATATATCTATCTATCGCAGTAGGTATACCACATGCTCTCATTGCATAAATTCCGATGTCACATCCTTCACGACAAGCACCTAAACGGTAGTTAAAAAGAAATTCACCTCCCATGTGTGGAATGGAGAAATCTGTATTATGGAAAAATTTATCTTTTTTAAGTTCTCTGATTAACAGGTTGCATGCTTCAACAATATCGTTACCCTTATAGATATCTAATATCGGCGAATATTTTTCGTGAAATTTGTCTCTCCAATCAGTAAGCTCTTCATCTCCTATTCTGTATGGTAGGAGATATTCACAAAAGTCTTCAAATGACAGGGATCTGTTCCAAGGGTATTTTTTCCAAACATGGAAAGCCATATCTATATTACTAATTAAATAATCAGCCTTTATATGTTGGAGGTCATATCTTTTTAAAGGGATTGTATTAAGAGATTGCCACTTTTTCTTGACTTTACTTTCAATTATTAGCGTGTTGTTTATTACTTGATTATTATTTGATGCATAAACTAATATGTTTTTTATGGAATCTTGATATGGACTTTGTAAACCATATTTGCCAATCATATTGGAAATTAGGAATATGGCTGCGTTATATTTTTGAGGATCATTTTGATAATGTTCCAGTGTCTTTTCAAGTTCTTGTCTGTTTTTTCCGGCAAATTCAAGGGCGTATTCTAATTGTTTGTTCTGGTGAAAAGAACAAGCAGAGAATAGTATTATCAAATATAATATGGTAGATTTTATCTTCATTGTATAGCTCTTTTATATTTTTGTATTACCACCACACCTGTTTGCCGTCCTCATAAGTGAATGGCCTATGCTCTTTTCCCCGCGTATGGTTATGAATACGGAAGAGAGCATTTTGAGGTATACTATGAAATGCCAGTCTGTTTTCTTTACCATATTGCCGGCCTAATGAAATCCATTTCTTATCCCAATAGAATAATTCATATAATTCTCCTGTAACAATTCTATTGTCGTCGCTTCTTGGGTAAAACTCGACTTTTTCGATTTCACGAGGTTGGCCGAGGTCGAAAACGATATATTGGCGTTTCTCTGATTTATCAGGTTGATAAAACGAGACCCTGTCTTCATCCATTACGTTTTCGAGTTTATTGTCACTTATTCCTTTTGTTCCTGTCAGTTTCCCTTCCAACTGTTGCCGGTTTTTTCCGAAAATCTTTATTTCTGCAATGGAATAAGCATCTTGGAAAGCCGGAGTGTTTTGAAAATCGCAAACCAAATAGCGGTATTTCTTGTTTGTCGGAATTTTGAAACTGTCTTCATAAAAAGGCAGTTTCTCAATTGTATATACGTTTAGACTGTCTGACAAATCTTTTTTGTTGCAAATGGAAAAACGGGTTCCGATTGTTCCTGCAGCCTGTAACGCCGTGTGCTGGCGGTATGGCATTTTCGAGTAGAATGTTGCAGATGTTTCGTTTTTGCTCGCTTTTTGTAAAAAGTATTTTAATTCTCCATCCTCTTTGAGTATAAAGGCATCTCCTGCCGGAATAATTGCCCCGTTTTCGTAGTAAGCCGGCAGGTAAAGCACATTCACACCGACTTTAGTAAATAAGGCTTGTTTTTTTCTTGGGATGCTCCAACATACCGGAATCCAATTATTATCGTCATAACAGCATAAATAGACATATTCTTTTTTGTGTTTGTTGTCCCATAGGGGAACTTTGATGTCTTTGCATACGATGTATTTATCCGTAATGTCCTCTATTCCCGGGTTCCTGAAGAAATCGGGGATTTCTTCTTTTGCTCTGAGTGCCAAACAGTTTTGTTGTATCTCATAATTAATCCTGTACACCTTTGGAATCGTTCTACAGTATTGTATGGAAACATGGGGGAGTGTATCTTTTACTGTCGGGCTGTAGGTGTTTTTCCAGAATATATTGTCGACCAGTATATCACTATCTGAAATGTATGGCCGTTGGGTATTATCGTACAATTTCTCAATGTGTTCATCTCCGATTATTTCCGTCCAAAAATGGGGAGAGTTGGCGTTGCCCCAGTTAGGAAAAGTATTTAAAGCTGCCGGAATACCGTTTGCCCGTAATGCAGCTATTTTATAGATATTTGCTTCCAAGCAGGTCCCGATCTGTGCTTTTGCAAGGTTTTCAAAGGTGGTGGGTAGCAATCCCGGATATTTTCGAGTAAAAAGCACCCAATTTTGAGCAAAGGTCCTGTCAACATCTTTCGACAGGATAGCTCCGATTTCTTTGTATGATTTTTGTTGAACAGTGTCTCGCAGTTCTGCATATTTTTCAAGAAAAAAATCAGAAGCATATTCCCAATAACAGTTGCTTGTCGTATATGGAAGAATGTATTTACAAAATGTGTCAAAGTCAATGTCTTTACACCACGGATATTGTTGCCATATATGGAAGCAATAGTCGATGTGGCGGATTAGAAAATCAGCGGATATGTGTTGGAGATCTGGTATATATCGAGTATGCACTCTTTTATTTGGATGCAGCCGATTGATACTATCGCAAATAACATAGTGGGCACCGTTTTTATATCGACCGTACTTTTCAAAGTAGGCAGCCCACGCATCAAAATAGGGTTGAGAGGCTTTGATGGAGTTTGTGTCCACCGACTGTTTCCCTAACATGTTTCGGATGATGAAATGAGATGCTGCAAATTTTGGGGAGTCTTCTTGATATTGTCCCAATACGCGTTTTAACTCCTGCCTGTTTTTATCCGTAAATTTGAAGGCGTGAATTAATGACCTGTCTTTAAGGGATGTGCAGGTAGATAGAAAAAATAGTAGGTATATAAGGGGTCTTATAATCATATATTGGTTTGTTTTATTATAGGCATATACAACCTTAAAGCAACTACAGCAAAGGCTACAACACTGATAGCTCTCTTTTATATTTCAGTATTATTTTAATGAGGCTATTAAAATATCACAAGTCGTAACGTATAACATCTTGTCCACCTGAGTGATTAGATGTAATACCTATCATAAAAGAATTTTTGTCATCAATGGCAAATTTACTTATTGGATGATCTAATTGTAATGTTTTTACATGTATCCC
>DXRF01000139.1 GCA_019411205.1 Parabacteroides sp. | reverse complement strand
AGATTCGCATTCGGCTTTCCGGGCGCTTTCCTGCCGTTCCAGTTGATGGAGTTTATCGGTATTCTCATGCCACAGACAGGCAAAGTCTGTCAATGTTTTACGGAAAACTTCCGGATTCTGCAACCAGGCTTTCTGCCACTCGCTATTGCCGAACAACAGGTCGGCAGCCGAAAGGGACTGGGTCAACAGGGTGGATTGCTCTTTTACAATAGCTTCTTCCCTCTCTTGCCGACTAGCAGCGAGTTGTTGCTTACCAGCCATTTCCTTACAGGCGGCCTCGCTATCTGCAAGTTCTTTATGAAGTTGGAGCAACTGCTGTTGCAGACGGGCAAGATGGCGGGTATGAGCGACGTAGGTTTCTTTTTTATTCGATAAATCCTGCAATTGAAGGGTTAGAGCAGAAACAGGAGCGACAGGAACCTGATTGGCAAAAGGATGATGTGTGCTCCCGCAAACCGGACAGGGTTGTCCTTCTTGCAACCTGCCACGTAAATCCTTTATGTTACCGGAAGCCTCCAAGCGTGCCTGTTCAATAAGCAATTGCTCTCGTTCCTGGCGAAGCTTCTCGATCTGTTTGTCCAAAGCCGGTGCATCGACAGCTTTCAGTTCTTCTTCCAGGTTCCGGTAATCCGCTTCAGCCCGCTTCAATGCCTGTTGTTTGTTTGCACTGGTCTGTTGCAGGTCGGAAAGTTGTTTATTCAACGCCACCATCTCCTGCCGGAGTGTTTCGATCGAACGGACAGCCGCCTCCATCCCCGAACGGGTGGCCGATGCAGCATCCAAATGCAACAACAAAGCTGAAAGTTGCTCCGCAATACGTTCCTTCTTTTTATAACGCTCGCGCCAAGCGGTCAGACGGGCAATCTCCTCCGCCCCCTGTCTCCGGCGGAGGACGGCAGCTTGATATTTCTTTTCGGCCTCTTCTTTCCGAAGTGTTACATTTTTCAACTGCTGCTCCGAATGTGACAGGTCGCGGATGGCTGTATCCAACTGGATATCCAGTTTACGCGCCTGCAATATTTCCTGTTGAAGGGATTTGAAACGAGTCTCGGACTGTTGTTGCTCCTCCACTCCCTTTTCGTATTCACGGCGGGCAACCGACAATAATTCCGTTGCGTGAGCCAACTTGTCGGCAGCTTCTTTTTGCTGCCTTTGGCGGACGGAAATCTGCTGTTCGACAGAGCGGACAGCCTCTTGAAGGGCTTGCTGCTCCGCTTTCGCTTTCTCGATCTGCAACAATTCCTTTTCCGCTTGGGCAAGGCGAGTGCGCAAATCGTTTTCTTCCTCATCCGTCAATAGCTCGATGCCCTGTATGCGTGATTGGATCAAGTCGAACGCTTCTTTCGCCCGTGCATTCCTTTCGAATATCTGGCGGGAAATGGCGGAATAGAGTTCGGTTCCGGTCAGTTTCTCCAACAAAGAGGCTTTTTCTCCTTGCTCAGCTTTCAGGAAAGTGGAAAAATCGTTCTGCGCCAGCAATACGGACCGCGTAAACTGCTCGAAAGTCAGACCGATCAGTTCGATGATACGGGCTTGCAGATCGGAACGCGTTCCCTGCTCTTCCTCCTCCCTATCGAGGTTGTACAACGCCAAACGCGGATTCTGCAACCGCCCGTTTTCCTTGTCGCGTGCCCGTGCCACTGACCAGCGCGTCCGGTAGCGGTATCCGTTCAAAGCCATGAAATCCACCTCTGCAAAACCGGAAGCCGTCCCCCGCCGCAACAAGAAACGGGGATCGCTCTGCGACAGTTGTTCATTACTGACATCCTGAAGTCTGACATTATTTTCTTTCGCCTGGTCGGTACGAGGCGTACGGGCGAACAAGGCCAGACACATCGCATCCAAAAGCGTGGACTTGCCTGCTCCCGTAGGCCCGGAGATAGCAAAGATGCCGGCCGAGAGCAATGGCTCCACCGTAAAGTCTATTTCAAAATCGCCTTCCAGCGAGGCCAGGTTACGACCTCGTACTGCTAATATCTTCATAGGGAAACCTCCCGTATTACATCGTTAAACATCTTCTCCAGCTCTTCCGGCAAATCTCCCCCGAAACGGTTCGTAAAAGTATGGCGGAGCATATCCAGCGGAGCGATCTTTTGCAAATCCGTATAAGACAAAGGGCGAAACTCTTCCTCTCCCTCTTTTTTCGGATAAGAAGGAATGATGGAAGTCAGACGTACAGCCTTATCCGCCAGCGTCTCCTCCACCCGATGCCGGAAACCCGGATCCGGCTCCGTCAGCAGTACCTGCACTTCCAGGTAAGGCCACAGGCTGCGATCGGCTCCTTCTTCTGCCAACGGCAGAGCTGAAAGCTGCAAAAGGACTTCGGCAGGCGATGCCGGTTCTGCCGGAACCCGTTGCAGGGCGGTTCGGAGTGGGATAGGCACAGTTTCGAGATCTGACAAACATCCGTTTTCGAGGGTAAAGGCAACGACCTGATGGTGATAATGCTGTTCAGAGAAAGACATCGGAAGAGGACTGCCGGCATAGCGTACATGCTCGCGTCCCCCTACCCGTTGCGCCTTGTGGATATGGCCGAGGGCCGTATAAGCCAACTCCTCTTTAAAAGCATCTACCGGTACGGATTCAAGCCCTCCCATGATGGTCCGTTCGCTCCGGTCATCTTCCGACAGTTCTGCACCGGTCGCATGCAAGTGTCCCATTGCAAGCAAGGCCTCATCCGGTTGCCTCTGGCTGTCGGCATAGTCACAGAGCTCGCGATACATTCGGGTAACACCCTCCACATAGGTATCTTTCTCTTCTTTCGAAGCGGGGTAATCTCCCTGGCGAAGATAAGGAACAGCCAGGCAGATCGCTTCCCGCTTTCCTTCCTTATTATATAAAGGAACCAGGAGTGAATCGAAATCGATCTTGCACAGATCGGTTCGAGGGACAATCCCGACAACCGATGTATTCAATTCTTCCAACAAGGGTATCGGTGCCTCCAAACGGGCTGCCGAATCATGATTGCCTGCGATAACCACGATCTGTAATTGCGGATTACGCTGGTTTGCTTCCCGCAGAAACCGGAAGAAACGGCGTTGGGCGGCTGCCGACGGATTGGCAACATCGAAAACATCGCCTGCTATCAGCAGGACATCAGTCTGCCGTTGTGCCAACGTATCGATCAGCCATGAAAGAAATGCCTCATGTTCCTCATCACGGTCATACCCGAAAAAAGTTTGCCCGAGATGCCAGTCGGCGGTATGGATTATTTTCAATGACATGCTTTTCCAGATTTAACAAATATGAATCTGATCTTATTTGGGGGATAAAGGTAATGAAACAAACGAACAAAGACAAGAAGGATGAACCTGCACTAAGTGCGGCGTGGGACGAGAGAAATGGATGACGAATCAAATTATTGTCCTATCTTTGTGCCGTCAATAAACAGGGGAACATATGAATTGGTTACAAGAGGCCTTTTTAGAGCCAACGATGGTTCAGGCAGTTATCATTATTTCACTGGTTTCTGCTCTCGGGCTGTATTTGGGGCGGATCAAGATATTCGGTATATCACTGGGCATCACATTCGTATTCTTTGCCGGTATCTTGGCCGGGCATTTAGGGATCGTAGTGAATAAGGATATGCTTTATTTTGCGCAAAGTTTCGGCCTGATCCTTTTCGTTTATGCATTAGGGTTGCAGGTCGGTCCCGGTTTCTTCTCTTCGTTGAAGAAGGGAGGCGTAGCTATGAATATGATGGGGTTAGGCGTTATCCTGCTCGGACTGGTCATGACAGTCGGGCTGCACTGGACAACAGGAATTTCCCTTTCCAACATGGTCGGTTTGCTTTGCGGAGCCGTTACCAACACACCAGCTTTGGGAGCCGCTCAACAAGCGTTGTTGCAGATAGATCCGACCAATACCAAAGGGGTGACAGACATGGCTTTGGCGTGTGCCGTCGCTTATCCGCTCGGTGTAGTGGGCGTGATCCTGGCGATTATTATCCTAAAAGCTCTGTTTACCGACAAGAAACAGAAAGACCAGAAGGAGCAACGCGACACGACTACCTACGTCGCCGAATTCCAAGTAAGCAATCCGGCTATCTACGAGAAGAGCATCAAGGATGTCATGAAATTGACTGACAAGCATTTCGTCATCTCACGTGTATGGAGAAACGGGAAAGTGAGCATCCCTACTTCGGACACCTTGCTTCACGAACATGATCACCTTTTGATTATCTCCGTCAAATCGGATGTCGAAAATATTAAAGTCCTCTTCGGCGAGCAGGAGAATGTGGACTGGAACAAAGCGGATATCGATTGGAATGCCATCGACAGCCAGCTGATTTCCCGTCGTATCGCAGTGACACGCAACCGGGTGAACGGGGTAAAATTAGGTTCCCTACGCCTCCGTAACCTCTACGGTATCAATATTACACGTGTGAACCGTGCCGGTATAGACCTGCTGGCCTCTCCTGACCTGCGCCTGCAAATCGGCGACCGACTGACAATCGTGGGAGAAGCGAATTCGGTAAATACGGTCGGAAAAATTTTAGGAAACGAGATCAAGCGTCTGAACAATCCGAACCTCTTGGCTGTCTTTATCGGCATCTCGCTGGGGATGCTGTTGGGGGCGTTACCGATCACGTTGCCAGGAATGAGCACTCCAGTCAAATTAGGTATCGCCGGAGGCCCGATCATCGTCGGAATTCTGATGGGGGCATTCGGTCCGCGTTTCCACCTGACGACCTACACGACGATGAGCGCCAACCTGATGCTCCGTCAACTGGGAATCATTATTTATTTAGCGGGATTAGGAATCGATTCGGGTGCCCATTTCTTCGAAACCGTTTTCCGGGCAGAAGGATTGCTTTGGATCGGACTTGGATTCCTGCTGACGATCGTTCCGGTGCTGATTGTCGGCTTCATGGCTTCGCAATTTTTCAAACTCGACTATGCGCATAACGTGGGGATGCTCTGCGGAAGTATGGCAAACCCGATGGCATTGAGCTATGCCAACACAACTGTCGATGGCGACGAGCCTTCCGTTTCTTATGCCACCGTCTATCCGCTTTCGATGTTTATCCGCGTGATCTCGGCACAGTTGGTGTTGATGTTGTTTACTTAGTCAGGTTTTAGAACATCTGACCAGCACCTTTTCCCCATCTGCCAGAGTGGTTGCAAAGAGATAGACATGACCACCGTCGGCGATCTTCGTCCGTTTGCGCAATTCTTCTACGGAGATAGGGAAATTGCGCACGGTTATATTTGCCTGGGGGATTGTTTTTGAAAGTCCTTTACAAAGTTTCCCGGTAAAGGGCAACACCTCGTCTACCCGGAATCTGCGACCGGGAAAGTCAGGAATCAATTGGTCCGATGTATATAGATGGCTGCTCACCTGCAACTTCTTTACTCCCGTCCGAACGGCTATCTGCTTAAATGCGCCGGCTTTTAAAACGGAGGCATTCGGTTCATATAAATAAGCACCGATCTGGGCAGCCGGAACCAATACGGCATCACGTTCCTCTTCTAATGTAAAAGAGAAAGATTGCATCCCCTCCGGTCCGAAATTAATGCATCGGATCGACGGCTCCCTGTCATCCGCCTCGCGTTCCACTACGAAAAGCAGTTCCTTGCATTCGTTCTTAACGGAAAGGATATGTACGGATGTCGTCCCCGGCAACAGTTCCAAAGTCATTTGTATATCTGCCATCGGCGAGAGCTTTGCAATTACGCGCGGGGAGTGTTTCAGGAGTTCCGGCAACAAGCCGGGCAAGTCCGGTTCACAATCCTGCAAGGCGAAGACTCGTTTGTTGGATTCTCCCCGGCGGGCAGGATCGATATAGAAGGCATCCGTTTCGGGAAGCCTACCGATATATTGGGTGGCATCGGCATTCAAGACGGTTATATTACTGGCTCCCAATACCGAAAAGTTATGTTCCGCCGCTTCGCAATAAGCCGGAAAACGCTCGATGTAGGTCAGATGTCCCACTTTCCGGGAAATGAAATAGCTATCGATCCCTAAACCTCCTGTCAGATCGCAGACATTCCAGCCTTCATCAACCAAACACTGCTTATAAACAGCCGTTTGCTCGGAGGAACATTGCTCTGCCGCAATCTTTGCCGGAAAAATCAACTGTTCATTGGCATACCATGACGGCAACTTCTCCCGGATTTGTCTCCGGGCTGCAATCTGGTTGACTAAAAAGGGGATGTCCATTCCGGGATACTTGGCTGCGGAAAGTAGCAGGCGGGTCAGATCGTCTGCTGCATGCTCTCTGATAAATTGTATTTGTGATGTTGTCAAAAACATATAAACAACAGCTATAAGATTAAAAGACTAAACTAATCAAGTATATATAATGATTTAAAGATACCACTTACTTTTTAATTAGCAAATCTTTTCGGACAAACAAGCGGACGAATGTCCTCTGCGCTTCCGCTATTCTCCATACAGTACGGTATTGGTTATCCATGCAAAGACATTGGCCATCAACTTGGAAGCGTCATTATTGATTTCTCCGGTAGTATTATTTATCCGGTTCTTCTCCGTACCTCCGATTCCTGACATATTGTTCCCTAAATCCGTGTCTCCTATATAGACGATGCGTCTCGAATAGTCTACTCCCAATACAATACCACCTGCCTTCCCGATGAGGAGCGGCGTGATTCCTTTTGCCGATCCGGTATTCAACAGTATTTCGCCGTGATAGGCATCAAAGTTACGAAACACGAAATCCGAAGAAATCGGGGTATATGCACCGCTTGTAAAAGGTCCTGTGGAAATAAAGTAGCTGTTATCCGCATCTGACGGAGCTATCGTAAACCCTCCATTGTTAGTAACCTGAAATTTTATATCACTGTTTCCGCCCAGGAGTTCAGCGATCAGGTTCTTGCTTACATCTGTAGCATCATAAGACGCTATTAACACACGGTTCTTTTTTTCTTTCAGCCAATTATGTACTTTCGCAGCATCTTCATTCCCAAAATAGGCATTACTCATATAATGGATATAAACGACATCAAAGGCGGAAAAAAGGGCGTCTGTCAATTTATTATTACTTACATTGGACTGAATCAGATTATACCCTCCGCAAACAACAGTCCCGTTCGGGCCGAAATTATTCAAGTTATCCAATATTCCTCTTAAACCGCCTGCACGCCCCTCTGGATGTACGGAAGCAATAATATTGGTTCCTAAACTGCCTAAACCGGCATTAAATGTCAAAAGACTGATCAGCCTATTGGCAGCTTCGTCATATTTTTGCTTTATCGACACCGATATTTTCCACCGATGAGCGGTAATGACAAAATTTCGGGCGGCCCCTACATCATCAGACGTATTATCCTGCAAAGCAGTCACAACCAACCGGCTGCCATCCGGAGTCTTTTCTACCCTAAAATACTTATCCGTCAATGATTGGCTCTCGTTTCCTGTCGGTTCACCATCGGCATTCGCCCACTGCAACGTGTAGTCAGGAAGGTCGGTGACTATATCTATAGTGCCTTTCGAACCGGCCTTGTTTTTCAGTATGATTTCACGGGCGGAAACTCCGAAGTGATGTTCTCCGTCAAAAGACATATCGATCGTGTTATCATCCCACTGCTGTACTTCCGCCACAATATGTGCGGACTGATTGTTCGCCGCGTCGTCCGGACTATCCCATCCGGTAGCAGAGACTTTTTTTATATTAAATATATATTTATGATTACGCAGGATTTGCCCGAAAGAGTTGTCTTTATTATCCGGATCAAAATCCATTCGATAATAACTCATC
>DXRF01000138.1 GCA_019411205.1 Parabacteroides sp. | reverse complement strand
TCTTTTCCATTTGTTACTTCTTTTGAGTGTAACGATATTTTAGGACTAGACATTAGGCCAAAAAAGGAGGATGTCCCAGTGATGAGACATCCTCTTCTTTTATATATATTCATAAAAATTATCTCAGGCGATCCAAAGAACGCACCAGCGCTTCGTCTGCCCCGATATTACGTATAGCCAGATAATCCAGAATCAAACAGATCAGTGGAAAAGAAAAGGCGATCTTCAAACTTAATGAAAATATCTCCTTTTGATTACCCAAATTCCAGTAAAAGAATGCAAAAAGGCCGTAAAAGCCTAACATTAAAATCGCATTAAATACGCAAAGGCGTATCTGAAGGATTCTCTTCTTAAACAGGAAGATAGTCAAAAGAGCCAGCAAAGAGATCACGATTGCCAAAGCAAACAGTCCCCATGTAGGATAAATAAGTTCTGGCTGAGCAGCCATCGTACTGATACCGGTCGCATCAAAAATAAACAATTGGTCACCCGACTGCAACACGGCAAGAGGCAAAAACAGAATGGCAATTGTCAATGCCACTATAATAAGCAAATAAACCGTTTGTATTCTCTGTAACATAATAAAACAATTGACAATTAACAATGGACAATTGACAATTATTAAATGACATGCACCTACCTAATTGTCAATTGTCAATCATCAATTGTCAATTAATTAAAGGTTATTCTTTTCCTTTGCAGGGTTCTTATAATACACCTTACCATCCTCATACTCCTTAGCTGCGATCAAAGTCGGTTTCGGGAGTTTTTCATAGTAACGTGAAATCTCTATCTGTTCTCTGTTCTCAAAAACTTCTTCCAAATTATCGTTATAGGAAGCAAATTCCTGAAGTTTCTTCTCCAGATCCTGTTTCATCTCAACAGAAATCTGATTAGCACGTTTACCAATGATTGCAACAGTTTCATACACATTATCCGTGTCTGCCGACAGCTTCATCATGTCGCGGGTAACTGTATTCGACGGAGCGTTAGTCTTTCTGTAATCCATACTTACTTTATTGATTTGTTGTTTCGTTAATACGTATCTGTTATTCGCTTACTAGCATAGTCGTAAAACTTCTGAACCTGTTTTACATACTTGCCTTCAGGATACTCGTTCATATAGTTGTAGTATTCATCCACAACTTCGCGGTAACGTCCCTGCAATTTTTCTTCCACACTTACTACAGCCAATTCATATTTGGCACGAATAGTATAGAACATGAACTCTTCTCTGTACTTTGAATACGGATAGTTCTTAAGTGCGTTTTGCGCGGTAATCACACATGAAAGATAGTTGTTTCCCATATAGGTGCCCAAGTTGAAATATAACCGGACTGCCAACAGTTCTTTATAGGCGAGCTTTTCCTGCAATTCAAACAAAATGTTCTGAGCTTCTTTAGCCCGTTCGCTTTGCGGATAATACTCCAAATACAATTGCAATTGGTTAATAGCTTCATACGTCTGTGTCTGATCCAAGCGAGGATCAGGTGAATCCAAATATAATCCATAACCCGAATAAAAACGGGCCAACTCGGTGTACTCGCCTTTCGGATAAGTAGTATAATAGGTATTAAAGTATTGCGAAGCAGTCTGATAGTCTTTTTGGCCGTAATAGCTTTGCGCCAACAGATACAAAGATTCTTCTGCTTGAGCGGAACCTTTGAATATAGGCACCAGTTCATCCAGCAAAGTGGCAGACTTCGAATATTGTTTTGCATTGAAATATTTCTTTGCATACGAATATTTCAGTTCGTAGTCTGTACTTTTCAGTATCTTGTTATACTCCCCACAAGAAGATAACAGAACTGTAATCATCACCAATAAAAATACAACCTTTTTCATTCACATACTTTTAGCGCGCAAAGTTAAAGTTTTCCGACAAATAAACGAAGCGCTTAACGTTAATATTTACAACTTATATAAGTCACTGGCCGCAATAAGCTCCAACTTATTGGCTTTCAGAACTTCTGCGCACTTCTCCACATTGTCAGGACGAATGATCACATTGGCTGCCTCACCTTGAGAAAAAGCATACATATATTCAATAAATATTCCAGCAGAAGTAATGATATCCATAGCTTTAGCCAATGCTCCCGGCTGATTGGGACAATGCAGGCAAACAACATCGGCCACGCTCACAGCATACAAACGATCGCGTAACACTTTGATAGCAGTATCCGTATCCGACACAATCAAACGCAAGATACCGAAGTCTGAATTTTCAGCAACCGTGAAAGCAGACATATTTACACCTGCTTCACCTAATATTTTTGCAACTTCCGTAAAACGGCCTTTCTTATTTTCCAGAAAGATAGATAACTGTTTAATTAACATGGGGGATGAAATTTAATTTATGATTTGTGATTTATAAATTCTGATTTATGAACTGCTAACAATTCATAAATCAGAATTCTCTCCTATTCCAGTTTACGATTATCGATCACATGTTTGGCTTTACCCATACTCCGCTCAATGCTGCGTGGTTCGACAATCTTTATATCGGGTTGCAAACCGATTACGCTTTGCATACGGTTTGCGATTTTCTTCTTCAAGGCGATCATCTTGTTCATTTCGTCCGAATAAAATTCCTGACGCACCTCCACTTGAATCTGGAATGTATCCGTATTATTCACACGGTCAACCACAATCAGATAATGCGGTTCGAATTCCGGCATTTCAAGAATAACCGATTCCACCTGCGACGGGAATACGTTCACACCCCGGATAATCAACATATCGTCACTACGTCCGAGAATACGTCCCATACGAACAGCCGTACGTCCACATTCGCATTTGTCATAAATCAAATGCGTTAGGTCACGTGTACGGTAACGGATCATAGGCATCCCTTCTTTTGTCAAAGTAGTGAAAACCAGCTCTCCATGCTGTCCAGGTTCTACCGGTTCCAAAGTAACCGGATCTACAATTTCAGGAAAGAAATGGTCTTCCCATAAATGCGTACCGTTCTGACACTCGCACTCTCCTCCGACTCCCGGACCACAGATTTCTGTCAACCCATAGATATCATAAGCCTTGATATTCAACTTGCTTTCCAACTCTTTACGCATATTTTCCGTCCAAGGTTCAGCCCCAAAAACACCGACACGCAATTTGAACTCTTCCAATGGGATACCGGATGAATGAATCGTTTCTGCCAGATACAACGCATACGAAGGAGTACAAGCCAATCCCTTAGCTCCGAAATCATGCATCAACTGAATCTGTTTCTGCGTATTGCCGCTACTCATCGGAATTACCGTTCCACCGATATTCTCAACTCCGGCATGTGCTCCCAAACCTCCTGTAAACAAGCCGTAACCATATGATACCTGCACGGAATCATTCTTTGTCAAACCATAAGCAGTCAGACATCGCGCCACAACTTCAGACCAGATAGACAAGTCTTTCCGGGTATAGCCAACAACAATAGGTTTACCCGTCGTTCCGGAAGAGGCGTGCAACCGGACAATTTCAGACATCGGCACAGCCATCAGCCCAAAAGGATAATTATCCCGCAAGTCCTGTTTAACGGTAAACGGGAGCTTCACTATATCGTCAATAGAATGGATGTCTTCTGGGGTAATCCCCATTTCCTGCATTTTTTTACGATAGAAAGGTGAATTATGATAAGCATGTTCAACAACCCGCCTTAAACGGATACTCTGCAATTTCCGCATTTCCTCGCGGTCCATACATTCGATAGTTTCGTTCCAAATCATGGTATCAGTTCGTTATCTTTTAATGTTAGTAGTCTAAATCAGTTGCAAAGTAATAACTTTTTTGCAAAGAAACCTTCTTTTTGGTTCTCCTTTTATATACATCTTGTTTTATTGCTCCGACTTTCAAATAAGAAACGTAACTTATGACAAATGGCTCCCGACCCTGTAAAACAGCGTATAAACCTTTTTACAGGGACTTTTTGTCACACATTTGTGACAAAATGAGACATGTTATCAGGAAAAACTATTGCACATCCCCTACAACATCTTTTCCTTTGTATATAACAAAAAAGAAGACTTAAAATTTACAATATGAATAAGACAGAATTGATTCAGGCTATTGCAGATAATAGTTCAGTTTCCGAACTCGGTCAAAGCCGAACATAAAACGAACTAACCGATAATACGCTGTCGGATAAAAAAACAAAACTAGTTGAGTATATCGATAAGGCACTAAAGAAGGATGACACAAACCCTACCATATAATAAATTACATATACCCTGACAGCCTTATCGATATAAACTAGTTCACCACTACCTACACAATCCTGAATATAGCACGGTAATTACATATTATTTATACCAGACCGATCCCGGCTGGTTTCCCATTTCAAATTCCAATGTGTCACCATTCATAATTTGTTCATGGGTTATATAACTCTTATCATACAACTGACCATTCAACTTTACAGACTGGATATAAATATTCTCACGACTTACAGCCGGAGCCAGAACTGTGAAAGTCTTGCCATTTGCCAGATGCATCTTCACTTCCGGGAATATCGGGGTTCCGATCTCATACTTGCCGCTGATCGGATCGACCGGATAGAAGCCCATTGAACTAAACACAAACCAAGCCGACATCTGTCCGCAATCTTCATTTCCACAGATCCCGTCCGGAGTATTCAAATACAGGTTATGCAAAACCTCTGCTACATATTTCTGCGTCTTCCAGGGCTGTCTTACCTTATTATATAAATAAATCACATGATGACTCGGTTCGTTACCATGAGCATATTGTCCGATCATACCGGTACTGAAAATCGGCAAGTCCTCACCCGATTTCGGAACATAGGTGAACATACTGTCCAGTTTCTCCGCAAAACGTTCCTTGCTTCCGACCAGACCAATCAAACCATCCAGATCCTGGGGAACAGACCAGAAATATTGCCAGCCATTACTCTCACAAATATCTTCGGTATAATCATCAGGACTGAAGTTTGCGGCAAAATTTCCCTTCTCGTCACGCGGTTGCATAAAAGAAGTAGCCGGATTATAAACATTCCGATAGTTCTGAGCACGTTTGTAGAATTCATCGGCAATCTCTTTCTTGCCCATCTTCTCTGCCATTGTTGCAATGCAATAATCATCATAGGCATATTCCAATGTCTTGGATAACGACCAGTTCTCCCATTTCTTCGGATCACTATAAGCCGGAACATATCCTAACTTCTTGTAATCGCCGATTCCCCGGTAATCGTCACGATTGGCCGTAGCAATACAGGCCTCAAGCGCCTTTTCCGGATCAAAATTGCCGATACCTTTCAGATACGCATCTACAATTACAGGAACGGCATGATATCCGATCATCATATTGGTTTCCCAGCCATACAAATTCCATAATGGCAAAGCTCCATTCTGTTCATAGAATTTCAAGAAACCTTTGATCATATCGTTTGCGCGTTCCGGCTCGGTATAGGTAAATAACGGATGAGAAGCGCGATAAGTGTCCCACAACGAGAAAGTGGAATAGTTCGTCCATCCATCCGCTTTATGGATCTGCTGATCCGGACCATAATAGGAACCATCCACGTCACTGTAAATAGTCGGAGCGATCATGGAATGGTACAAGGCAGTGTAAAACTTCACCAAGTCATCAGTATTCGAGCTCTTCACCTCTATTTTAGAAAGTTGCTTGTTCCATGTCTCGGCAGCCTGCGCCTGATAATAATCGAAATCATCTTTCGGAGCCTCCGCACGCAAATTCTTACCTGCTCCTTCCATGCTGACACCGGATATACCTGTTGTCACCAAAATTTCCTCATCTTTCTCCGTATTGAAATCGAATCGGGCAATATAAGCCGTACCGATCCAGCCACGATCTTTCGTTATGATGGAGGTCGTGTCCATATGATAAGCCACGAAAGGTTTCGAGAAACGAGCCTCAAAATAAACATGCTGTAAAGGAGACCAGCCTTGCGAGAAGCGATATCCCCGGATTGTCATCGAATCGACCACTTCTATACGCGAATCCAGCGTGAAGTCCCAATTCATCGCCTTTTTGAGATTCAAAAACACGGATGCCTCTGCTTTGGGAAACGTATAACGCTGAATGCCACAACGTTCAGTCGCAGTCAATTCGACATTAATATTGTAATCTTTCAGCAGCACACGGTAATAGCCAGCCGAAGCCGCCTCGTCATTGTGCGAAAAAGTCGAATAGATGCCTAAGGGAGCTGGAGCTTCCTTATACGGACGTGTCACCGGCATGAAAGAGATATCGTACAAATCACCCGCACCTGTCCCGGACAAATGAGTATGGCTGAAACCGGCGATAGTCGTGTCGGGATAAAAATAACCGGAAATACGGTCCCAACCGGGAAGCCCATTGTCAGGACTCAACTGAACCATTCCGAAAGGGACTTGCGCTCCCGGATAGGTATTACCGGTAAAGTCCGTCCCGATAAAAGGATTTACATATTGTACATAATCATTCGCCTCCTGTTGTTTTTCCGGCGTACAGGCTATCAGAGCCAGCAAGGAGACCGCCAATAAAGATATGTGCTTCATGTTTACATTATGTTTTAGTCTTGACAAAGATACAAAAAGAGACGCACAATAAAAACTGTACGTCTCTTCTATAACTATTTTACGATGTCCGTAGTTTTAAGCCGGTGCGATTTCCCTACTATCTTCATCCTCGTCATCTGCATCTTCATCCGTATCATTCTTCACAAAGAACGCACTCAATTCGAACAATCCGTACAACGGGAAGAATACGATACCCAATGTAAACGGATCACTACTTGGTGTGATAAATGCAGCAGCAACCAACAACCCTACGACAGCATGCCGTCTGTATTTGTGGAAGAACGAGCGTTTCAGCAAACCGATCTTCGACAACAACCACGACACCAGCGGCATTTCAAAAACGATTCCCATCACAAAGATCAGCATCAGGAAATTATCCATATACGAATCCAAAGAGACCTGTTCTTGTATATTAGCACTCAACTGATAAGTTGCCAAAAAGCGCAGCGTCATCGGGAATACCATAAAATATCCGACAGCACATCCGATAAAGAACATGATTGTTCCCAAAAGAAATACCCATTTGACATTTTTCTTCTCGTTCTCATACAAAGCCGGACTGATGAACTTCCAGATTTCCCACATCAGATAAGGAAAAGTAAGCACAAGTGCCAGCCAAAACGAGGTGGTCATGTGAGTAAAGAACTGAGATGCTAATCTGATATTAAACACATCCACGTGAAAATTATCATTACAGAAATCGGGCAGGACATCAAACCACGGACTGACATTGACCAGCCACTGGTTCAAATCGCACAACCATCTGTAAAAGATAAAATCAGAATAACAGGGAGCCAATACTACGCGGTCAAATATACCATCGCTACCGCGCATAAAGGCAAAACTGCCTATCGCAAAGATAAAGAGCGCTAAAAAAGAACGGAACAGAGTCCAACGAAGTGCCTCCAGGTGATCCCAGAAGGACATTTCTTCTTGTTCTAATTCTGCCATCTTTTACTTTTTATCGGTATCGTCTATCTTAATGTCGTCTTCTAATCCTTTTACACCGTCTTTGAAGTTTTTCACACCTTTACCGATACCTTTCATCAGTTCAGGTATTTTTTTACCACCGAAAAGTAACAAAACAATAATGGCAATGATAATAATCTCGCCAGTTCCTAAATTTCCAAGAAATAATAATTGATCCATGATATTGTATAAATTAGTCGTTAATATTCCTGTTATCAAT
>DXRF01000137.1:3368-7739 GCA_019411205.1 Parabacteroides sp. | reverse complement strand
AATGGAGTTTAATTACGCACTTTTAGCAAAATATTTGATTGGCAACCTTTCCCCGGAAGAAATGGAGGAAGTGATGAGGTGGCGTGATTTGTCGGCTGAGAATGAAACTGTTTTTTCTGAAGTGTTACGTTTGCGTCTTTCGTGGAATACAGCAAAGTATGCGGATAACGAGCGGATAGATATGGCTTTGGAAAAGGTAAATGTTCGGATTAACCGGACAAGGCGTTACCGGATTGCCCGTTCTTTGTTGAAATATGCAGCTGTTATCTTGCTGCTTGTTTCGTTTTCAGCTGTCGGATGGAATTATTTTAAGCCGGAAACTTATATGACTATCGCTTTAGGAGATAGCGAAGGCGTGAAAAAAGTAACGCTGGATGATGGCTCGGTAGTTTGGTTAAGGGGAAATTCCGTATTGAAAATACCACAGTCATTCAGTGCCACCAACCGGACGGTCTCCTTGCAAGGAGAAGCATTCTTTGACATCGCAAAGAATGCTAATTCACTATTTATCGTTGCTACCGATTATGTGAAAGTAGAGGTACATGGAACTTCTTTTAATGTTAATGTTAACGCTGGAAATAAGTCTGTAGAAACCGTTTTAGTAAGAGGGCATATCAGCCTGCATACCTTGAACGGAAAGAAAATTTTAGAAATGAATCCAGGAGAGCGTGTTGCTTATTCTTGGGATGAAAATACCTGTTTTACGGATTATATCGACGTAAATGTCTGTGCTGCATGGCGCTTTAACCAACTGGTTTTTGAAAATACTACACTTCGTGAAATCGCCAATCAATTATCAATCAAATATAATGTAAATGTAAACATCGAGTCGTCGAGACTGGCTCAACGCAGGTTTCGTTGCGTGATCAATGAAGACGAGTGCTTGCCGGATGTTTTGGAGCAGCTTTGCTATTTAGCGCCGATTACCTATCGAATTGAGAGTTCCGAAATTTATATATCTGAAAAACAAACAAAAAAATGAATGTCTATGGGAAATTGAAATGTAATCTGAGGTAAACAGTTCCGTAATATCGGAGATATTCCTTTGCAGCGGTTAATTAAAAAATGCTGTCCGGTATGGGAAGTGTTATTGGTGGGTACGGGTGTATCCGGCAAAAAGTTAACTGGTTTTTATAGTACTAACAAAAACGAATCACATGGTATGAATAAAAAAGTATCTATTGCGACATTATCTGCATTTTTAGTCGCAACATCGCCTGCGATGGCGGTAAATGAAGCGAATACTTTGTATGTGAATCTGGAATTGTCTTTGAACAGGACAACTGTAGGTATGGTCATACAAAGTATCAGCCAACAAACGGGCTATGAATTTTCTTATGATGAATCTATTTTAAGTAAAGAAATTTCAAAAGTATCCGTCCGTGTCAAAAATGAACACATCGAAAGTGTTTTAAAGAAAGTCTTTAAGAATACGGATATTTCTTATCGGATAGTCGATAACCGGATTTTCCTACAAGATAACGCAAAGACAGAAAGTGTGTCTTTTGCAAGTGTTCAACAAGCCAGGAGGACGATCAGAGGTACGGTTGTCGATAATACCGGCCTTCCTGTTATCGGGGCAAATGTCATAGTGAAAGGAAGTGCCGGTGTTGGTACGGTGACAAATGTCGACGGTGATTTTACATTGGAGGGGATTGAAGACGGTGCAATATTGATGATTTCCTATATTGGTTATGTAGATCAGGAGGTTGCCGTAGCGAAAGGAAAAAACGATTATAAAATCACAATTCACGAAGATACACAGAATTTGGATGAGGTAGTTGTTGTCGGTTATGGAACACAAACGAAAGTAAACCTGACAGGAGCGGTAAGTACAATTGGCAAAGATGAATTGATCAACCGGCCGGTAACGAATGTATCTTCTGCTCTCCAGGGATTGACTCCGGGGGTTATGATAACATCTGGAACAGGAAGGCCTGGTGATGACGGTTCGACTATTCGCGTTCGTGGGGTGGGGACTTTGAACAATGCTAATCCGTATATTTTGGTGGATGGTATTGAAACTGGAACTTTTGATTCGATCGATCCGAACGACATTGAATCCATTTCTGTTTTGAAAGATGCGGCTTCGGCTGCCATCTACGGTTCTAAGGCCGCTAATGGTGTAATCTTGGTTACGACCAAACGAGGGAAAAGTGGTAAAGCAACAGTGTCTTACAATGGTAATGTGAGTTTTTCGAATGTGTCGACATTGATCGATCGTCTGAGTTCTTATGATTATGCCCGCTTGTATAACCAGTTGTTGACACAAGACGGTGCGTCTCCCCGTTTTACAGATGACGATCTTCGTCTGTTTAAGGATGGAACAGATCCTTATGGGCATCCGAATACAGTTTGGACGGATTATATTTTCCGGACTGGCTTTATGCATAAACACAATCTCAATGTTAGTGGGGGTTCCGAAGATGTGAAGTATATGGCTTCTGCCGGCTTTTTAGGCCAAGAGGGAACGATGAAGAATTCCGACCGTTCCCAGTTTAATTTGCGTACGAATTTGGATATTAAGCTATCTAACAAATTTACGATGCGAACGAATATGGCTTTTATCCATAATCAATATTCCGAACCAAATGCATCTTATGGAGGTGGTTCTAACCAACTTATATGGCAAGCCAATCGTATAGCTCCTTGGATTCCGTATAAGAAGGAAGATGGTTCTTACGGTTCGATCTCAGATGGAAATCCTGCCGCTTGGGTCGATATTAATAGTCGGAAATATCATTTGTTGCAAAATTTCTCTGGAATACTGGCCTTTGACTATCATATTATAGACGATCTGACATTCACATTACAAGGTGCTTATGTAACGAATATAAAGGAAACAAAAGATTATCGCAAAGAGTGTTGGTATGACGATGTCAACTATCACGGACCTGACCAGTTGACCGAAACGATTTCGAGATGGAGCCGTTATACATTGGATGCTTTGTTGAATTATGACAAAACTTTTAACCAGGATCATCATTTCAAAGCGATGGCTGGTTATAAGATCGAAAAGTATGATTATCGGAATTTGGAAGCGTTCCGTAAAAGTTTTCCAAACAGTGAAGTGACTGATTTGAACGGTGGTGATTCTTCGACACAAACGAACAGTGGTTATTCCCGTGAACTGGCTTTGTTATCTTATTTCGGACGTCTCAATTATGACTATAAAGGCAAGTATCTTTTGGAAGCTAATTTCCGTGCTGATGCTTCTTCTCGTTTTGCAAAAGGCTATCGTTGGGGATATTTTCCTTCTTTCTCTGCTGGATGGCGTATTTCGGAAGAAGATTTTATGGAAAACACGCATGGCTGGTTGCAGTCACTGAAACTTAGAGGATCTTGGGGGTTGCTCGGAAACCAGGATGCCGTATCGGATGAATATTATCCTTATTTACCTACGTTATATATAGGAAAGAATTTTCCGTTTGGTGGCTCTGTTCATCAAGGTATTACGGTTGTAAGCCATAAGGTAACGACTATTTCCTGGGAAAATTCGACAAACTGGGGAATCGGCTTTGATGCGAATTTCTTGAACGAGTTTATGCTGAGTGTCGAATACTATAATCGTAAGACCTCCGACATCATTATGGATATTCCTGTTTCTGATACGTTTGGTATATCGGGAACGTATCAGGACAATAAAGGCTCTTTACGGAACAGTGGTGTGGAAGCAAGCTTTGCTTGGAATCATTCCTTCAATAAGGATTGGAGAATGGGAGTCAATGCGAATTTCTCCTACAACAAGAATAAATTGTTGGATTTGGCTGGAGTCAATGAGATTATCGACGATTATCTGATTAACCGTGTCGGTGAATCCTATCAATCATTTTATGTCTATGAGGTAGACGGATTATTCCAGAGTGATGAAGAGGCTGCTGCCTATGAAAAGCAATATGGTAATCCGTGGTCGGCTCCTTTCAAAGCTGGTGATTTCCGTATTAAGGATGCTGACGGAGATGGAAAGCTTTCTTCTAAAGATCGTGTGGTCAAAGGTACGCAACAACCTAAAACGACTTATGGTCTGACATTGAGTGCAGGATGGAAGAATTTTGATTTGTCGGTATTTATGCAAGGTGTGACAGGTACAAATCGTTATTTTACAAGGGATGTAGTAGGCTCCTTTATTGGTGATACTTCGCATCCGAGTACGAATTGGCTGGAGGCTTGGACTCCTGAAAATACGAATACGGAATGGCCTCGCATGTTCTTGGAAGAAAATTCCGTTAGTGCTCCTAATAAATGCCGTTCTTCTTTTTGGGCTATGAATACAGATTATTTGCGTATTAAGAATATCAATTTCAGTTATACGTTCCCGAAGGCTGTTACGAATAAACTGGGAATCGCCAATGTGAAGATTTATTATACAGG
>DXRF01000137.1:0-3358 GCA_019411205.1 Parabacteroides sp. | reverse complement strand
ATACAGGCGAGAATCTTTTTACTTTCGACAGTCTGCCTTTCAATGCAGATCCTGAGTCTTCTTCTGGTAATTTAGATATTTATCCGGTTAATAAAAGCCATTCTATCGGCATTAACGTAACGTTTTAAATGATTGTAAATATGAGACTAAAACAAATATTGAGCCTTATTTTTTGTCTTGTTGGGACAGGCGTCTTTACTTCTTGTGATGATTTTTTTGATTTGAATCCGAAAGATCAGTTGACGACAAACACATTCTGGAACACGTCCGAGGATGTCGATGCAGCAGTAACCGCTGCCTACAATTGGTGGGTTAATAACTATATTGGATCGAAGTTTATCTTCTACGAAGACAGCTATTCGGATATCGGCTTCAATTATACGAATGCTTCTAACATGAGAAACATGGGGAGAGGTAGCGTTTCTCCTACTGCGGCTCCGAATTATTGGAGGCAGTATGAAACGATACGCCGTTGTAATTTCGTAATTGAAAATATCGATTTGGTTCCGGCTTCAGCCATGACAGAAACGGAGAAGAATGATTTTCTGGCGCAAGTACGGGCAATTAGGGGATATAGTCATGCTTATTTGGCAACTTGGTATGGGGATGCTGTTATTATGGATTTTGTACCAGCAACGGCTGACGATGCTAAACTGCCGCGTGAACCGGAAGCAAAGGTGAAGGAGCATGCTATGAACGACTTGATGTGGAGTGCCGAACATATAGCGGAGAAACCGGCAGAAAAAGGACGCATTGCCAAAGGAACGGTCCTCTCGATGATTGCCCGCTTCAATTTGTTGTGGGGCAACTATACGGAGGCCTTGGATGCAGCCAATAAAGTAATAGCTCTGAATCAGTATGAATTAGATCCTGATTTTCTGAATATGTTTTCTATGGCCGGACAGAATTCAAAAGAAATTATTTGTACTTATGAACATGTCCAAACGACTTATGCTTATGGTGATGTGATCCGTTTCTATAATAATTCGGATGGTGGTTGGGCCTCTTTTGTGCCGACTCAAAACATGGTTGATATGTTTGAAATGGCAGATGGCAAGTTGATCGATGAAGCTGGTTCCGGTTATGATCCGGTCCATCCGTTTTTCAATCGTGATCCACGATTGAAAAATACGGTTATTTATTCCGGATTGGATTGGGTGGGGCGTAATAATGTACCCCGGGTTTTCAATACGCTTGACAAGACACTGCCGAACGGCTCTTCGAATAAAGACTATTATACGGCGGCGGATAATGCTTCTCATACCGGTATGCTGTGGGCTAAATATTTGTATCCCAACCAGGGACAATATTCAGCTGCAATGAATGACGATGCCTTGTGCCCGATTATCTTCCGGTATGCAGAAATATTGTTGACGAAAGCCGAATGTTTGGTCGAACTGAATCAGGATTTGCAGGAAGCTATGAACATCATCGACCGGTTACGTTTGCGCGGAGGTCATATCGCTGTTGACCGTTCTAAGTATGATACACAGGCCAAAGTTCGTGAACTGGTAAGGAGGGAACGTACGATAGAATTGGCAGGTGAAGGTTTCCGTTTTGAAGATATCGTTCGCTGGGACGAGTATGACCAGAGCGGAGCCAAAACCGGAAGGAAAGTGGCAGAGACTGTTATGCCGGGTGACTTGTATCGTTTGTGTGGTACTGTCAACTATGATGAACCGGATCCGGACCGTCGTGCCGTGATCGATGTGAATGCTTCTCGTGAAGACCGTTTGGTTGAAGTTCGTTATTTTGACAAGAAGCAATTCCATTTGCCTATTATGCAGGCGGAAATGGATGCGAACCCTCAATTGGTTCAGAACGATGGTTATTAATAGATGCAATAAAACTTATTTACAATGAAGTATATTAAAAAATTGATATATGTCCTTTTACTCACAGTTGCCACTCAGGTGGCAACTGCGCAGATAAAGATCCTTTACGGGCCTTATCTGCAGAATGTAAAAGAGGATGAGGCAACTATTGTCTGGGTAGCGGATAAACCGTCTATCGGCTGGGTAGAGTTGGCTCCGAATGACGGAACTCATTATTATGGAGAAGAACGGCCTAAGTATTTCGATACGACTAATGGGGTTAAAAATACCTCCTTGCTGCATGCCGTGAAGGTAAAAGCGTTGACTCCCGGAACAACCTATCGTTATCGTATTTATTCTCAGGAAGTGTTGTCGCATGAAGGAATTAATGTCATATACGGACGTGTGGCAGCATCGGATGTATACAAAAAGAATGCTTTGACGTTTACAACGTGCGATCCAAATAAAAAAGAAACCTCTTTTGTCATGATCAATGATATTCACGGACGTGAAAACATCATTACGAAACTGTTGAATAATGCGAACTATAAGGATAAAGACTTGATTATTTTCAATGGGGATATGGTTTCGGAATTTAAAGACGAACAAACAATCTTTAATGGATTCATGAAAGAAAGCATCGATTTGTTCGCTTCGGAGAAACCTATGTATTACGCTCGCGGAAATCATGAAACCCGTGGTGAGTTCGCCACTTCGTTCCAGAAATATTTCTCTCCGAAAGAACCGTTCCTGTATTATCTTTTCAGACAAGGACCTGTGTGTTTCATTATGTTGGATACGGGAGAAGACAAACCGGATTCCGATATCGAGTACAGCGGTATTACCGATTATGACGGTTATCGTACGGATCAGGTGGAATGGATGAAGGAACTATATAAAAATGAAGATTTCAAGCAGGCTAAATTTAAAGTTGTCATTGCACATATGCCTCCTTCTGCTGACCTCAATATCTGGCATGGACAGAAAGACGTCTTGAAGAAATTCGTACCTATCCTGAATGAACTCGGAGTGGATCTGATGCTATGCGGACATCTCCATCGAAACAAATATGAGGAACCGAGTGCAGGTATCAAATTTCCAGTATTGGTAAATTCAAATAACAGTGTGGTTTCTGTGGAGACTAATGGTGATCAGATGAATCTGGTGGTTCTTGATTTGGATGGTAAAGTCGTTACAAAGAAGTCATATACGGCAAAGTAATTTTCATCATTCAATGTTACACATTGCATAAGTGCGATTACTCAGACAAAGATCCGGGTAATCGCACTTGTCTCATTTTGCGTGAAAATATAAGTAAAAACACACAGGAAACCGGCATCTGACATTTTTGCTCGTATCTCTCTAATAAACATTTAATTAAAGAATGTCGGTTGAACTTTGTAACCGGCATAGAACCGACACCTTTTTGTTTCCGGCGGTTTGTCCAGAGTTTCCTCGTTTTCACGGAGCATTTGATGCGGAACATGCCGGAAACTAATTCGAAAGTCATAGTAAACTAATTCAAAGCATACAATATATTATTG
>DXRF01000136.1:1671-7741 GCA_019411205.1 Parabacteroides sp. | reverse complement strand
GAAACCGGCTGCACCGAAGGCTGAAGCAACAAAGAAAGAAGCTCCGAAGGCAGAAGCTACAGTAACAGACGCTACGCCAAATGCAGCAACTCCTAAAGTTGAAACAAAAGAAGAAACAAATCAAAAATAAAATCTAATAGTATGCTAAGGACATTTCGAATCGGAGGTATACATCCGCCCGAAAATAAATTGTCTGCCGGTAAAAAAATTACCGCGTTAGCTGCTCCTAAGCAGGTAATCATACCGCTCAGTCAGCACATCGGGGCTCCGGCCCAGGCAGTGGTCAAGAAGGGTGATCTGGTTAAAGTAGGAACACTTGTCGCCAAGGCAGGCGGTTTCGTTTCCGCCAACATCCACTCGTCGGTATCCGGTAAAGTAAACAAAATAGATAACGCTCTCGACTCAAGCGGCTACAAGCGTCCCGCCATCTACATCGACGTGGAAGGAGACGAATGGGAAGAAACGATCGACCGCAGCGATGCACTGGTAAAAGACTGTACGCTGTCATCCAAAGAGATCGTCGACAAGATTGCAGCAGCCGGTATCGTCGGTCTGGGAGGAGCCACCTTCCCGACACAGGTGAAACTGATGCCGCCTCCCGGAAGCAAGGCAGAGATCATCATCATCAATGCCGTCGAATGCGAACCTTATCTGACCTCCGACCATTCCCTGATGATGGAAAAAGGCGAACAGATATTGGTAGGCGTCACATTGCTGATGAAAGCCGTAAACGTAAACAAAGCCGTTATCGGCATCGAAAACAATAAACCCGACGCAATCGCCCACCTGACGAAGCTGGCAGCCGCTTATCCCGGAATCGAGATCATGCCGCTGAAGGTACAATATCCGCAAGGGGGTGAAAAGCAGTTGATCGACGCCGTGATCCGTCGCCAGGTAAAGAGCGGCGCCCTGCCCATCTCGGCCGGAGCCGTCGTGCAGAACGTCGGAACCGCCTACGCCGTCTACGAAGCCGTCCAGAAGAACAAACCGTTGTTCGAGCGCGTCGTGACCGTAACAGGAAAGGCCGTTGCCAACCCGTCGAACTTCCTGGTTCGTATGGGTACGCCCATCAACACGCTGATCGAGGCAGCCGGTGGTATTCCCGAAAACACGGGTAAGATTATCGGTGGCGGACCGATGATGGGTAAAGCGTTGGTAAGCGCCGAAGTCCCGGTAACCAAGGGTAGTTCCGGCGTGTTGCTCCTGACAAAAGAAGAATCTGTCCGCAAGCCGATGCAGGACTGTATCCGTTGCGCCAAGTGCGTGAACGTCTGCCCGATGGGGTTGAATCCGGCCTTCCTGATGAAATTCACGATCTATAAGGATTGGGAAAAGGCCGAAGCCAACTACATCCAGGACTGTATCGAATGCGGTTCATGCAGTTATACTTGCCCTGCCCACCGTCCGCTGTTAGACCAGATCCGATTGGGTAAAGGCAAAGTTATGGGTATTATTCGTGCAAGAAAGTCATAAAACAAGAGCAATATGGAAAACAAATTATACGTGTCTCCCTCGCCCCACATTCATGGCGGCGACAGCATAAGCAAAAATATGTACGGTGTACTGATTGCCCTTGTTCCGGCTTTCCTGGTATCACTCTACTTTTTCGGACTGGGTGCACTGGTCGTAACCGTAGCTTCGGTTTTCTTCTGCGTCCTGTTCGAATATCTGATTCAGAAGTTCCTGATGAAAAAGGAACCGACCATTTACGACGGTTCGGCCCTCCTGACCGGTGTTTTGCTGGCATTCAACCTGCCGTCCAACCTGCCGATCTGGATCATCGCCATCGGTGCGCTGGCGGCTATCGGTATCGGTAAGATGTCGTTCGGCGGCCTGGGTAACAATATCTTCAACCCGGCACTGACAGGACGTATCTTCCTGCTGATCTCCTTCCCGGCACAAATGACCACCTGGCCCGTTGCCGGACAGCTGACATCTTATGCCGATGCAACAACAGGTGCAACCGTCTTAACGTTAATGAAAGAAGGCAGCTTAGACAAACTGCCGGAGATGAGCGACATGCTGATCGGTAACATGGGCGGCAGCCTTGGTGAAGTCAGCGCGTTGGCACTGCTGTTAGGTATGTTCTATATGTTATGGAAAAAGATCATCACCTGGCACGTTCCGGTATCCATCTTCGTCACTGTATTTGTCTTTGCAGGCATCATGCACCTGGTGAATCCGGTTCAGTATGCAAGCCCGTTCGTCCATCTGTTGTCCGGAGGTCTGATGTTGGGAGCCATCTTCATGGCGACCGACTATGTGACTTCGCCGATGAGCAAAAGCGGTATGATTGTCTACGGTGTCGGCATTGGTATCCTGACAACGGTGATCCGTCTGTTCGGTTCTTATCCCGAAGGTATGTCATTTGCCATCTTCATCATGAATGGAGTTACTCCGCTAATCAACAGTTATATGAAACCTAAACATTTCGGAGGGAAATAAGCATGGCGAAACTAAAATCAACATTACCCAATATGTTCCTTTCACTCACGACCATCTGTGTAGTGGCAGGAGCGATATTAGCCGGTGTCAACATGTACACCACCGGCCCGATTGCCGCCACCAAAGCAGCGGCGCTGGAAGCAGCGATCAAAGCGGTCACTCCGGCATTCGACAACAAACCGACGGAAGAAGCCTATATGGCAGTTACTGCCGATGGCGACTCGTTGAAAATCTACCCGGCAAAACAAGACGGCAAATTCGTCGGTGCCGCAGTGGAGAGCAACACAATGAAAGGGTTCGGCGGTGAGATCCGCGTGATTGTCGGTTTTGACACCGAAGGCAAACTGCTGAACTATTCAGTCTTGCAACATGCCGAAACACCCGGATTAGGGGCTAAAATGCAAGAATGGTTCCGTACGGACAAAAATCGCCAGAGCGTTTTGGGACGCAATTTGTCTGATGGCGAACTGAAAGTAACCAAAGACGGTGGAGATGTCGATGCCATAACAGCTTCGACCATTACCAGCCGTGCATTCCTGAACGCCGTGAACCGTGCCTACAGTGCATTCTCCGGCACCGACGGATTGACCGGGGCAACCACATCATCCGATAACACAACTAAAGAGGGAGGAAACGACAATGAGTAATCTGAAAATATTGATGAACGGAATCATCACAGAGAACCCGACATTCGTATTGCTGTTAGGTATGTGTCCGACACTGGGTACGACCTCTTCGGCGATAAATGGTATGAGTATGGGACTTGCCACCATGTTCGTGCTGATCTGTTCCAACATGGCTATATCTGCACTGAAGAATGTCATCCCCGATATGGTCCGCATCCCCGGATACATTGTCGTAATCGCCACATTCGTAACGGTTGTACAGATGTGCATGGAAGCATTTGTCCCTGCCTTATACGCAAGTTTGGGATTGTTCATCCCGTTGATCGTCGTAAACTGTATCGTGCTGGGACGTGCCGAAGCTTTTGCCGCCAAGAACGGAGTCGTGGCCTCGGCTTTCGACGGTATCGGTATCGGCCTCGGTTTTACGATTGCCTTGACACTGTTAGGAGCTGTCCGTGAGCTGTTGGGAACCGGTAAACTGTTCAACCTGACAATTATGCCGGAACAGTTCGGCTCGCTGATTTTCGTGTTGGCTCCGGGTGCATTCATCGCACTGGGATTCCTGATAGCTATTGTTAATAAACTGCGTAAAGCATAAAAACAAGGTAAGATATGGAATATATATTGATATTTATCGCCGCTGTATTTGTCAACAACGTCGTATTGTCCCAGTTCTTGGGTATATGTCCGTTCCTCGGCGTATCCAAGAAAGTGGATACAGCAATCGGTATGGGAGCAGCCGTTGCATTTGTGCTTACCATTGCGACACTCGTGACTTTCCTCGTACAGAAATATGTGCTGGATGCATTCGGCCTGGGCTTTATGCAGACCATCAGTTTCATCCTGATCATCGCTGCCCTGGTGCAGATGGTGGAAATCATCCTGAAGAAAGTTTCTCCTGCCCTCTATCAGGCATTGGGAGTGTTTCTTCCGCTGATCACGACAAACTGTTGCGTGTTGGGTGTCGCCATCCAGGTCATCCAGAAACAGTATAATTTAGTAGAATCTGTAGTATATGCATTCTCCATTGCTATTGGATTTGCGTTAGCTTTGATTATCTTTGCAGGTGTCAGAGAACAATTAGCAATGACAAATGTTCCCGATGGCATGAAAGGAACCCCGATCGCTCTTATCACAGCAGGTTTGCTGGCGATGGCGTTTATGGGATTCTCGGGGATCGTTTAAAGATTTATGATTTATGATTTATGATTTATGATTTATAATAACAGGTAATACAGCTTGATAATAACAAGTAATACAACTTGATAATACAAGTAATACCGCTTGCCGCTATAAATCATAAATCATAAATCATAAATCATAAATCCCTTCATAAATCATAAATCATAAATTTTCTCTCCTTATGAAACAGAAGATTTTAGTAGCAGGTGGAACTGGTTACATCGGATCACACTCCACGGTAGAACTGCAGAACGCAGGCTATGAAGTAGTCATCATCGACGACCTGTCTAACTCCAATATAGAAGTGTTGGACGGTATCGAACGCATCACAGGCATCCGTCCTGAATTCATCCAACTGGACTTGAAAGATAAGGAAGGAACCCGCGAAGCGCTGAAAGCTCATCCGGGCATCAAAGGGATCATCCTGTTTGCTGCCAGCAAAGCAGTAGGCGAATCCGTACAGCAGCCGTTGAAATACTACCGCAACAACGTAGTGACACTGGTGAACCTGTTGGAACTGATGCCGGAATTCAATATCGAAGGTATTGTTTTCTCATCTTCTTGCACCGTTTACGGACAACCCGATCCGGAGAACCTGCCTGTAACCGAAAGCGCACCGATCAAACCGGCTACTTCGCCGTACGGAAATACGAAGCAGATCAACGAAGAAATCATCCGCGACACCATCCACGCCGGCGCTCCTTTCAAGAGCATCATCCTGCGTTACTTCAACCCGATCGGAGCACATCCGACAGCAGAGATCGGCGAATTGCCTAACGGCGTTCCTCAGAACCTGATCCCCTATCTGACACAGACTGCTATGGGTATCCGCAAAGAGCTGAGCGTGTTCGGTGACGACTATGACACGCCTGACGGTTCCTGCATCCGCGACTACATCAACGTTGTAGACCTGGCTAAGGCTCACGTGATCGCAATGGACCGCATGTTGGGTGGCAAGTCTCTGGACAATGTGGAAATCTTCAACCTCGGAACCGGTAACGGCGTTTCCGTATTGGAACTGATCAACACATTCGAAGCTGCAACAGGCGTCAAAGTTCCGCACAAGATCGTAGGACGCCGCGAAGGTGATATCGAAAAGGTTTGGGCCAATCCCGAACGTGCCAATAAAGTATTGGGCTGGAAAGCAACCGAAACATTAGCCGATACATTGGCTTCGGCCTGGAAATGGCAGGAAAGACTGCGCGAACGCGGTATCATGTAATCGGACTATTTCTCATTACACCATACAAAAAGGGAGGCCAGGTTCATCATTAAACCCATCGGCCTCCCTTTTTTCATTAAGATGCCCCGGAAAGGCGTATACAGCCTAAATACCACCTCTATATTATATAACACACTGTATACCAGCATATTTATATTTATCATTCCAACAAGAGGACAATTTGACCTCAAAAATCCCCCTACACTTTTTCAAACACGCCTCACTTTCTCACACGATAACCGCCTCTCAATACCCCCTTGCACAATAGCGAGCTGCTTGATGAAGAAGAGATCAATAGCTACTTTCCCTATCACATTTATAACCCTTGCACAACAGCGAGCTGCTCGGCGAAAAAGAAAGCACAAACTGGTAAAGCTGTACCAGAACAGCAAGCTCGCACAACAGCAAGCTACTTGATGAAGAAGAGATCAATAACTACTTTCCTTATCACATTTGTAACCCTTGCACAACAGGCTACTCGACGAAAAAGAAAGCACAAACTGGTAAAACTATACCTAAACAGCGAGCTGCTTGATGAAAAAGAGATCAATAACTACTTTCCTTATCACATTTGTAACCCTTGCACAACAGGCTA
>DXRF01000136.1:0-1571 GCA_019411205.1 Parabacteroides sp. | reverse complement strand
CTTGACGAAAAAGAAAGCACAAACTGGTAAAACTGTACCTGAACAGCAAGTTTGCACAACAGCGAGCTACTTGACGAAAAAGAAAGCACAAACTGGTAAAACTATACCTGAACAGCAAGCTTGCACAACAACAAGCCACTTAATGAAGAAGAGATCAATAACTACTTTCCTTATCACATTTGTATCCCCTGCACAACAGCGAGCCACTTGGCGAAAAAGAAAGTCCATCCGAACCCAAAACCTCTCCTTTCCACGCTCCTTCGAACCGCTCGAAAAGGCAGACCTTAAGCATGCACCGTCCTCGTCGAAAAAGAAAGACAAAACTTTAGAAAAAATCAACCAAATACCTGTTTATCAAATATATACAATATATACGTAAATATATTGCTCCCAAAAAGTGTAGGGAGAATTTTGAGGTCAAATTGTCCTTTTCTATATTTGGGGACCTAAAAAAACGTTTTAAGCCCCCCAAAAGCGGTAGGTTTTCCGTTTACAGGTTATAGCTTTCCAACAAAAAAGCTATAACCTTTTTAGGAACAGGCTATAACTTTTTATCATAAGACATATAGGGATGAACTATCCTATTCGAGTTTATGGATAACCAGGCCGGAACGCAGTTTCGGTTCGAACCAGGTTGTCTTGGGAGGCATGATATTGCCGGTATCGGCAATGTCCATCAATTGCTTCATGGTGACAGGATAAAGAGCCAGTGCGACCTTCATCTCGCCACTGTCCACACGACGCTGCAACTCTCCCAGCCCACGGATACCGCCAACGAAATCGATGCGTTTATCCGAACGAAGGTCTTTTATACCCAGAATTTCATCCAAAATCAGGTTGGAGGAGATCGTCACATCCAGGACACCGATCGGATCGTTATCGTTGTACGTACCTTGCTTGGCTGTCAGCGAATACCATTTTCCTCCCAAATAGAGGGAGAAGTTATGCAAAGCTGCCGGTTTATAAATATCCGCCCCTTTTTCTTCCACGATGAAGTTCTTTCCTACTTCAGCCAGAAATTCCTCATCCGACAAACCGTTCAAGTCTTTCACCACACGGTTGTAATCGATAATCGTCAGTTGGTTAGCCGGGAAACAGACAGCCATAAAGTAGTTATACTCCTCGTCACCCTTATGAGCGGCATTCTGTCTGGCTTTTTCCGCACCGACCAACGCAGCCGCAGCAGAGCGGTGATGCCCGTCGGCTATATAGAGGGAAGGCATTTTGCCGAACAGCTCCGTGATGCGGGCAATATCTGCCGGTTCGTCAATGATCCAGAACGTATGGCCGAAACCGTCGTCTTTCGCGACGAAGTCATATTCAGGCGTACGGGAAGTATATTTGGCGACAATCTTGTCCAGTTCGGCATTGTCGGGATAAGCAAAGAACACCGGTTCGATATTGGCATTATTCACCCGTACGTGCTTCATGCGGTCCTCCTCTTTGTCACGCCGTGTCAGCTCGTGTTTCTTGATAATGCCATTCATATAATCGGGTACGTATGCACCGACAACCAGACCGTACTGTGTCTTGCCGTTCATCGTCTGGGCATACACATAATAGCATTCTTC
>DXRF01000135.1 GCA_019411205.1 Parabacteroides sp. | reverse complement strand
CATGACGATAACGGCAACCTGATCACCTGTCATTATCGGAGAATCAACAATTGACAACAGGCAATGGGCCATCGACAATTCAAAGAAAAAAGAAATTGTCAATTGTCCATTGTCAATTGTCAATTCTCTCTTATCTTTACCCACGTAAACTAAAAAACATCAATCATTCCATGAAAAATGCTCTTATCCTATCGGCCTTGCTGACATTAGGGCCAGTCTGTTTCGCTCAACAGACAGAAAAGTATCCTTTGGGCAATTATGAGGAACTTACAGACACCAAACCGCATGACGGCGCAGAAGTCTGGAACAAAATGACAACGCCAACCTGCCTCAGCTGGGGAACAACGGATATCCGCTACAAAAAACTGAATGTTCCCGACATCAAGAAGACAACCCGCTGGCAAGGGAAAGCCTGGAAAGGAGAACGCATCAATGCACAAGCCGTACTGTGGACAAAAGAAGCGTTGGACGATGCCACGATCACTGTTAGCGAACTGAAAAACGGCTCTGCCGTAATCCCGGCTTCTGCCATCACGACAAACTTCGTACGCTATGTCATGACCGATGAACTGAACAAAGACCGCAAAGGTGGTTGCGGACATCGCGAGAACAAGGCCGAATGGGATTCGTCTGTCGTAGCTGATGTTTTAGATATTGTAAAAATACAGGATATCAAAGCTTGCACAACGCAACCGATCTGGCTGAATGTATGGGTTCCGTCAGATGCCCGTGCAGGAAAATACAAAGGGACACTGACCGTTTCGGGAAAGAATTTCCAGGATATGAAACTCCAGGTAGAGATCGACGTGCTGAACCGTACGCTGCCGGCCCCTCAAGACTGGGCTTTCCATCTGGACCTGTGGCAAAATCCCTATTCCGTAGCCCGTTACTATCAGGTTCCCCTTTGGAGCAAAGAACATTTCGACGCCATGCTTCCGATCATGAAGATGTTGGCCAATGCCGGACAACGGGCCATCACGACCAGCATCATGCACAAACCCTGGGCGGGGCAGACGGAAGACCATTTCGACAGCATGGTAACCCGCATCAAGAAAATCGACGGGACATGGGTATACAGCTATGACGTATTTGACAAATGGGTGGAATTCATGATGAACGAAGTGGGGATCAAAGATATGATCAGCTGCTACACCATGATCCCCTGGGCTTTGACTTTCGACTATTACGATGAAGCGACCAGCCGGGTACAGTTCATCAATGTCAAACCGGGCGATGCCGAATATACCGAATACTGGGGTTCGTTCCTGAAAGACTTCTCCCGCCACCTGCGTGAAAAAGGCTGGTTTGAAAAGACTGCCATCTCGATGGACGAACGTCCTATGGAAGCCATGCGCGAAGCTATCAAAGTCATCAAGCAGGCCGATCCCGAATTCAAGATCACGCTGGCCGGCAACTATCATCCTGAAATCCAGTCCGACCTGTATTACCTGAGCATCCCTTACGGCCATAAATTTCCGGAAGACGTGAAAGCCGAACGCGAACGCAAAGGACAGATCAGTACTGTCTACACGTGCTGCTCGGAAGCCTTCCCGAACACTTTTACCTTCTCCGATCCGGCCGAAGCTCCATGGACAGTCCTGCACGCCACTGCCGGAGGCTATGACGGTTACTTGCGCTGGGCCGTGAACAGCTGGACAGCAGATCCGCTGCGTGACTCACGCTTCCGTACCTGGGCAGCAGGCGATACATACAGCATCTATCCGGGTCCCCGTAGTTCGATCCGCTTCGAACGTTTGGTCGAAGGTATTCAGGACTGCGAAAAAATCCGTATCCTCCGCGAAGAGCTGACAGCCAAAGGGGCTAAAGGCAAACTGGACAAATTGAACAAAACTGTTGCCAAATTTACTCCGGAAGGTCTGTCCGAAACTCAACAGTCAGCAGCCGAAATGGTAAACGAATTGAATAAATTACTGAACTCGCTGTAAGCATTTGCTGCTTAAAAACAAAAAAATCATAAAAAAATCCCCGGAGAGTGCATGACTCCCGGGGATTCCTTTTATCTTTACAGCATTGGAACCGTTAGCTCAGCTGGTTTAGAGCGCTGCCTTGACAGGGCAGAGGTCGCCGGTTCGAATCCGGCACGGTTCACACTCCGTCATAAAGCGCCAACCGGCGCTTTTCTTTTTAGTTTACTTTTCCCGAATAAATACATTAATCGGCGTTCCTGTGAAGTTCCAGTTTTCCCGGATCTTGTTTTCCAAGAAGCGTTTGTAAGGTTCTTTGATCCATTGCGGCAAGTTACAGAAGAACACAAACGAAGGAACCTGTCCGGCAGGAAGCTGCGTGATATATTTGATCTTGATATATTTTCCTTTCCATGCAGGAGGCGGATAGTTCTCGATGATCGGCAGCATGATTTCGTTCAGCTTGGCTGTCGGAACACGGCGCTGACGGTTTTCGTATACCTCTTTGGCTGTTTCCAATACCTTCAGAATGCGCTGCTTTGTCAATGCAGAAATAAACAGGATCGGAAAATCGGTAAACGGAGCCAGACGCTCACGGATCGCACTCGTAAAGGTATCGATCACCTTTTGGCTTTTATCTTCCACCAAATCCCACTTATTCACACAAACGACCAAGCCTTTCTTGTTCTTCTGGACCAAAGAGAAAATATTCAGGTCCTGACTCTCAATGCCTCGGGTGGCATCCAGCATCAACACGCAGACATCCGAATTCTCGATGGCACGGATCGAACGGATCACGGAATAGTATTCCAGATCCTCATTCACCTTCCCTTTCTTACGGATACCAGCCGTATCCACCAAATAGAAATTCAAGCCGAACTTGTTATATTTCGTGTAAATAGAATCGCGGGTCGTACCGGCAATATCCGTTACAATATGGCGGTCTTCACCGATAAAGGCATTGACCAAAGAAGATTTACCTGCATTCGGACGGCCGATGATGGCAATACGGGGCAGTTCCTCTTCGAGCATCTCCGGCTTATCATCCGGAAGCGTAGCAACGATTTTATCCAACAAATCGCCCGTACAAGAACCGTTGATAGCAGAAATGCAGAAAGGATCACCTAATCCGAAAGAATAAAATTCGGCAGAGGAGGGATGCAGTTCGAAGTTATCTGCCTTGTTGGCCACAACAATTACAGGCTTCTTGGCACGACGCAGGATAGCGGCGACTTCATTATCCAAATCCATAACTCCATTCAACACATCAACGACAAACAAGATCACGTCAGCCTCTTCAAGAGCGATTTTCACTTGCTTGTTTATCTCTTCTTCAAAAATATCATCCGAATTAATCACCCATCCGCCGGTGTCAATCAGCGAAAATTCTTTACCTGTCCACTCAACCTTGCCGTACTGACGGTCGCGGGTAGTGCCTGCTTCCTCGTTAACAATCGCTTGGCGCGTCTGTGTCAAACGATTGAAGAGGGTGGACTTTCCTACGTTGGGTCTACCAACTATTGCAACAATATTTCCCATAAACAACTTTTTCTGTCTGTGCTGTTAATTAATCCAGCTGATAACCGAAGTTCTTCAGCATGTTGTCCCGGTTACGCCAGTCTTTTTCTACTTTGACGAACATTTCCAGGAAGACCTTCTTTTCAAAGAAGCGTTCGATATCCTTACGAGCCATAGCACCCACCTTTTTCAATGCCTGGCCACGATGCCCGATGATGATTCCTTTTTGAGAATCACGTTCAACAATAATGAGCGCTTTGATATGAATCAGCTCGTCTTCTTCTTTAAACAGCTCAACAACTACTTCTACCGCATACGGGATCTCTTTCTGGTAGTACAGGAGAATCTTCTCACGAATGATCTCCGTCACAAAAAAACGTGCCGGCTTATCGGTAAGCGCATCTTTCTCGAAATAGGGAGGAGATTCAGGCATCAGATCTTCCACCCTGCGTTTCACGTAATCTATATTAAAATTCGAAAGGGCGGAAATCGGAATGATCTCTGCTTTCGGAAGAAGTTCTTTCCACTCGGCTACCAGCTTTTCCAACTCCGGTTGGGTAGTCGTATCGATCTTGTTAATCAATAACAAGACCGGACATTCCACTTTCTGGACCTTCTGGAGAAACTCTTCATTCTTGTCGATCTTTTCGACGACATCGGTTACATAAAGTAGTACATCGGCATCACCAAGTGCCGACTGCGAGAAATTAAGCATAGATTCCTGCAACTTATAATTCGGATGCAAGACTCCCGGCGTGTCAGAATACACAATCTGCATATCTGCGGTATTCACGATCCCTATGATTCGGTGCCGTGTTGTCTGCGCTTTCGAAGTGATGATAGAGATACGCTCTCCCACCAGACGGTTCATCAACGTAGACTTTCCGACGTTCGGATTACCGACAATATTAACAAAACCGGACTTATGCTTGTTTTCCATTATATCCCCATTTAAGATAAATTGCACCCCAAGTAAAACCGGCGCCAAAAGCGGCAAGAATCAGGTTATCACCTTTCTTCAGTTTGTCTTCCCACTCCCAAAGGCAGATAGGAATTGTCCCGGCGCTGGTATTTCCGTATTTCTGGATATTGACCATAACCTTTTCCATGTCCACCCCCAGACGCTTAGCTGTCGCATCGATGATACGCAAGTTTGCCTGGTGAGGTACGATCCATGAGATATCGTCGTGTGTCAGTCCATTCCGTTCAGCGATCTCGGCTGCGACATCGGCCATATACGAGACTGCGTACTTAAAGACATATTTACCATCCTGGAAAACGAAATGTTCACGATTATCCACCGTATCGTGCGAAGGAGGATAGGCCGAACCACCGGATTTCATAATCAGATGTGAATAGCCTACACCATCGGTACGCAGGATTGTATCCATCACACCCACTTCTTCCGTTGTAGGTTCGAGCAGCACAGCACCACAGGCATCGCCGAACAAAGGACAGGTAGAACGATCCTGATAGTCCGTTATAGCAGTCATTTTATCACCAGCCACAACAATCACCTTCTTATAACGCCCCGAACGGATATAATTGGAACCAGTTTCCAATGCATACAAAAAACCGGCACAAGCTCCCTGCAAATCAAAAGTCATTGCATTCTTGCAACCGGTGTGGTAAGCTATAATGGAGGATGTGGTCGGAAAATGATGGTCAGGCGTAGTTGTAGCCGTGAGGATCACTTCTATTTCTTCTGGGTTCACATTTGTCTTTTCGAGTAACTGCTTCACAGCCCGTATACCCATATATGAGGTACCCATACCCTCACCTTTCAAAATTCGGCGTTCTTTGATGCCAACACGCGTCATGATCCATTCATCCGTCGTATCCACCAACTTTGAAATATCTTCGTTCGTCAACACATCTTCGGGAACGTATCCGCCTACGCCTGTTATTACCGCATTTATCTTATCCATATCTTTAAAAATAAAAAGGACTATATATCCCAATTAAAAAAAAGCCCTAAAAATACTTTTAGGGCTATTTCTTAGTTTATCAAAACTTAATCAGTTAGGATAAACTTACACAGCTGCTTCTTTCTCGATAGCTAACTTACCTCTGTAATAGCCGCATTCGCCGCATACAGTGTGATAAATGTGCCATGCGCCGCAGTTCGGGCAAATAGCCATTGTGGGAGCGACAGCCTTGTCATGAGTTCTTCTCTTGGCTGTTCTTGTCTTACCTTGTCTTCTTTTAGGATGTGCCATGTTTTAATTTATTTAATTGTTATCATTCTCAAGTAAACCTTTCAGACCATCCCATCTCGGATCTGTTGCCACAGGTACGTCGTCATCAATCGCGATATCTTCTTCCACGCCATCGTCTTCGTACTCTTCATCTCCGTCTTCAGTACTTCTGGCAGTATGCTTCTTCAACTTGGACGACATCACCTTATTACACTTTCCCGGAGCATGTACATGCTTCATAGGAATTGCCAAGGCAATAAATTCATACAAGAACCACGCAAGGTTAATAGCACCTTCGTCTTCCGGTATAACCACTACTTCGTCACTTTCTTCGGCATATTCTTTACCGAACTTTACTACCAGGCGATTATGCGTGTCGATTGGAATTTCCATATCGTCCAAACATCTGTCGCACGGAACCATTACAACACCTTCAATCTGAAAGTTCATTTCAAACATCATGGAAGACCGTTTTACCGTGAGGTAAACCTTCACTTTGCCCTTCTGGACTTGGTCTCCATCAATATCCACAAAAAACTTATTCTCCAATAAATACTCAAATTCGTGTACTCCTGGAGTGAGATTTTTCAAATCTACATTATATAATTTAAACTTTCCCAAAGCCTTTTAGTGTAAAAACCTTGCAAAGGTACGAAAAAACTAAACACAAATGCAACACCTTTGCAGTTATTTTTTATCATATAAGATTTTAGCCCTTATATTTCCGAAGCTCAATCCGGAAAGTCGTGCCTTTGCCAACCTCCGAACTCTTAACAAATATCTTTCCACCGTGATAAGATTCGATAATACGCTTTACCAGAGACAAACCTAATCCCCAACCACGCTTCTTGGTCGTATAACCGGGGTTAAATACAGTTTTAAACTTAGACTTGGCGATTCCCTTTCCAGTATCGGTCACATCGATACGAACGACTCTGTCACGTTCCTCCACCTGGAAAGTGATTTCCCCCTGCCCTTCCATTGCATCAACCGCATTTTTTGTCAGATTCTCAATAACCCAAGCAAAAAGAGAGTCATTCATCAACACCGGTACCGGCCCATCGGTAAGATGCATATAAATCTTGACCTTCGAAGAAATACGTGTACTCATATAGCTCAAAGCCGAACGGATAGAATTATTGATATCCACCGGGACCGGGTCCGGATTAGAACCGATCTTGGAAAAACGCTCTGCAATCGTTTCCAAACGCTTCACATCTTTTTCCATCTCATTCAAAAGGGAAGGATCTATATCTTTTGTCCGCAGATATTCCACCCAGGCTATCAAAGACGAAATAGGCGTTCCTAACTGATGAGCCGTTTCTTTGGATAGTCCGACCCACACTTTATTCTGTTCGGCCTTCTTCGTGCTTGCAAGCGCCAAAAAAGCGATCACAATAAAAACGAATACAACCGTAAGCTGCGCATAAGGATAAATCAACAATCGCTTTAAGATGACAGAGTCATCATAATAGACATATTGGAAAGTTCCATCTTCCATATCGATCACAATCGTATTTTTGCTTTTCAGCTCCTTTACTTTTGCTTTCTTAAATTCTTCTACATCATTTTCAGGAAAGTTTATATTCTTTACAAACATGATGCTGTCTTTGTCATTACAAAGCACAACCGGGATGGTCGTATTTCCTTCCAGGATTTTCAAAACCAGAGACAAATCCACAGCCGTATTCTTGCTTGCCGTCAAACGGGTAGCCTCCGCCCATACTTCCATTTTTTGGCGCTCTTCCTGGGCCAGATCTTTTATCAGCATATCAGAGACAACAAGTGAAGCAATCGCGATCAGGATAGCTGTAAAAATAAATACAAACTTCAGCCGTTGCCGGGAATCATATATACTTTCCATATCGAAATATTCAGTCAATATACATTGAACGGGAAAGATAGAAGAATATTATACCAAGAGAAGAATAGGGGCCGTATTGGATACACATATAAGTCAAACAGCGACTAAATTCCGACACCAAGAGGAAAACCTGATTTTTTCGGATCACAAAAATATATCCATTGTAAGACGTAGGAAATACACACAACCTAATATATACTTTTTTTCAAATTCTTAAAAGGACCTTATCTTATAAGTTTTTCCCACTTCCTCTGTCACTGTATCACTGATTTCTTTCTATCAGTTGATA
>DXRF01000134.1 GCA_019411205.1 Parabacteroides sp. | reverse complement strand
CGATAAAGGCCCCTATAAACATCCGCTTCACAGAGGAAAAGACAGACGATGCTTTCCGTCCTTTTTTCCGCAGTTTCCTTGCGCTTTTTCTCTTTGCCATCTCTCTTGATAAAACCTGTTCCTACTTGGGCGCAAAAGTAGATATTATAAAGATGCTATACAACACATCCGAAGGGAATGTATTGGTTTGGATTGTTAGAAAAGAGTGCCACGATTAAAATATATAACAAATCTAATCTATCCGGGTAAACTGACAAAAGACATCATTTATGAATACTGGACGGTGTATCTACTTGTCCGCCCAGTTTCACTTTTGATGCCTTCTTTCTTAATTACAACGGAAGTTCTGAAAATCAGGATTTCATTTTTTCCATCGTTTGAGTGTAGGGAAATACTTTTTCATCTCAGCAGTCGCCTCTTCTTCAGTATATCTGGTACCGCAGGCTCCGTTAAATTCACCAAGAAAACGAACGCAATGTTCGATCATGCCTTCCATGGTACAATCCTGAACAAAGGCGCCATCTTTGTAGCAATAGCAGCAGTAATCCAGACTGGCAGAACCGTCCTGATTGGTTCCAAATAGTTCTATGCTTTGCATCGGCATACCGCAGCTCTGGCAAAAAAGATTCAGGTATTTGCCATCTTTTACAAATACGTTGTCGATCCAGTAGGTAGACGATTTGGGTGTAAACTTGAGCACACAATACTGAGGATCATTTACTCCGCCAGGAATATGGGGAAGCATCCAGTCATCCCAGAGCGATTCTTTTACACGTTGATCGGTCACAATCTCCATTTCACCTGTGTAAACCACACTGTTTTCGCCCTCTACGATAGAGATTCCGGCCTTTGAGTTCGCCTTAAAGTGAGCTGTTTTTGCAGAGGAAGTCCCGGTTGAGAAATAGATCTCTCCATTCTTGTCTTTAAGTTTCACCATTGCCACCGGACGGGGATAGCCATTCTCGTCGATAGATGCTACTGTAACCACCTCGGCTGCGGCAACGATCTGTGCCGCTTTTTCTTCGATGTTCATAATTGTTGAATTTTATGTTTTTATTCCGTTTCGGGTACTTCCCAAAGCCTGCTTTTTTTCAATTGTTGCAATATAGTTAAGTTTGGAGTTGCTCAGGATATTTATCATGAAGATTTAAGTGTTATTATATATACGCAAAAAGGAGGGCTGAACACCCTCCTTTTTCACATGATTCCAATCGGAACGATCTGCTCATAATACCGGGATAACAAACGAATGCTTGCCGGATTCCAATCGTTCCATCCGGCTTTTCGAGACCGGGACTTCGGCGGTTGTTCCTTCGGGGACGGAGAGGACGACTTGTATCTTTTTACCCTTCCGTTTCAACGACACCTCGATCTTGCCGAAATGCGTGTCGACCGTGGCAGAAGTTTCGGTCAAAGTGCCCATTTGAGGGCAAACCTTGAAGGAACGGAAACCGGGCGAGGTTGGTTCTATACCACACACTTTCTGGCTCAACAGCGTCAGCGGACCACCACTCCAAGCATGGTTGATCGTGCCGCCACCGAAACCATCCGGACCGATTCCCCATCCTTCGAATAAAGTCGTATATTCGGGATAATTCATCATTTTCGCATAGCACTGTTTCATCCTCTCTAAGGCAAAAGCAGGTTCATTCATTTGGAACAAGGCTTCAAGCACATACTTTTCCATATAGGGACTGGCATGATATTCCTTTTTCAGCACTTTGACCAAGACAGGATATTTATCAGCGGAAGCCAAACCTGAAACGACAACCATTGCTTGTGCACGATCGTCCGTTTCTCCCTTATAGCTGGGAGAACGATAGGCGGAACCGGTCCAGAACTTCGTATCGAAACATTTCTCGATACTGTACATCATACGGCTGATCTCCTCGACATCGGCTGTTTTTCCAAGTTGGAGAGCAAAAGCCTTCTCCGCTTTCAAGGCCAAGTAATACCAACAATTTGCCAATACGCCCATATCGATGTTTTCTCCCCAATCACCCCAGCTCCAATCACCGTCACGCTCAATAACCAAGCCGCTCTTATCCACTTGCCATACTTCGTGCAGGTAACGGTGCATACGGTCGTAAATACCGGCAACAAAGCAACTGTCGCCACTATAATAATACTGGGTATAGAAACCATACCAACCCACCGAAGCCAACATTTGCAACGGCAGTTCCTTCCGCCAGTTACCAGCCGGGGCCGGAGCAAAAATCACCCCATCTTCGCGTTGCCAGTTCATCAACTCGTGGATGCCTTTCAGCGCCAGTTTATGGCTGGAAGGAGAAAGAGCATAGAAAGCCTCGCCCAATTCATTCACCTCGTCGCCCCACCATTGCGCCCGTTCACGATCCGGACAATCCATATAACTGTCGCGCATCGTTATATATAAGGTACGGGCTGAACGTTTCCAAAGCTCGTTCATAAACGGATCATTGCAACTGAAAGAACCTGTAAATTCGGTATTATAACCGGTTTCCCGGAATTTCACATCCAACACCTTCACACCTTCCGGTAGGATATATAGCATTTCGTGGCCGTTCATCCAGCCCAAGCTCTCATATTCCTGCACACCGTCGCGCGTAATATATTCGGCACGGACGTTGTATTGAGAACCACCCTTATAGTTGTCCGTCCGGATATGAATCACCTTACCGGCAGGAGCTTCCACTTTCAAGTAAGGAGTCACCTGGCTATTATAAGGCAAGCGGCAATAGAGCGTATCACCGGCCGCCGACTGCCGGACACTGACATACGGTTTCAAGCCATAGTCTTTCCATAGGGGTATCGGACGCTCGACCAATTTCCCTAAAGGGGCAACCCCGACAGGTGAAATAATTTCGGCCTTCGGCATCTTACCAGTGTAGCCGGGCTGGTTCCATCCGGACATTTCCATCCGAGCATCGAAACGGATGTTGCTTTCCGGCAGACGATAATTAGGATGGGGTGCCTCGGTATCCTGATACGCGTCATATACGGCACATTGCCAGCTCTTGTCGGAAACGATCTCGATACCAGGAGCGACTGCTTCAAACAGCAAAGCAGCCAGCCCGCTGTTCACATGGCTAAACCCGCTTTTGCCGAAATGCCAGACCAGCACGGCAATCGTATTCTCGCCGTTTTGCAAATAAGGTGCGATCTCGACCGGATCGTAATAAGTATCATAAGGAGAAGGTCCTCGTTTCAATCCGCCTTCGAAGACGACCAAACGGCCGTTTATCCACAACCAATATTTGCTATCGGCAGCAATGCGGGCAGTAAGTGTCTGCGGGACTTTGTCTACATGGACGGTTTTACGAAAAGCCAGCCAGGTATTCGTCGCGCTCTGGCAACGTTCCGTATTAATCCAATACGCTTTCCAACCGGATTCGGCCCGGCCGGAAGCGATACATCCGATCAACAGTAGCAACAGGAAATAGTGTTTCATGATATTCTCGTTTAATAAGTATTCACATGAGTACCTGAACCAACCGTCTCCGTCTTATCGCCGACACGGATATCCGCCGTACAGCCAGAGGGGATCGTCACAGTAAGAGTGACTTTGTCTCCCTTACGTTTCCATTCGCTCGAAATCAATCCCCGTACGGAATGATACTCACCTTTCGCCCAATCCATTCCTTCCACAAAATGAGGCGTAATCAGAATGTGGCGGAAACCGGGTCCGGCAGCATCATAATTGATACCGGCAAGCTGATTCATCATCCAAGCAGATACATCTCCCATAAAGACATGGTTCAGGGAGGCGTCCCTGAACTGCGGACTTAAGGTCCAGGTTTCAGGCAGCGTCGTATATCCCATTGTTTCCACCCAATAGCCCCAGGAAGGAGCTTCCGTCTTCGTAATCATCTTCATGGCATCTTCGACATAGCCGTAGCGGGTCAGCATAGCCGGAACAGATTTGCTTCCAAGCAGGCCGAAATCAAGGAAATGATCGTTGGCACGCACGACCTCGCAAAGTTTATCGGCAACCAATTGCTCCTTGCCTTCCGGTACGATTCCCAAATAGAGAGCGATAGCCTGCGCCGTCTGGGTTCCTTCCGCGTAGACTCCCGTTTCGGGATTGAAAAATTTACGGTTGACCAAGGCTTTCAACTCATCGGCTTTCTGCCGGTAAGGAGCAGCATCTTTACCCAATAGTTCGGCAAAACGGGCCATCAAGGTATAATCCAGATAATAATAAGCAGTAGAGGTATAGGTATTGTTGGTCGTAAACTTCCAGTACACCCAATCCCCTAAACCAAAGGTCAGATAGCCACCGTCCTTCTCTTTCGTTTTCAGGTAATCCAAATAGCGCAACATCGTAGGATAAAGGTTCTCGATACTGCGTGTCTCGCCATAATAATTATACAGGGCATTCGGAATAATAAACATGGCGGCGTCCCATACCGGGCCGGGCCATTCGCCATATCCCCAACCGCTGGACGGGATGATACCGGAGATTTCACCAGCTTCGCGCTGGTTGTCAATAAAGTCGTTCATCCATTTTTCATATAAGGTAATACCGTCGAAGCCTAACAGACCGAGATCGATCGCGACATGTGCATCGGCTGTCCAGCCGTTCTTTTCACGCTGTGGACAATCGGTCGGAATACTGTGCAGATTGCTGCGATAGGCTTCCATTGTTGCCTTCCATATTTTGTTCAACAACGGATTGGAGCAGGAGAAAGAACCGACAGGCTCTACCGCCGTATGCATAAACAACCCGGTCAGGTTCTCTTTTGCCAGGGTTACGGGAGCCGAACTTTCGACCTCTACATGTTGAAAACCGTGATAAGCAAATGAAGGCATAAAGACTTCCTCTTCACCCGTTCCTTTCAACGTGAAGACATCCATCTGGAAAACCTCACCCGGTTTCACGGGATGATAATAGACATCGATATTTCCCGGTTCCAGACGACCGTCTGTTTTCAGCAACTCTCCATGCTTCAAGGTAATCCTCGTACCGGGAGCGCCTTTCACCTTTAAGCGGGACAGGCCGGCAAAGTTTTTTTCGAAGGAGAAAACATAGAGTTTATCGCTGAACTTCTTCATCGAGACAGGCGACAATTCCTCTGTAATCCGGATGCCCGGCATCTGCTGGGCGACCAATAAGGAGGCCGGAGCTTCCGTAATTTGTACCGGGACCCACTTGCTGTCGTCAAAACCCTCCGCATTCCAACCGTTTTCTTCCAATGTAGCGTCGTATTTGTCACCACTATAGATGTTGTTATAGGTATAAGGACCGGTTGCCGTGCGCCAGCTCTCATCGGTAGCGATGATCTCGGTCGTACCGTCGGTGTAGCGAAGGCGTAGTTCGCAAAGCATCCGGGGACGGTTACGCCAACGGGCCGTCTCAAAATCCCAGACGGCCTTGGACTGTATGTTGTGCCAACCGTTACCCAACACCGAAGCGACTGCATTTTCGCCTTTCTTCAACAAAGAAGTCACATCATGCGTCACATACAGGATACGTTTGTCGAAATGCGTATAGCCAGGATCAAGATAGTTCTCTCCTACCCGCTCACCGTTGATAAACAGATCGTAATAACCAGCAGCAGCCACATACACGCGGGCTTCCTTGATTTTCTTTTCCAAGGTAAAAGCTTTTCGGAACATGGGTGCCGGCTCAAACTCCTTATCGTGGCTGTCAGTTATCCATTTTCCCGACCAGTCGGACGGATCAAGCTTGGCCGTCTCGAAAGTAGCCGTCTCCGAAGTCTCGCAGATGTTTCCGTCCTGATCCCATACCGTCACGTTCCAATAGTAACGGGTATGCGGTTCCAATACCATATTGCCGGTGTACGGTTGCAGGTTATCCGGTGAGGTCCCGATACGGATTTCCGAACGGGAGGCTAAAAAATTCTTCTCGCCTCCTTTATATTCCCAGGTGAAACGAGGGCTTTTAGTATCCAACCCGATCGGTTCGCACAGGTATTCAGTTCGCAAATTCACCGGAACCGTAAGCTCGTTTTTACCTTTACACCCCATCAAAGAGAGGAAGGCAAGCGAGCAAATCAACAGCGTGTTTTTCTTTCCCATTATCTTATCTGATTTGATTATCGTACTATTTTTACTTCGGACGGTGCATCGATCCGGCTCCGTACTTTCCCGTCGGCACCTTTTTCGTGACGGATAGTGATCACGCCATAAGGAGTCGGGAACGTCCCTTCCACCCACTCCAGATCACCTAAATGCGGTGTGATCCGGACAACGCGGCAACCCGGTTCCACAACCTGGACTCCCAACACATATTCGCTCAACCATGAGGTCGGACCGGAAGCCCAACCGTGACAAAGGCTATGGCGGAAACCTTTATAACAATAAGCTCCGTAATCGCCATGAATATCTTTCTTGCCCGCCGGCACCAATTCATCAATGCGGGAAGCACCGGGTAACCAATCTAAATTGAAATCTTCCCAGAATGTGGTTGCACCCAAATCGAGCATCGCACCCCAAAATTGACGTATCACGTCGATCGCCCCTTGATAATTACCGGCGGCGGCCATCGCACGAAGCATATAATAGCCATAAAAAGTAGAAAATCCATGCCCGCCATTGACTGCAAGATATTTCCGATCGGCCTCTTCCGGCTTCATCAGTCCAGCCAACGCCAACAAGGAAGCCGCTTGTTTCGATCCCGGCGCGTCCGGTGCGACACCGGATTTCAGGAAAGGTTTTATCACCTTCGAAGCGGCCTTGGTCATCCTATTGCTTACAGCCTCGCATTCAGCAGCCAGTGCATCTTCGCCCAACACCTTACAAAGTTCGCTGCCCGCTTTCATAGCCTGCAACATCAAGGCTTGCAGGCCGGCATCGATGGCTACCGGGTTTTCACTGGACGGCCAATCAAGGAAACGGCCTCCACCATCGAGCTTCTCCACACCGTCTTCACCGACTTTAGAGATCAGAAGGCGAAGCAAACCGGTCAAATAATTCCTTTGCTCCTTCAAGTAAACCAAATCACCCTGATAGTAATACCAATCACGATGAATCAGCAACCACCAGATGGAGTAACTACACATCCCGTTCATCCACCCGGGCAACGGTGTGATATCACGAATCAAGTCGAGGCTTTTCGGAACGACTTCATTATAACCAAAAACGGTATTTACAGTCATCACTTCCGGGTGTAGGTCGCCTACCCAAACCAAGCGGTCGCGTTTGATCCCGTCCCAAAGATATTCCTGCATATTCAAATGCACGGTGTAGGCTCCGGTCTGCCAGATATTGTTCAAACGTTCGTCATTACAGCGGAAAGATCCTTTATAGGGAATATCACGGAAAGTAGAGATGGCACGAACCTCTTTCAACTGCAACTCGACGGAATCATCCAAGAGGTCAATGCGCACAAAACGGAAACCGGAATTACCGACTTCCATGACTCCCAACCAGGGCAAGCGAATAGTAAAATCGCGTATGGCATGATCGTTGGTAGCTCCGTTTGCTCCGTCGATATCGCACATCGCTTCACTGACAGACTCGCCAAAACGGATACGGACGGCAACCGGCTCGTGCGAAGCCGGCATCCCGGTTACTATCTGAAGACCGCCTTGCAGTTCTTTTCCGAAATCGAAGAGAATGGCCGGATGTTGCCGTCCGGTACTTGTCAGGCGGCAAATCGAACGGTTTGCGAGATCGGATTGTCCGTTGCCAGGAAGAAGCAAATGATCTGCACCCTGTATCAATTGACTTTCCTGTTGCCATACGATACGCACAGGAGGAAGATATTCACGAACACGACTATCCCGTTGCTGGGCAAACAAGGGAACAGAAATAAATAGAGAGATAAGAATGAGTAGGTATTTCATGATAGATAGTATTTATTT
>DXRF01000133.1:6318-7830 GCA_019411205.1 Parabacteroides sp. | reverse complement strand
AATATCAACTGATAGAAAGAAATCAGTGATACAGTGACAGAGGAAGTGGGAAAAAACTGTAAGGTAAGGCCCTTTTAAGAATTTGAAAAAAAGTATATATTAGGTTGTGTGTATTTCTGTAGTAAACCGACTCCATTATAAAGCACGGGATTTTATGATAAATGATAACAACATAAAACGAATCATACAACTTTATTTCGGAAAGCATTTTTCCCGTTCGGGACGTGTTCTGTTCGGACGCTGGTTACGGGCGGAATACGGAGCTTCTGAAAAGACCGATATGTTGCAGGCTTTTTGGGAACATTCACCGGCAGAGGTGACTGCCGAGACTCGCGAAGACTGGGATGTCCTGCAAAGACGTTTACAGGTTGAACAGGCTCGCCGGAATACCGTCCCGCTGTATCGTGGATGGATCAAATATGCGGCGGTAATAGCCTTGATGCTATTGACGGGAGTGGCGACCTTTTTCGTTACGGACCGCTTGAAACCCACCCGGCATGTAGAGATGGCAGAGTTATTTGTTCCTTATGGCGAGAGCCGGCAGGTCGTTTTGCCAGACGGTTCGCAGGTATGGGTTAATGCAGGTTCCTTACTCGTTTACCCGAAAAACTTTACGGATACGGAAACCCGTACAGTTTACCTGACAGGTGAAGCTTCGTTCACAGTTCGGCAAAACAAGGAAAAGCCTTTTATTGTGAAGACGACTTATCTGGATGTGCAGGCTTTGGGGACGGTGTTTACAGTTGCTTCCTATGCAACTGATTCCTGCACGAGCACGATCCTGGAAGAGGGAAGTGTCAAAGTGGATGTAAAAGCAGATGAACACCAACCGGCTATCCTGAAGCCGAACGAACGTCTGGTTTATTCGCATACAACACATACGGTAACGGTCCAGCCGGTCGATGCTTTGCTTTATAAGATGGAGCGTAGCGGTTACCTGATTTACGAGAATGTTTCTTTCAGCCATCTGCTGGCTTCGTTGGAACGGAAGTTTAACGTGACGATCCATTATAATTCCCAGAAATATGCGGACGAATATTACAATGTCAAGTTTGCCCCGCATGAAACCTTGGAGGATGTGCTGACTGTTTTACAGCAGTTGATCGGCATTCATTTTAAGATAAAAGGAAATGTTATATTTATAAATTAAAAATAGAGGAGAGGAACAGGATGAACAAAAGAAAACCGGAAAGAACGAAAGTGCGAAAATCCCTCTTCCCGGCGTTTGAAATCGAATCGTGACTTTTTTGGACTCAACGTAAAACGTTGAAAATAATTAATGTTCAATTTTCAAACATACAAATATATGAAATTAACTAATCTAATACCTATAAAAGCGGGAAAAACGTTTTCCCGTCTATGTATAATTGGAGCTCTATCTCTTGGAAGCTCGTTCGTATTTGCTCAAAATCAACAAGTTCGTTTGTCAGGAAATAATTTAACATTAAAGGCGGCTTTCAAGCAAATCGAACAACAAACGAAACTCTTCGTAGACTATAACACTCAAGATAT
>DXRF01000133.1:0-6308 GCA_019411205.1 Parabacteroides sp. | reverse complement strand
ACGTCAAGAACGTCTTGGAGCAATTGCTGGAAGGCACAAACTGCTCCGTCACATTCAGCAACGGCCACGTAATCATTTCCAGAAAAACTCCGGCATCTTCCGAAACAAAAAAAGTCACAGGCGTCGTCAAAGATGAAAAAGGCGAACCAATCATCGGCGCGAATGTTGTGGAGAAGGGGACGACGAATGGTACTGTTACTGATTTGAATGGCCAATATAGTCTGGATATTTCTCCTTCGGCTGTTCTCTTGGTTTCTTATATCGGTTATGATACCAAAGAAATAAGGGTGGACGGGAAGAATAGATTGAATATTTCTTTGGCAGAGAATACGGAGAATCTGGATGAAATAGTCGTGATCGGTTATGGTACATCCAGAAAAAGAGATATTGTGAGTGCTATGTCGACTGTCAAAGGATCGACCATTAGTGCTGCTTCAACAAGTAATGTCCAGGATGCCTTGCAGGGAAAAGTTGCTGGTTTGGATATTCAGTCGGCACGATATGCCGGTGATAATCAGCAAATATATATCCGTGGAGCAAGATCTTTGAATGCAGGGAATAATCCGCTGATTATTGTGGATGGTATTCCGGGAAGCTTAGGAAGTGTAAATACTTATGATATTGAATCAATTGAAGTATTAAAAGACGCTGCAAGTTCTGCCATTTATGGTTCTATGGGTGCAAATGGTGTCATTTTGGTAACGACTAAAAGAGGAAAGAAAGGGGTGAATCGTGAAGTGAATTTTAATTCTTATATCGGTTTAAACGTTCCTCATATGATGAAGTTACAGTCGGGAGAGGAATATGTTCAGTTCCGTCGGGATGGATACCGATATGCTCATGGATGGGATAATCCTTTTACAGACGAGGATGTTTTCACCCAATCAGAATTGGATATCATCAAAAGTGGTAATTATACAGATTGGCAGGATTTGCTATATCGTAATGCTTTGACGCAAAGTTACCATTTAAGTATTAGTAATAGTGGAGAAAAGACTCGCTTATTATTGTCGTTTAAATATGATAACGAACAAGGTTATTATAAAACTAATGATTCGGAAAATTATAACTTAACTTTGGCTGCTGACTACGATTTAGCAGATTTTTGGACATTGGGAACAACGATCCGTTTAAAAAGAAATAATGTTTCTGGTTTCCAAAAGCTTAATACGGAAATTCTTTATATGACTCCGTTGTCTAATCCTTATTTAGAAAATGGCGATTTGAATTATTTCCCAAATCCATTGAATACATCTGGTTATAATCCGTTGGCTGATGATATACCTGGACAATTTGTGGATGATACTCAAAACAATCTATTGAATCTGAATTTAACTTCTCGTGTTAAAATTAATAAATGGTTGAGTATGCATACGAATTTTGGCTATATATTTTCGGATTATAAGCGTGGATATTTTTATGGTAAGAATGCTTATCGAAATAAGGGGGTGAAGACAACTTCAGGGAAGGAGTATAATAATTATGATCAATGGACATTGAATCATATTATTACGTATGAAAATAGTTTTGGGGATCATAATTTAATTGTCGACTTGGTTGGTGAAATTCAAAGTCGTCGATATGATAGTGGAACATTGTCTGGAAATAATCAGTCAGTAGAATACACCTCTTATCATAACTTAGGTTCCAACACGGAAAATATAAAAATTGAAAGTAGTTTCCAAAATTGGGCTTTGGCATCTGTTTTAGGGCGTTTACGTTATAATTACAAAAATAGATATTATTTCAATGTGGCTTTCCGTACAGACGGTTCTTCTCGTTTGGCAAAAGGGAATCAATGGGCGGTTTTCCCTTCTGGAGGTGCTAGCTGGAGCATGAAAGATGAACACTTTATGCAGGATATAAATTGGATCAATAACTTGAAACTTCGTGTATCTTATGGTACGGTAGGTAATACAGCTATTTCTCCTTATCAAACTTTGGCAACTTTGTCTCAGTCGGCTTATCTGTTTGGAGAAGATTCATCTAATAAGTTCTATGTATATAGCCCAACTTCAATCGTGAATCTTGATCTTGGATGGGAAATATCTAAAACTGTAAATGCAGGGGTTGATTTTGGATTGTTCAATAATAAATTGAATGGTTATATCGAGTATTATAATACAAAGACGAGTGATTTGTTGATGAAGAGAACGATTCCTTCGTTTACCGGTTTTAATGATATTTGGCAGAATATCGGGGAGACAGAGACTTCTGGATTTGAATTTAATCTGAATTATAATCCGGTAAGAACAAAAGATTTAAATGTTGATATTTCACTGAATGCATCTAGAAACTGGGAAAAGATTACGGCTTTGATCAGTGGAGAGGACTTGCCGAACAATAAATGGTTTATTGGAGAACCGTTGGGAGTGTTCTATGATTATGAAAAAATAGGTGTTTGGCAGTTAGGAGAAGAAGAGGCAGCTGCCCAATATAATGCTAAAGTCGGTGACATCAAGATTAAGGATCAGAATGGTGATGGTTCGATCAGTGCTGCCGAAGATAGAGTCATATTGGGACAGGTTCGTCCGAAATGGATGGCTTCTCTTGGTGCAAATATCCAATATAAAAACTTTGATTTCTCATTTAACTTGAACTCAAGATGGGGATATTTGGTGAAACCATCTCCGTATGATGATGTTACTATGGATGGACAACGTTGGTTGCCTTCTATAGATTATTGGACTCCAGATAATCCGTCAAATAGTTTTCCACGTGCAGATCAGGTAAGTACTTATGATACCTATCGTTCTTGTAATGGCTATCAGAAAGGAGATCATATTAAAATTCAAGATGTAACATTGGGATATAGCTTCGAAAGTCTGTTTTCGGAAAAAGTCCCTTTCAAAAAATTACGTTTTTATGTGCAAATGAGAAATATTGGTTATTTGTATAGAGCTGCAGAGTTTGATATTATACCGGAGCAACCTAATATTAATTTTACAGTTCCTAGTAGTTATAATTTTGGAGTTAATGTAACATTCTAATAAGTCATGTATTATGAAAAGCATAGCAATTTTTTTATTAATTGTATTATCTGTAAGTTCCTTTTCTTGTGATTTTCTGGAAGAAGAACCGAAAGGATTAATTAGCGATACGTATGCGAAAACAGAGGAGGGGGTTGAGTCGCTTATTTTAAGTATTTATCAGCGCAATCGTTACTTGACGGAACGTTTATATAAGGTTGGAGATTGTGGTACAGATTTGACTACTTATGCAACGAATGGTCTTGGTACAAATTATGGGGAGATTATGTTTTATAATGATCCTCTTATGATTTCAAACGTTTATAATTCGCAATATTGGAAATATTTGTATAAAGGGTTAAATGTTGCAAATCAGGGAATAGAATATATTGAGCAGGCTTCTGTTTCATCGGAAGAAAAGAAAAATAAACTAACTTCGGAGGTTCATGCTTTACGTGCATTTTATTTGTTTCTGATAGTTGAAACGTATGGTCCAGCCTCCCATTATGTAGATACTCCATCCTATTCTGTTGTGACAGATGGCTATCAGCCGGGTATTGCAGTTTTCTACAAACGGATATTGGATGATTTGGATATTGCTTTTAAGCATTTGGACTTACCACAAAATACACAATGGGGACGTATGAATATAGGTATAGGTAAAGCTCTTAAAATGAGAGTGCTGATGGCGTTGTCGGCTTATGATGATACAATACTCTCCAGTACAGGCTATACGAAACAAAAGTGTTATGAAGAAACTATTTCGTTGTGCAATTCGATCATTAATGATTATAATTATAAATTATTGGAAGATTATGCTTCCATTTTTGATGTAAATAATCAGATTAATGATGAGATAATTTGGTCTATTCAATACACAAGCGATCTAATATATAACGGAATGGATGTAAGTCGTGCGGAAATGGATGCTAATGTTATGCATCGGAATTTTGTGGGTTGGTATAATAAATCTGCTAAGAATCCGAATGTTAATATAGATGGATTGTGGAGTCATTCTCGCGTATATGGGCGTGAATATCGTGCAACGATGCCTACCTTATATTATATCCGTCTTTTTAGTAAATTTGACAAACGTCGAGATCAGACTTTCCAATCAGTTTGGTGTCGGATTCCTGATAATTGGAACAACGATCCTGATTATTCAGACACTTTACTAATTCGTACATTAGATGTGGTTTCAGATGAGTATATAAAGAGTTATGAAGATCGAGGTATTGTTGTTGACAATATTTCGGATATCTATGATATTAACACTGGAATTCCGACTATCAATGGTCGGTCTTGTTTCCATACTATGACTAAATATTTGGACCCGAGTCGTGATGCAGCTAAACGGGAAGAAGGTTTTAAAGACTTGATTCTGATGCGCCTTGGAGAGGTCTATATAACTTTGGCTGAAGCGTATGTAAGAACCAACCAACCGGAAAAAGCGGCAGAAGTGATTACGCAACTGAGAAAAAGAGCTTTGATCGATGGACATGAAAGTGCATTGAAGGTAACAGCTGCTGATATGGATATGGATTTTATCCTGGAAGAAGGTGCACGTGAACTGGGGTGTGAATTGAACCGCTGGTATATGTTGAAACGTTCCGGCAAAATGGTGGAATGGGTGAAAGAACATAATCCGGATATTACATTGATCAAGGATTATCATATCTATCGTCCTCTTCCTCAAGATGCGTTGTATGAAGTGACGAACTTGGATGTGTTCGTTCAAAATGAAGGTTATAAATAATTCTATTAAATATGAAGGTTATGAATAAAATATCACGACGACACTTTTTAGCTGCGACAGGCGCTATAACTGGGGCAGCCTTATTGAATCCATTATCGGAAGTAGCGGCAGAAACAGTTGAAAATCCAAAAGTTGTTGGAAAGAAACTTCGCCTTGCTATAGTAGGTACTGGCGGAAGAGGAACTTCCATGTGGGGGTATGATTTAATGAAAAGCTACCCTGACTACATTGAGTTTGTTGGTCTTTGTGATAAGAATGAAGGTCGTGTGGAAACCGGTAAGAAGATTATCGGAGCTTCCTGTCCTACTTATACGGATTTTGAAAAGATGATGAAGGAAACCAAGCCTGATGTACTGATTGTAACAACAATGGATAGCACTCATCATCATTTTATTATCCGTGGAATGGAGCTTGGTGCGAATGTTATTACGGAAAAGCCGATGACAACGGATGAAAAGAAGATTCAAGCAATTTTGGATGCGGAAAAACGGACAGGAAAGAATTGTCGTGTGACATTTAATTATCGTTATTCTCCACATCGTGCGAAAATATGGGAATTACTCCGTGCCGGTGAGATTGGCGATATCACTTCTGTAGATTTTCATTGGTACCTGGACACCTCTCATGGCGCCGATTATTTTCGTCGTTGGCATCGTTTGGTGGAATGCAGCGGTTCTTTGTGGGTGCATAAAGCCAGCCACCACTTTGACCTTCTGAATTGGTGGATTGACAGTGATCCGGAAACTGTATATGCATTGGGAAGTTTGGATCATTATGGTAAAAACGGAACATTCCGGGCAGAGAATTGCCGTACTTGTCCTCATACTTCCAAATGTAAATTTTTCTTTGACATTACGAAGAAGAAAAATTTGATGAATTTATATGTAGCCAACGAAAAATACGATGGTTATCTTCGTGACGGATGCGTATTCAAGAACGATGTCAATATTTTTGACAAAATGGCGGCAACGATTCGTTATAAAAATGGCGTGCAGGTCGCTTATTCCCTAACAACCTACAGCCCTTATGAAGGTTATCGCATCGCTTTTAATGGAACGAAAGGCCGTTTGGAAGCTTGGATACAGGAATCCCGTCCGACTTCGGATGTGAATTTTGATGAACTTGTTTTGTTTAAGAATTTTGGAAAACGTGAGTATATCCAGATTCCATTCGGAACGTCTGGTCATGGCGGAGGGGATGCATTGCTAAAGGATCAGATTTTCTTACCTGGGATAAAAGATCCGTATAAGCAGTGTGCCAGTGTTCGCGATGGAGCTTTAGCTTGTCTGGTCGGCATTGCGGCACGTAACAGCATTGCGACCGGCCAACCGGTGAAAATAGCTGATCTTACTTCCATACAACCTCAGGAAAAGAAACTGTATCAACGAATATTGTAGATTTCTTATTCGTTTAAAACAAATGCTGTATCAGGGTAAATTTTTAGTCTTGATATGGCATTTGTTTTAAATTATGATTGATATTCATTTTTGAAAAAGTTCAGGGCAACTGCATCAAAATTATCCCAGGTTGTCTCGTCCTGAAATAGGTTGACTTCATAAAAGTCAACAAAGATGAAAAAAGAG
>DXRF01000132.1 GCA_019411205.1 Parabacteroides sp. | reverse complement strand
CCCCGTGCCACATTGACGGTGACGGAACTGGTGAACCTCACGATCGAGTTTTACCGCCGTAACTATATCGAAGGGCTTTTCTTGAGTTCCGGAGTTGTGCGCAATGCCGATTACACGATGGAACGCCTCGTCAGGGTAGTAAAAGACCTCCGGACAGTGTACCGGTTTAACGGCTATATCCACTTGAAAAGTATTCCCGGTGCCAGCCAGGAACTGGTGAACGAAGCGGGGCTCTACGCCGACCGTATGAGTGTGAACATCGAGATTCCGAACGAGAAGAGTCTCCAGCTATTAGCACCCGAAAAAGATTTCCAGAGCGTCTTTCAGCCGATGCGTTATATCCAGCAAGGGGTCTTGCAAAGTGCCGAAGAACGGAAACGTTTCCGCCATGCTCCGCGTTTTGTGCCTGCCGGGCAAAGCACGCAGATGATTGTCGGGGCGACACCCGATTCGGATAAGGATATCCTTCGTCTCTCATCCGCTCTCTACCAGCGTCCGACGATGAAACGTGTCTATTATTCCGGTTTTATCCCTGTCAATGCATACGATAATCGGTTGCCGGCTCTGAAGCAGCCGCCTTTGGTACGGGAGAACCGCCTGTATCAGGCGGACTGGCTCCTGCGTTTCTATCAGTTCAAAGTGGATGAGATCGTGAACGATGCCTATCCTGATCTCGACCTGGAAGTTGATCCGAAGCTCGGTTGGGCGTTGCGTCATCCGGAGCAGTTTCCGGTCGATATCAATAAGGTGGACTACGAGATGCTTCTTCGCGTACCCGGTATCGGGGTGAAGTCGGCGAAATTGATCGTCGTCTCCCGCCGCTATTCCCGCTTGGGGACGGAGCAGTTGAAGAAAATCGGTGTTGTGATGAAGAAAGCCCAGTATTTTATCACCTGCCACGAGTTGCCAGTCCGCACGATTAACGAAGTGTCGCCTGAGGTTGTCCGTCAAATCCTTACCCGGAAAGCGGGACGTAAGAATGCTGATGACCGCCAGTTTATCCTCCAATTCAAGGAAGAATCATGACGGTATTCGTGTACGATAAGACCTTTGAAGGACTGCTGACCGCTGTCTTTGACGCTTATTCGCGTCGCAGCTTTCCTGATCTGCTGTTAGCGGAAGGAGAACCTTTTCCCTTGTTTTATGATGAGGCGGTGACAATCTGCACGGACGATGTCAAGGTGGACCGTGTCTGGAATGGTTTGCAGAAGAAACTTTCCGCTACGGCTTTATCGGTGATTACCGTTACCTGGCTATCCGAACTGCCGGAAGTGGACATGCTGCTTTTTCGCTATATCCGCAAGGCGATCGATGCCCCGCGTACGGTCGAGTTGAACTTTGGAGACCCTGATGTTCTCGAAGTCTCCAAGGTATGGAAAAAGGTGACGAACGAGCGCCTGCGTGTCATCCAGTTCCTCCGTTTCCAAAAAGCGGTGGACGGGACCTTCTTTGCCGCCGTCAAACCTGTATATAACGTACTACCTCTCACTCTTGCGCACCTGAAAGATCGCTTTGCCGATCAGCGCTGGTTGCTTTATGACCTGAAACGCGAGTATGGTTACTATTACGATCTGAAAGAGGCCACCGAAGTTCGTTTCGAAGAGAAGGATGCCCACCTTCTTTCCGGTCTGCTCGGTGAGGAACTGATGGATGCCGATGAGAAACTTTTCCAGCAGATGTGGAAAACCTACTTCAAATCTATCGCCATCAAGGAACGCCTCAACCCCAAGCTACACCGCCAGCATATGCCTGTCCGTTTCTGGAAGTATATGCCGGAAAAGCTGTAAGCTTGGGAGGCATTCGTTTGAATGCACAGTACGGACTGGCGAAGCAGTAGTGTACATTCTGTACTCCGGCAGTTCACCTATAGATGTCTTTACTTGTTTTGAACCTCTTCCTGCGAATAGATTGTCTTCCCCCGTTGACTGATAGTCCACTCTCCGTTTATGCAGCGTACATTCTTTGTATCGTCGTCCTCTACGTTCCAGGCATATCCACCGGATGGGAGTGAGCGCCTATCCAGTATCTCGTTTTTATCTCCTGAAGAGAAGAACAGTTCGACTTGGGTGGAATCCGGACTGAAAACGATGAAAGCAGACTGGCTGCCGTCGACAGCTTTCATCCGGATACCCTTTTCGAACACACGGATGCAATCTTGCTGCACTTCGCTCCATTGGTAACCGGCTGAACCGATACAACCATGTTTGTCCCGGTCGCCGCCAACCATGTTTCTTCTTCCGGGAACAACCACAATCTTTTGTGCTTCCATCCCCGTTTTATATTTTCCGCCATAATATATGACAGCCGTATCATCGAGCAAGATACCGTCCGTTACGATTCTTTTCGCATCCAACGTGCTGAAAGAAAGTGTGTCACCCTCTTCGGAAACGACTGTCAGCGTATTTATGGTTGCATCGCAGATAACTCCTTTAACCATCGATGCTTTGGGTGAACAGGCAAAGGTAATGCCGGCACATAAAGCGATTGCCGCAAGGTTCAATTTATTCATATTTCTGCTCTTAATTGAAGTAATACAGGAAGATTGCAACGCCTTCCAGCGCTTTCTTCGGTTGGTCCTTGATTTCGATAGCAAACTTGATTTCAGCCTTGGCCACGCCGCGCAGATTCGTCAGAGTTTGGAGTTTGGCGATCAGGCGGATGCTTTGTCCGGTCAATACGGGCTGTCCGAATTTCATCTTGTCCATGCCGTAATTAATCATCATCTTCAGGTTGTTCACCTCGATGATCTGGTTCCAGAGGTGAGGAAGGAGTGACAGCGTCAGGTAGCCGTGGGCAATTGTGCTGTGGAACGGGCTTTCCACTTTGGCGCGCTCAGGGTCTACGTGAATCCACTGGTGGTCCAGTGTCGCATCGGCAAAAAGGTTGATGCGTTCTTGTGTCAGTTCTACATAATCTGAAATTCCTATTTGCTGGCCTACCAGCTTTTCAAAGTCTTCGTACGAGTTGATAACTACTTTTCCCATTATTTTTTTGTTTAGTGATTTATGATCTTATACGTCCGCCGTCAGGTAACTGCGATCTGTATTTATCGCTGGTTACAGGGTGTCTCTGCAATTTTCGCAATAATTCCTGGAATAAACAAATATTTTGGCAAGATTGGACAATGCGTAGGTGCAGACGGGATTATTGCCGACTTTGCAACTTAACTCTGTTTATTTTGTTGATTTTATATAGACGGAGTGAAGTTATAATCTTATTTAAATCTTATGGGGAAGATAAAGAAAGTCATAGGGTACACATTGGGGATTGCAATAGTGCTGACTGCCGCTATATTCCTGCTTAATCTTCATCTGGCTAAACGCCTCGAACGGTATCTTCGGAAAGAACTGATCCATCGGACGGCCGAGGCTACGGATGGCTTTTATAGGCTTTCTTTCGATAATCTCTCTATCAGTTTCTTTAAAGGTGAACTGACGCTTGAGGGAATAAAGCTATCTCCCGACTCGGCGGTTTTCCGGGATTGGGAAAGAAAGGACAGCCTGCCGTCTGTCTATGTGACAGCCGAGGTCGGCATGATCGACTTTAAAGGATTGAATCTTACGTGGCGTTGGAGTTACAAGCAGTTGCATTTTGACTCATTTGAAATTAGGAATCCTGATATACAGGTGTTTAATCCTTACTATTCGACACGGACGGAGGTGAAAGAAAGGAAGGAGGCAGAGACCAAGACTTTGTATGAGGTGGTTTCTCCTTATATTAATGTATTAACTGTCCGGATGCTGAACCTGGAGAACGCCAGTGTGTCCTATTCCGTGGAGAATCCTGTTTCTCCGATTGTCTATGCCCTGAATGATGTCAGTTTCCATGCGTATGGTTTTCGTTTGGATGAGAATTCGTCTGAGAGTGGAAAGTTGCTCTATTGTGATAATTTCGATTTCATTACTAACCGGTCGCAGACGCTGCTGGCCAATAATGACTTTCGTTTGCAAACGGACCGGATCCTGTTGAGTACGGAAGATTCTATTATTTCTATCTCTAATATTACGCTTGCACCCCAAGATGAATTGTGGGGGGAACAGAAAAAGCGGCCGGACAGCTACCTGAATGCGTTGGTCGAGGCCATTGAAGTGAAAGGAATACAGTTCCGTCGTGAAAATGCGCTGAATTACCTCACGGCACGCTCGTTAGATATTATTTCTTCGGATATACAAGCCTTTAATCTGGCAGGGGAAAGCCTGCCGTCCACTAAAAAAACGGAGAAGAAAAATCTGAATGAGGCAGAGGAGGATTCTCTGGTCCGTTCCCTGTCTCTTTATGAGTTGATTTCGCCTGTCTTACATACGGTTTCTATTGGTACGATCGGAATCGGACAGGCAAAGTTGCAATATTCTTTTGCGGTTAAAGATAAGATCGAGGTGTATAAACTGGCGAATTTTGATTTTCGGGCGAATGATTTCCGGATAGATTCCGTATCGGAGGCTCAACACGGATTCTGGTATTCGCGCGGTTTCTCGTTTGAAGCGACTGGTATTGAGGGGTTGATGACGGCACGTAACCACCGGTTTACGGTGAAGCGCATGACATTGGACACGGAAAGCGGGGATTTCAACCTGGAAAAAATCAGGTTATATCCCTTGTCGGTTTGCGGACAGAATGATTATATGGCAGGGAGCATTGATACGGTTGGAATCCGCGGTTTGTTATACGACAAAGGGATCAGTGCACGGTTGCTGAAAATAGACCGCCCGAATCTGCGTTATGTGGTGGTTTCGTCCTTTAATAAGAAAAATGTGAAGTCGGTAAAGCCGGCAAACAGCCGTGTCGATGTGGAGTCGATCTTGAATCCTTTCCTCCGTTATCTCTCTGTTAAACGGGTGAGTCTGAATCATGCAAATGTGACGATCGATGATAAAAGCATGTCCGATCCGGTTACTTATAAACTGAATGACTTTAATTTCTTTGCAACCGGCATTAGGGTGAACCGGCAGACAGGGAAGGGGAGTGGACTGTTTTTCGATTACGGAAATATGGGATTTAACTTTAGCCGGTTTGATAACTATTTGCCGGGGAAAGAATATCGTTTGTCTGTGCGGAAAGGGCAATTTTCGACCGTAAAAGGAATTCTGGAATTACAGGATATTAAACTGCTTCCACAAGATACGGCGGAAAAGAAGGTAAAGACATATATCCGGTTTTCTTCATCGGGACTTCGTGTAGGCGGGCTGAAACGGATACCTGAAAGGCCGGACCGGAATATTCGGTTAACATCGTTTCGGGTAGATTCGCCAGATATCCAGGTGCGCAGACCGGACGGAAGTGGCGTGTCGGCTTCATTAAAAAAACTGGTATTGGAAGGTATTTCCTGGGATAGCACTTTGTTGAAGTTGGGTTCGGTTCGCATGGAAAGTCCTGTGGTGGATATTTATTCCGGCCGTTTTCGCGATACTCTACAGAATCAAACAAAACGAGGTCCGGCTGATTTATATACAGCCTTGGGGAAAGTTGCCGGACGAATCTCTTTAGGTCGCTTTAGCTTAAAGGATGCGGACATTCGTTATGCTTATTATGGGAAAAGCGATTCTTTGCAACATCAGAAGTTAGATACGACAAACCTGTTTATTGAAGGACTGGCTGTCGATACCCGCCTTCATACATATAAATTGGATGATATCCGTTTCTCCACCCGTAACTTGGCATTTCCTTTGGATAACGGTTTTTACACACTAAAAGTGGGTGGTGTGGATTTGACCAGGTCAAGTGCGGTCATTGATCGTATTCGTCTTATATCTCCTTATCCTAAAATGCAGTTTGCTTATTTGCAGCCGCATCATAAAGATTGGTTTGATGTGAGTGTTGGGCGGGTTACGCTGACAGGTATCGGTCTGTCCTCTTATTTCTCGGAGAAGGTGCTTCGGATAGCTGATGTACAGGTATCGGATGCTGTATTACAGAATTTGAAGAACCAGAAAATACCGATACCCCGGCGTATTGTTCCGATGATCTATACCGGACTTCAGAAGGCTCCGGTTAAGTTGGATTTCCAAAGAGTGGGCATAAAGAACTTTTCCGTCGTTTACGAAGAGCTGGCAAAGAAGGGAACGGTGCCCGGAAAACTGTTTTTTACGGATATGAACGGAACGTTTACCGGTTTTACAAATATCGTCTCCCGTCCTGACCAATACATCGTGCTGGATGCTGATGGCAAGTTGATGGGGAAAGGGAACTTTACGGCTACTTGGAAGTTACCGGTCGATTCATTGAACGATCGTTTCCTGTTGAATGCCCGCCTGGACAGTTTTGACCTGACGGCGTTGAACGAATTGCTGGTTCCCTTAGCTTCGGCTGAGGTCCAAAGTGGATGGGTCCGGGAGATGGCTTTCAGTACGGAAGCTTCCAGTAAAGGAGCAACTGTGGAGATGCTATTTCTATATAATGGCTTGAAAGCTGCTTTACTGAAAGAAAAAGAGGGTGTACTAACGAATAAGAAGTTTCTGACCGGTCTGGTCAACCGTATATTAAAACAGGATAATCCGGATAAAACGGGAAAAGGTTTTAACAAACCGCGCCATTCGAGTGTTTCAATAATAAGGGATCCTTATCATTCCACTTTCAATTATTTGTGGCAGATATTAAGACCATCGTTGATTGAATCGGTCGGTGTTTCCCAAAAGAGGCAGGAAGCTGCCAAAGGAGTTATGGCTTTCTTTACAAAAGTGAAGAACTTCTTCCGTGGGAAAAAGAACGTTTCTGGAAAAAAATATCCGGAGGGGGAAGGGCAGGATACTTTATTATTGGAATTTGAACCTGTAAATAATTAAGAATATGGATTACATTATAACTCATTATCCAGATAAGAAACGTTTTGAAACGCAGGTGGATGGCGTGACTGCTTTTGTGCAGTATCGTTTGTCCGGAGATAAACTGGATATTATCCACACGATTGTTCCGCCTGTTATCGGAGGACGAGGGATTGCTTCCGTTTTAGTAAAATACGCTTATGATTACGCGATCGAGAATGGTATGAAGCCGTCGGCAACCTGTAGCTATGCGGTCACTTGGTTGCATCGCCATCCTGACTATGCCGGATGAAGGCGTTCAGTCTTTGATCTCTACTCCCAGCATCCTTACTAGCTCCAGAGCTTGTAAGGAGGAAACGGAAGATCCTTTCAACTCGCTATTGGCAAGGTTTGTGATGCGGATACCGGATATTTCCGAGTTCGACAGGTCGATACCTTTCAGAGATGTGCGGTAAAACTCCGCTTCCATCAGGTTGCAGGCTTCGAATGAGACATTCGTCAGTTGGCAGCCTTCTATTCCGGCTCCTTGCAGGCTGGATCGGGTAAATTGCATATATCGCATTTTACTCATTGACAGATTTATGTATTCTCCCCGGCACTCTTCAAAAGTGATATGATTGAATATTCCGTCTGACATATTGGTTCCCATTAACTTACAACCAATAAATTCTACCCGGTGAAATCCGCAACCTGTTAGGTTGACATTTGACAGGTCGCAGTTTCTGAACACGACATCGCTGAATTGGGATTTCTGTATACAACATGCCCCGAAGCTACAATTGGAGAAAATACAGGATTGCACTGAAAGGGTACTCTTTTTTATCCCTTCTATACGCAGGCTTTTAAAAGAATACCCGATTAGATCCTCATCGTTCTTTTCAAACACTGTCTGTATGTCTGTACTTTCATGAAGGGCGTTTGCCAAACGGGGTTGTGTAATTTTCATATGTTGTCTGTGTTATAAATGAAAGAATAAAAGTACATATTTTGTCTGTATACAAAAAAAACGAGGATATATTTTTGATATATCCTCGTTTTTGTAGTCGGGATGAGAAGACTCGAACTTCCGACCTCCACGTCCCGAACGTGGCGCGCT
>DXRF01000131.1:224-7865 GCA_019411205.1 Parabacteroides sp. | reverse complement strand
GACTATATTACTCTATTAGCATTGATAAATTCTTAATACTTTTGATGCAAAACTAACCATTTAGTTGAGCTTCAGACTTTATGGGAAGAAAGGCGGCGTTTTTGTTTTGGGAGGAGCCTGCTACCCATTCTTAGCTTATCTTTGTGCTGCAAAGATATATGTAAGCCTTGATTTCTATGTTTGATATTGTCTAAGATTATTCAAAAATCATCTTTTTTCGTATATTTGCTACATGAAAAAGCCGCTTGTCATATTATTTAGTCTATTCTTATGTATATTTTCTACACAAGCAGGATCTCCTAGTTATTATTTTAAGCAAATATCCTTGAAAGATGGTCTTTCGCAATCAACGGTCAATTGTGTGCTGAGCGACCATCAAGGAGTCATTTGGATAGGGACGAGTTTCGGATTAAACCGTTTCGACCGCGAGAGGATCATGTCTTATAATAGCGAAAAGGATAATCTTTTTTCTATTCCCGGAAACGATATCATTTTTATAACAGAAGATATCCATCATAATATATGGGTTGGAACCGATAGAGGACTGGCCCGGTATGACCGCAATAAAGACAGGTTTGTGCGTATCACATTTGCCGGTTTGCCTTTGCATGTGCACAGTTCAGTTGTAATGAATAATGGTGTCTTGTTTTTTGGGGCGGGAACGGTTTTCCGGTATTCTAATGCTAATAACCGAATTACGTTTTTACCCGTAAATGCATCGGAAAGAGTTACCTCTGCTTTCACGCATGCTTACATATATGATAAACAAAAGCAGATCATACTGCTTGTCGGCCGTCGTAACGGACTGTGGTGGTATCATCTTACGACAGGTAAATTGGAGCGGATTCCTTTTATTCCTGCAAAAGAAGTTACGAGTGTATGCCTGACTTCTTCTGGAAATATTTGGCTTTCGGTATATGCGGACGGTGTGTATGGGTATACAAGCGCGGGAGATGAATTTTGCCATCTGAACACAGAGAACCTGTTGAGTAATGATGTCATCTTGGATATTAAGGAGATAGATGGTAAATTGTGGCTGGCGACAGATGGAGGGGGGCTGAATGTATATGATCCCGATACACAGGGAATACGTGTGATCTCGCATATTCCCGGAAATAATAACTCGTTGCCGGTTAATTCGTTTGGTTGTCTTTACAATGACCAGGAAAAGAATATATGGGCTGGTAGTATTCGGGGTGGACTGATCGGTTTGAAAAGAACTTATTTTTATACCTATGGTGATGCGCAACTGAATTCAACCAGTGGTTTGAGCTATAAGACTGTGACGAGCCAGTATGAGGATCAAGATCATATTTTGTGGTTTGGGACTGACGGTGATGGTATTAACAGGTTTGATCCTCGGATTGGCCAGTTCCGGCATTATCCTGCGACGTTCGGTAAAAAGGTGGTTTCGATCATTAAATATGATGAAGATGAGCTATTGCTTTCGATATTTAGCCGGGGATTATACCGATTTCACAAGAAAACTGGAAAACTTCAGGAATATATAGTTGCCGATGCCGAAAAATCCCGTCGTCTGTTCCGCTTCGGACCGGCTGTACATTTGGACCGCCTGGATGATACACATTTTTATATTTATTCCGATAGTGTTTATTTATATGACCAACAGACAGGGCATTTGGATGTAATAAGATGTAAGGAGGAAGGGGTAGGACTGTCTGCTCTTATGGAGGTGCCCGGAGGCAAGCCTGACACATATTTGCGTAGTTTGTCCAACCTGTTGGTACTGGACCACAAAGATCGCTCCATGCGTGTCTTTTATACTCCGCCCGATTCTATTGGGACGATTGGTGCAGCATGCCGGGATAAGACTGGTTGTTTTTGGTTGGGGACATCCTCTGGCCTATACCGGTATGATCCGGTGACAAAGCAGACTTCGACTATCGAAGAGAATCGCTTTGCCGGTACAAGTTCGTTAGGTTTTGACAGGCAGGGAAGGCTTTGGATCGGGACTCATAACGGGCTATATGCTTATATCCCGGAAGAGGGGAAAACGGTCGTTTTCGGAGAGTCAGATGGGGTTTATGCCAATGAGTATTTGTTTAAACCACCTTTGCTGACCGCTTCTGGCGATCTGTATATGGCTGGAGTAAACGGGTTGGTCTATATACGGAACAATGTACCTTTCCCTGAGGAAGCAGACCCTTCGATCAACTTATTGGATGTGGAACTCAACGGTATTTCTGTCGGTTCCGATGTGATAAGGGATGACAACCGGTTGTTGATCCCTTGGAATTATACATCTTTGAATGCCCGGATCATCGTAAAGGAAAATGATCTGATGCGGAAAAAATTGTTTCGTTATTACATAAAAGGTAGTCAGAATGAAATGATCGAACGGTCCGGTCACACGATTTCCTTTCATGCTCTTTCTGTCGGTGAATACCATATTTGGGTGTCCTGCAATAAAGGGAATGGTGACTGGAGTGTCCCGGTCCAGTTGTTGACAATTACGGTTACGCCTCCCTGGTGGAAAACGACCGGATTCCTGATTCTGTTGATCTTGCTGATCCTCGGTGGTTCTGCACTGACAGCTTGGTTGGTGGTACTGAAAAAGGAGCGTAAAATGGTCTGGGCGATCAAAGAGCACGAGCGGAAGACGTATGAAGACCGGGTGCGCTTCCTGATCAATATCAGTCATGAACTTCGTACGCCCCTCACCCTGATATACGCTCCTCTGAAACGGTTGCTTGCGTCGGGAGAGGTGAAGGACGACAAGTTGTTGCATTTGTTGACCGGTATTTTCAGGCAGACACGTCGGATTAAGGATAATATTAATATGGTGTTAGATGTCCGCAAGATGGAGGTTGGAGGTGAATCGTTGAGTCTGACTAGGCAGCCTATCAACGACTGGTTGCAGGAAATCTCTGGCGACTTTAACCTTGAATTCCAAGTTCGGAATATCCAATTGGTATATGATTTCGATGAATCGCTTGGAGAAGTACCTTTCGACGTATCCAAGTGTGAGATCATATTGTCCAATCTATTAATGAATGCCCTGAAGTTTAGCAGACCGAATACAGTCGTTGTCCTGTCTACGCGTCGTAAACCTGATTATGTCCGCATCTCTCTATCGGATGAAGGTATCGGGCTGGATCACGTGGAGATCGATCGTCTGTTCACCCGTTTCTATCAGGGCGATCATGACCGGAAAGGGAGTGGTATCGGATTGTCATATGCCCGGATGCTGGTTGAAATGCACGGAGGAAATATCGGTGCACAAGCTAATGAAGGGCGGGGAGCGACCTTCTTTTTTGAACTGCCCCTAGAGAATGCATCTGCCTCTATAGAGGCAAGGCCTTATATGTCTCAGTTGCTTCAGACTTCCGATGTCGAGTTACCCGATACCGATGACTATCCGGTTGCCGAATATACGATTATGGTCGTAGAGGATGAGCCGGAACTGCGTAACTATCTGAAAGATGAATTGAGTGAATATTTTAAGGAAGTTTATGTTGCAGAAGATGGCCGGCAGGCACTTGAAATGATTCAGGCTAAACTTCCCGATTTGGTGGTTAGTGATGTAATGATGCCTTATATGAACGGTTTCGAATTATGCCGCCGTATAAAGAGCGATGTGGAGATTAGCCATATTCCGGTTATCCTGTTGACCGCACGTACTGATAATGAAAGTACCGTACAGGGATATAAGCAAGGTGCTGATATGTATGTTCCGAAACCGTTCGATCTTACTTTCCTGCTTGCAGTTCTGCGCAACCAGCTTAAGAGCCGTGAGATCATCCGGAACCGTTATAAGGAAGCCGGACAGATTGTTTCGCCTAAGACTGATACGATCAGTAATGCCGACGAACAGTTTATGCGCAGACTGAATGATTTGATTAGCAGCAATCTGACCAATCCTGACTTGGATGTGCAGTTTGTCGCTGTACAGATGGCCATGAGCCGCGCTTCGCTTTACAATAAACTGAAACTGCTTGCAGGCATCAGCATAGGTGATTATATCAACAAGTTCAGAATGGCTGAGGCCGTTCGCCTTCTTGCCAATAAGGATTTGAGTATACAGGAGGTGTCGGAAAAAACAGGTTTCTCCCATCAACGCTATTTCAGTACAGTCTTTAAACAGGTATATGGCGTGACCCCTTCACAATACAGGCAGGACTTTCGCTCTAAAACGCCGGAATCATATATGTGATCTTGGCCGAGATCACCTGTGAAGATGATTTGGAAAAATAATCTTCTTTACGACTGTTGAAGATATCGCTAAGAGCATAGTAATAACGACCTTCCAGCAGGAAAGAGCCGATTCCTGTACGAAGCTCTATACCCGGACCACCACATAATCCCCAGTCGAATTTCTTTTCGACGGGCATATCGTGCTGTTCGTTTTCGGTGTTCGGCTTGGCTCCATTCAGATTTTCGTCTGTCTTCTCGCCGAAAACATATCCTATTTTGGGACCCAGGTTGACGAATACCCTGAAACGTTTACTGCCGAAATAAATATGTGTCAGAATCGGAAGTTCAAAGTAGTTGATCGTCCGACTATATTTATATTGCGGCTGGTCCTCGAACTTTTCATCCCATCCATGTTGGATGAAATTTAGTTCGGCCTGCAATCCGAGATTCTTTTCCGTGATCCATCGGAGTGTAAGGCCGCCTGTATAGCCCATTTTCATTTTCTGCTGCACTTTCGTTTGTGCAAAACTGACTTTGGAGAAGGTCGTGCCGAAGGAAGCTCCCAAAGACAATTCCCGTTTGAACTTATTCTGCGCCTGGATACCGTTCAGGGCGACAAGGCTTATAATAGCTGTTGCAATAACTTTCCTGATCATCTTACTTCATTTCGTGTTACATTGAAATCACTCTGATAATGAACAATAAAGATGTTCGTGTTGATGAAACCTCCCCAGTTATTTACGCGATGGAAATCGAATCCGGTCTGTACGCCCTGGTAGTGAATCTTGTCCAGATTATTTTCGAAGTTGGAACCGTATTTGTTGATTGCTCCGATGAAAAACATACCGGTATCGAATCCTAAAATACCATATTTAGGAAATATATTGATTAGGTTCTTACTATACCAGTTTTTATATTTGGTATAGAAGTCTGCCACTTCTTTCGACAGGTTATCTGCATAGAAGTTACTGTATATATATGTGTTCAGTGCATAAAAGTCTTCCAGGCAGTCACGCGTGTACGTCTGCCATTCGGGATAGCCGAACAAAGTCAGTCCGCATTCGGGTTTTGTCTCCGCTAGCATACGTAACGGAGATTTGATCTTGTTTAGAGCCTCCAGTGTGCCCGAAGTCGGTACGACCACGTTCCGTTTGTCTGTTCTGAGGAGCGTGTCGACATCGGCAGTTAGGGTTTCGGCATTATAATTGATTTCGGTAAATGGAATCTGCCGTTGTTTCATCTCGGCTTTGAATGTTTTGATGAATTCAGTTTTATCCTTGCCGTCCTTGATGTTCAGCAGGATTATGTTGTCTTCGGCAAACAGGTCACATCCTCCTTGGGCCGCTTTGGCATACAGATAGGAGTGGGGCGTGTTTACCTGGTAAACATATGCGTTCGATAGCACATCGTCGTTCTTCGATGTAAAAGGAATCACATATTTGATGTTGTTCTTCTGGGCAAATTCTGCAACTGGGCTGATCTGGTCGTTTTGTACAGCTCCGATGATAAGGTTGGCTTCTTTCAAGGCGTCCTCTTTCAGGATCTCTTTTAGTTTCTTTGTCCCGTTTCCTGTATCATAAACCGACAGATCGACGGAGCAACCTGTGTTTTTAAGACTGTCCACCGCCAACAGGAAACCTTCGTAATACTCGATGAAGCGCTGTGTCTCCGTAGACGGGATAGTCTCGTTCGTCATAAACGGCAATAACAAAGCTACTTTGACGCTGTTGACGCGCTCGATATGTTTGGGTTTCGAGAGCAACGCATTGACATCTCTTTCCGAAAGTGTAGCGGTTTCCGGTTCGGTTGTTATATTCTCTTCAGCTTGCACGGGTATCTTAATAACCATACCGGCCTTGACTCCTTCTTTCAATTTCGGGTTAAGCTTAATCAGTTCGTAGCTGGAAATATTGAATTTCCGGCAGATCCGGTACATGGTCTCTTTTTTCTGGACGGTATATTCAATTTCTTTGGTAACGGTCTTGAACTCCGTTGTCGGCAAATCCTCCACTTGTGTCGCCGGGATACGGATTGTCTTACCAATCGTAAAAGTGGAAGTTGATAATCCGGGATTCGCTTTTATGATGGCGGTAGCGGGAACTGTGTATCGGATGGATAATGAATACAGGGTTTCTTTGGGTTGTATGGTATGAAAAATATAATTTCCATCTTGTCTCTTTGCAGAAGCTCCAACGATGTCGCGTTGTGGAATTTTAAGGGTGGCGCCTGCTTTGATCCTCTCTTTGCTATCCGGATTCAGCCGATAAATATCATCGGGCGTAACCCCATACATGGTAGCGATTGCGTAAACTGTTTGCCCCCTCTCTATCGTATGAAAAAATACATTATTGTCTTGTCCGTTTGTAATAACCACTTGTGATTGGTTGTTTTGTGCATAGACAGATACACCTGCTAGACTTAGAAAGAATGTCAGTACATATATATTAATCTTATTCATTTGCTGATTTGGATTATTTAGGGGCAAAGATAACAACAAAAAACGAGAGTAATAAAAGATAAGTTGCTAAAGTGCATTATTTGGTATTATTAGCGTTTCCCGTAGGATATGTAGGTTAAGTTACCTATCTTCGTCACATAAAGAATAACAAAAATGAAACAGACAAATGTACTTTTAGCAGCCATTCTGTTGGTGGTATTGGCAGGGTGTGGAGAAAACAAGCAATTACACGATGATTTAATCACTGTTGACCTGTCGAAAAGTTATCCTAAAAAGGAACTGATCCTTCAGGATTTGATGGATGTTGAGTATATCGCATTGGAAACCACTGACACGTTTCTTACACAAGGTTTGGTACAAGATATTGGGGAAAAAATTCTGTTGGTGAAAAACAGGAATAGATATGTCTGATTATCATAATAAAGGGAAGGATAGAAGCAAACCGTACCATATTCTCATATCCAAGCGGGACGGGAACATCACCAAAGAAATTTTTATTCCCTTTAAAACGATAAACACGCCGGTCGTGGCAGGCGATGGTGGATTTGTTGCCAGTTATTCTTACCAAATACGTCAAAGTCACGGCAAATGTACACATATGGAAACATCATCCGATACATTATATAATTATACGCCGGATGGTGCATTAACTCCCTTTATTGTAAGGACTCCTTCCGCACATACAATGGAGCCTGAGGTTTTTCTTTATATGGGTATTTATACCGACCGCTATTACTTCATGCAGGCCGTCAAAAATGTATTTAATTTTGAAAGAGGTAACGGATTCTATACGGATGAACTGATGTATGACAAAGAAGAAAAAGCCGTATATCAGGTTGCCGTATACAATGGGGACTATGCTGAAAAGAGAATGGTTGCTATGACTGCGAAACCTGTTAATCGCGAAATTGAAAATGCCACAAGCTTAAATGCCTCCCAGCTCGTTGAGATTTATCAGAAAGGCCAACTGAAAGACGGTCAATTGAAAGAAATCGCTTCGCGGCTGAATGAAGAAGACAATCCGGTAA
>DXRF01000131.1:0-214 GCA_019411205.1 Parabacteroides sp. | reverse complement strand
AGCAAAAAACAAAAAATTGATCAGCGAAAAAACAGAATCGACTTTAACCGAAAATTCCCACTTCCCCCTCCTTCAAATAAAACCGTTTGTCATGCTCAGCCAAAAAGCGGATGGTGGTGATGATTTTCTCCTCGGGAAAAGGCAATAAAGGGAGCAAGGCGGTGATTGGAAGCTGTTGCCGGGTAGAAAGAAGTCCGAGTAACAGGTCGCGTAT
>DXRF01000130.1 GCA_019411205.1 Parabacteroides sp. | reverse complement strand
AAATCAAAGTGTTGCGGAATTAAGGATATAAAAAATTGCAGGTTCCGGTCGGGATTATTAATTGTTCGTGGGCAGGAACATCGATTAAAGCGTGGGAGAGCAAAGATATTTTGAATGTGTTTAAAGATTCTTTGAATTTTAAGGGAACTCCGCCTATTCCTGATCGGGATAAAATCGTGGAAGCTCTCCGAGCGAATCAGCAAAGGAGGTGCCAGATATCTATCCCTCGAGAAGGACAGGTTCGGGAAATCGGTCTTTTGCCGGCCGTGGCATGGACCCCGTTTGATTTGAAAAAGATACCAGCTTCTTCGGAAGTTCTTTGGTTAAAGAAAGAAATTGATATACCGGAGCAATATGCGAAAGAGTCGTTGTTCCTGTCGTTAGGATTGCTGAACAGGCAAAGTATTCTCTATTTTAATGGCAGAGAGGTTGGAGAATATATGTACCCCGAACCTGCTATTGCTCTTATTCCTAAATCTTGTATTTGTCCGGGAAAGAATGAATTGCTTGTGCGGCTGGCACAACCTTTTGGTCCACCTTCTGTAAAAGGAGATACAAGCCTTTTCTTTATATCGACGAGAGATGTCAGATTCCGGGTGAGTTTGTCGGAAAGCTGGTCTATAACCGTGCAGGATTCCATTCCTAAACCGGAGGCGGAATATCAAAATTATCCGGGAGCCCTCTTTAACGGAATGGTATATCCTTGTCTGAAACATAATCTTAAAGGTATTATCTGGTATCAGGGGGAAAATGATGTCTGGAAGCCGGAGTTATACGCAGAAATGTTTAGATCACTGATTCTTGATTGGCGCAGAAAGTGGAAGAAAGAGGATTTGCCTTTTTTATATGTTCAAATATCATTGTTGCCGGAGATAGATCCGGGAGCTGGTGAGCCTCCCTATCAATTATTTAGAGAAAAGCAGTATGTTGCTTTACCTAATACCGGAATGGTCTATTCTTTGGATATCGGTGATCCGTATGATGTGCATCCAAGAAATAAAAAAGTCATTGGTGAGAGATTGGCGGAGCAAGCATTCCGGATTGTTTATGAGAAAAGTAAATAGTCAAAATGTTACTGCTTCTGCATGTAATTGGGTTTACTACCCCATGTCATATATCGGTGAGGGGATGAAAAAGCATTTTTGAAAAGATATAAATCAATATAGAAAACAGGGGTGGAAAGAATCTTACTATTTTTACCGTCGGAATCTTAAAAAGAACAGAACATGAGAAAACCTCTGTTTAAAACATTGCTTTGTCTTTCGTTGTTGGTCCCTTTTACGGGAAATGGGCAAGATAAAAATGCACTTGAGTCCGGTTTTATGAATCCGGCTGAAAAGGTACAAACTTCCGTTTATTGGTATTGGATCTCCGGGAATATCTCGGAAGAAGGAGTGAAGAAGGATCTGTATTCGATGAAAGAAGCCGGGATCAACCGGGCTTTTATCGGGAATATCGGCTTGGAAGGGATTCATACGCCCTATAAGACTGTTCAGTTTTATAGTGAAGAATGGTGGAAGATATTGCATGCAGCCCTTAAAACAGCGACGGAGTTAGGGATAGAGATCGGTATCTTTAATTCACCCGGATGGAGCCAGTCGGGCGGGCCGTGGGTGAAACCGGAGCAGGCGATGCGTTATCTGGCATCGGTAAAGGCGGAAGTCAGTGGAGGAAAACAGGTAGAAGTGGTTTTGACGAAACCCGATAAAGACTTCCAGGATGTAAGGGTGGTCGCTTTTCCCTCTGTCGGAAAGAAAGCAGTCCGGTTGTCGGCGGCAAATGCAAAAGTGACATCTGCTATGTCTTTGCAAAACCTGAACAGCCAGATTGACGGAGATAAGGAGACTGCCGTGCTTTTTACGGAAAAGAGCGAAAAGCCGGTGGCGATTGATTTCAGGGCGGACGTTCCGTTTACCTTACGCAGTTTGCAAATCTTTCCCGCCCGTCAGCCGATTCAAACCAATGCCCGCTTATGGGTGAAAGAGAACGGGGAGTACCGGATGTTGTCCGAATTCAAGATCGACCGTTTCAATGCGAATTTGAATGTCGGCTTTGATCCGTATGCACCGGTTGTTGTCTCTGTCCCGGCGACGACGGCAAACGAGTTCCGGCTGGAGCTGGCAAATGTGGGTCCCGGTATGGGGCTGAGCGAGGTGGAGTTCTCTTCCCTTCCTGCCGTGGAACGTTATCCCGAAAAGACATTGGCCAAGATGTTTCAGACCCCGCTTCCTTATTGGCATGAATACCAGTGGCCGGTACAACCGGAAACAGACGATCCCTCTCTGGTGATCGATCCGGGGAAAGTATTGGATATTTCTGCTTTCTTGCAGGGAGACCGTCTTGTATGGAAAGCTCCGGCGGGAGAATGGACGATCTTGCGCACCGGTATGCTCCCGACAGGCGTGACAAACAGTCCTGCCGATCCCGAAGCAACCGGACTGGAGATAGATAAGATGAGCCGCAAACATGTGGAAGCACACTTCGAGGCCTTTATGGGTGAAATATACCGTCGTATTCCGGCAGAAGACCGTGTCTGCTGGAAAGTCGTCGTACAAGATAGTTACGAGACAGGCGGGCAGAACTTTACCGACGACTTCTTGTCGGAATTCCAGGCGCGTTACGGCTATGACCCGTTACCGTTCCTTCCTGTTTATGAAGGATATGTGGTCAAGAGCGAGGACCAGTCCGACCGTTTCCTTTGGGATCTGCGCCGCTTGGTAGCGGATAAGATCGCATACGACTATGTCGGCGGCTTACGGGATGTGTGTCATAAATATGGTTTGACGACCTGGTTGGAAAACTACGGGCATTGGGGGTTCCCCGGTGAGTTCCTGCAATATGGCGGACAATCGGACGAGATAGGAGGTGAGTTCTGGAGCTTCGGCGATTTGGGTAATATCGAGAACCGTGCCGCTTCTTCCTGCGGACATATTTATGGGAAGCAGAAGATTTCGGCCGAATCGTTCACCAGTGGCGGAACGCCTTTCAGCTGTTATCCCGCCATGATGAAACAACGCGGCGACCGTTTCTTTACGGAAGGGATCAACAATACGTTGTTGCATGTCTACATCTCGCAACCTTCGGAAGAACGCGAGCCGGGGATGAACGCCTGGTTCAGTAGCGAATTCAACCGGCTGAACACCTGGTATCCGCAGATGGATTTGTTTACATCCTATCTGAAACGAGTCAACTATATGTTGCAACAAGGTTTGAATATTGCCGATGTCGCTTATTTCATCGGCGAAGATGCTCCCAAGATGACCGGTATCGTAGACCCTGAACTACCGAAAGGCTACCAGTTCGATTATATCAATGCCGAGGTGATCGAACGCGACCTCTTTGTCAAGGACGGCTTGCTGACGTTGCCTCACGGCACTCAATACCGGATACTGGTACTTCCGAAGCTTGAAACCATGCGTCCCGAACTGCTTGCCAAGATCAAGAAACTGATTGAAGACGGCGCAGTTGTCTTAGGCCCGGCCCCGAAACGTTCGCCGAGTGGAGAATCATTCCCGACGGCTGACAGGCAGGTTGAAAAGTTGGCCGGCGAATTATGGTCCGGTTTGGACGGGCGAAGCGTGAAGGCAGTCAAAAGAGGAAAGGGCGAATTGCTGTTCGGTATGACAATGGAGGAGGCCTTGAAGCATATCGGTTGTGTGCCGGATTGCGGATTGCCGGCAGATGCTCCGGTTCTCTACGGGCACCGTTCTGCCGTAGATGCCGATATCTATTTTATCTCCAACCAGAAAGACGAGATGATCGAGATCCGTCCGGAATTTCGTATCCGTTCAAGGCAACCGGAATTGTGGGATGCGACAACAGGCCGTATTCGTACGCTCCCAGCCTATGAGGAGACAGCTGCGGGAACAGTTGTTCCATTGAAGCTGTATCCTTATGAGAGTGCTTTTGTCGTGTTCCGTCGGCCGGCCACAAAAGCGGAGGGGACAGGGTTGCAACTGAACTATCCGGTTCCGCAGACGCTTGTCCGCCTGGATGCTCCCTGGAAAGTATCCTTTGAGGAAAAGAGAAGAGGCCCCGCAAGCCAGACCTTTGCCCGCCTGGAAGATATCAGCAAGAACGAGAATCCCGATATCCGCTATTATTCCGGTACGATTTGGTACGAGACGGAATTTAAGTTGAAAAAGAAACCGGAGGGCGAATTGTATCTGAATCTGAACGATGTCGGTGTAATGGCAAAAGTGAAGATCAACGGTCAGTATGCCGGTGGTGTTTGGACGGCTCCCTACCGGGTAAATGTCACGGATTTGGTTCGTAAAGGAAAGAATAAAGTCGAGATAGAGGTCGTTACCACTTGGATGAACCGTTTGATCGGCGACAGTGGTTTGCCGGAGTCCGAACGGAAAACCTGGACACCTTGCAATAGCTGGAAACCAACCGATACGTTGCAGAAATCCGGCCTGCTCGGCCCCGTTTATATAGAAAGTGTGAATTGATTGTTTCCGAATGTGAATGTCAGCCGTTTACTTGGCAAAACGGCAATCCTTTTTTACCTTTGCGATTCGGGAAGGTGTGTCAAAACTATCTTGTTCCCGCGCTTGACGCGGGATCGCATGAAAACTGACCGTATAAATATCTGATTGATAAGGTCTGTTCTTTTGCGTCCCCGCGTCAAGCGCGGGGACAAGTATATTTTGACCCACTTCCCTCGGAACCGATTAATGAAGGAAATAATTATGTCCGAAAACAATTCTATATTCATCAAGGGAGCTCGAATCAATAACCTGAAAAATATCGATGTCGAGATTCCCAGAGATAAACTGGTCGTTATAACCGGCCTTTCCGGTAGTGGAAAATCATCATTGGCATTTGATACGTTGTATGCGGAGGGGCAGCGCCGCTATGTGGAGAGCCTTTCTGCCTATGCCCGTCAGTTCCTGGGGCGTATGAGCAAGCCGGAATGCGACTATATCAAAGGTATTCCCCCTGCCATTGCCATCGAACAAAAGGTGAACACCCGTAACCCACGCTCGACGGTGGGAACCTCTACGGAGATATACGAATACCTTCGGCTCCTGTATGCCCGTATCGGGAAAACCATCTCTCCTGTGTCGGGGAAGGAGGTGAAGAAACACCAGGTGAGCGATATCGTGAAAGAAGTCTTAGGTTATCCCGCCGGGACTCGCTTTGCCGTATATGCCCCTGTCGTCCTGCCGGATGGACGCAGTATCAAAGAGCAATTGGAAATCCTGCAAAAAGAAGGGTACACCCGTTTGTCCATTGGCGAGACCGTTTATCGCATCGGTGAAGTGCTGGCGGATGACGCATTGCTTTCCTCCCCGGTGATCGAACTGTTGATAGACCGTCTGGTCGTATCGGACGACAAGACATTGAAAAGCCGTCTTGCCGACTCAGCCGAAACAGCATTCTTCGAAGGACACGATACCTGTATCATCCGTATCTACACACCCGAAGGAACGGTTGTAAAAGAATATTCCAAGAAGTTCGAGGCGGATGGCATGGTGTTCGAGGAACCGACCGATATGATGTTCAGCTTCAACAACCCGTTGGGAGCCTGCCCGACATGCGAAGGCTTCGGGAAGGTGCTCGGCATAGATGAAAATCTGGTCGTGCCCGATAAAAGCCTGTCCGTCTTCCAGGGTGCGGTAGTCTGCTGGAAAGGCGATGTGATGGGAGAGTGGCTGAAGGAGTTTATCTTGAAGAGCGAGAAATACAACTTCCCGATCCACCGTCCCTATTACGATCTGACACAAAAGGAGAAAGACCTGCTTTGGCACGGAGCTCGCGGGCTGCACGGCATCGACGACTTCTTCAAATTTGTGGAAGAGAACCTCTATAAGATACAGTATCGCGTGATGTTGGCACGCTATCGCGGAAAGACCGTTTGCCCGACCTGCAAAGGTTCCCGTCTGCGTCCCGAAGCCCTCTATGTAAAAGTGGGAGGAAAGAATATCGCGGAACTGGTCGCCCTTCCGATTACGGAAGCAAAGGTCTTTTTCGATAATCTCCGGCTCGACGAGAACGATGCCTCCATCGCCAAACGTTTGTTGACGGAAATCTCCAACCGCCTGCAATTCCTCTTGGATGTGGGATTGGGCTATTTGACGCTCGACCGTCTGTCCGCCTCTCTTTCCGGTGGTGAAAGCCAACGTATCAACCTGGCAACCTCTTTGGGCAGCAGCCTGGTCGGTTCCCTTTATATATTGGACGAGCCGAGTATCGGACTTCATTCGCGCGACACCGACTTGCTGATCAAGGTGCTCCGTCAATTGCAGGCATTGGGCAATACGGTTGTTGTGGTGGAGCATGACGAAGAGATTATCCGTGCGGCCGATTATATCATCGATATCGGTCCGAAAGCCGGTCGCCTGGGGGGAGAAGTGGTCTACCAGGGCGATGTGGACGATTTGAAAACCAGCAGCAACAGCTATACTGTCCGCTATCTGACAGGTGAGGACCGGATAGAAGTGCCCCTTTATCGTCGTCCCTGGAATAATTATATCGAGGTGAAAGGCGCCCGCAAAAATAACCTGAAAGGGATCGATGTGAAGTTCCCTCTGAATGTGATGACGGTCGTGACGGGTGTCAGCGGTTCGGGAAAAAGCTCGCTCGTGCGTGATATTTTCTACGAGGGTGTCAAGCATTATTTGGACGAGGCTGCCCGTTTGATGGTAGACTGTTCCGGTTTGGAAGGTGATATGCACATGATCAAAAGCATCGAGTTTGTCGACCAGAACTCCATCGGCAAGAGTTCCCGTTCCAACCCGGTGACCTATATCGGGGCCTACGACGAGATCCGTAAGCTTTACGGAGAGCAACCTTTGGCTAAGCAGATGGGCTATTCGGCTGCCTATTTCTCCTTTAATAAGGAAGGCGGACGATGCGAAGAATGTAAAGGAGAAGGAAAGATCACGGTAGAGATGCAGTTCATGGCCGATATCACCCTTGAATGTGAAACCTGCCACGGCAAACGTTTTAAACAGGATGTGCTCGATGTCGAATATCACGGTGCGAGTATCTATGATATGCTGGAAATGACCGTGAACCAAGCGATCGAGTTCTTCGGCCAATATCAGGGTTCGCAGGAAAAGAAGATCGTCAAGAAACTGAAACCCCTCCAGGATGTCGGATTGGGGTATATCAAACTCGGCCAGACCTCATCCACTTTGTCCGGTGGTGAAAACCAGCGTGTGAAACTGGCTTACTATCTGGGCCAGGAGAAACAGGAACCGACGCTCTTCGTCTTCGATGAGCCGACGACCGGTCTGCATTTCCATGACATCAAAACTTTGTTGAAGGCTTTCAATGCCTTGATCGATAAAGGTCATACGGTTGTCATTATCGAGCATAACATGGATGTGATCAAATGTGCCGATCACCTGATTGATCTCGGTCCCGAAGGAGGTAATGCCGGAGGAAATCTGGTCTGTACAGGAACGCCGGAAGAAGTGGCGATGTGCGAAGCATCCTATACGGGGAAATATTTAAAGGATAAACTCTGATAAAAATGGGGAGGTGGCCAAGATGTACTTGTCCCCATGCTTGACATTGGAACAAGTATATCTTGGCCACCTCCTTGAATTATGTCTAATTAGTAAGCAGGGTTTTGTTTCGAGTTTTTTATTTTTTACTCTTTTCCTGCTCTGCAACCTGATGAACGCGGTCGGCAACATATTCTACTTTATCCAAGCCTGCATCTTTCAGGTTCATTGCTTCTTCTTTTGCCTTTGAAGCGAGGTTGTGGAGGTTTGCGTGGAGGCAACGGAATTTACCGTCATCTTCCATCTTGCGAAGTACATAACCTGTGACAACTCCGACTACCATACCGATTAATAAATCTTTCATACCATTACGTTTTTAAATGATTACTACTTTAGTTTTGTTCCCTCAAAACAAGAGGTAAATCCGTATTGTTCCGATTTTTAAAGTATTTATAAGTATTGCGGAATTGTTTAGGTAAAAATATACGGCAACCCGTTTCTTTCCTCTGAAAGAGGATTGCCGTATAAAAGCTGTCTCTT
>DXRF01000013.1 GCA_019411205.1 Parabacteroides sp. | reverse complement strand
CTGTAACATATCTTAATACATTACGGCTCCTTCTTCTTCTTTTATAACAATTAAAGCTTAGACCATGGTTTCCGTTACTACCTGTCCGTCGAACAAGTTGATGATGCGGGAGGCGAATCCGGCATCGTGCAGGCTGTGTGTCACCATGACGATTGTTGTCCCTTCCTTGTTCAGTTCGTTGAGGAGGTTCATGACCTCCTGCCCGTTTTTACTATCCAGGTTACCGGTCGGTTCGTCGGCAAGGATCAACTTTGGGTTGGCTACTACGGCGCGGGCAATGGCGACACGCTGTTGCTGGCCGCCGGACAACTGCTGTGGGAAATGTTTTTCGCGGTGTACGATCGCCATCCGTTCCATCGCTTCCTGCACCTTTTTCTTTCGTTCGGCAGCCGAAACACCCATATAAAGCAGAGGAAGTTCTATATTCTCGTACACGTTCAACTCGTCGATCAGATTGAAACTCTGGAAGACGAAACCGATAATTCCCTTGCGCAGCTTCGTCCGCTGGGCTTCCGTATATCGGGACACTTCGATCCCGTTCAGGTAATATTCTCCGGTAGTCGGGTTGTCCAGCAATCCTAAGATGTTCAGCAATGTGGATTTACCGCATCCGGAAGGCCCCATGATGGCAACGAACTCTCCTTCTTTGACTTCTATGCTTACTTTGTTCAGAGCCAATGTCTCTACCTCTTCCGTGCGGAAGATTTTTTCTAATGCAATTGTTTTAATCATGGTTTTCAACTATTTTGTTTATGAGAAGTGATGCAAAAGTCGTGCCATAGATATAAGTGGCTATTCTCTAGTGTATTGTCATTAGATGCAATCCTGTTGTGTGTGCATATCCGCACAGATGAAGTTCGGATGCGCACAGGTTAGCTCCGACTTCCGTATCCATTAATCTTTATATACATTGTAATGGTAACATGAATTCCAATTTTTCGTATGTTTGCAGTATTTATTAAAGAATCAGACGTATGGAAATGACAAATAACACTCCCCTATATTGGTATGTTTTCTACAATGACCAACTTTTGCTGCAAAAGAAAGCCGGTGGCTATGCGATCCCTTTCATGAATGAAGCACCCGTAGCAGTCTCCCGTTCGCTTCCGGTTGAAATGCAGGATGGGACGATGGCGATGGCGGCCTTTACCGATGTTCCTTTGGCTGAGACGGACGTTTACTTGCCGATGGGGCTCCGGGCTTCTTACGATCATATCGACCGCTACTTTTACGACCAGGCAGGGAAGGCGTACGAGATTGTGTATTGGGATCGGCACAGCCGGTTTTGTCCTGTCTGCGGAACGCCCACGGAGTTGAAAGGACCGATCATGAAGAAATGCCCGGATTGTGGGAACGAGATGTATCCGGCGGTATCGCCCGCCATTCTTGTCTTGATCCGGAAAGGTGAGGAAATTCTGTTAGTGCATGCACGTAATTTCCGGGGAACGTTTCATGGACTTGTGGCCGGTTTCCTGGAAACGGGCGAGACGTTGGAGCAGTGTGTGGAACGTGAAGTGCGGGAGGAAACAGGATTGACAATCCGTAACATCACTTATTTTGGCAATCAGCCCTGGCCTTATCCAAGCAATCTTATGATCGGTTTTATTGCCGATTATGCCGGGGGGGAGATCAAGTTGCAGGATGAGGAGTTGAGTTCCGGTTCGTTCTTCTCGAAAGACAACCTGCCGGAAATACCGCGTAAACTGAGCTTGGCACGGAAGATGATCGACTGGTGGTTGGAGAATTGAAAATTGGAAATTGAAAAGCAAATCACTGTTTATTATGAAACAAACGACTTTGTTTATTTTTTGCTTGTTGGCGATGGCATTCGGTGCGGAAAGTGCTACTTCACAGGTGACGCGTGCCGATTATGAGCGTGCCGACACGATCCTGAAATGTTACGACCATGTCTATTCTCCCGCTATTCGCCCCGAATGGATAGACAGTTCCCACTATTTTTGGTATAAGAATCATGAGAAGGAGGGAGATTTCTACTATCTTGTCAATGCGGAGAGTGGAAAGAAGCAGCGTGCCTCAGATAAGAAAGGGTTGGCGGCTTTCTTTTCAAAAAAGCAAAAGAAACTGGCCGAATCCCTGTTGAAAGAGGATGAGAAGAAGCCGGATAGCCGGCATTGCCGCGAAGAAGCTTTGGCTACTGTTATCTCGCCTGATAAGAAATGGGAAGCGTATGTGAAAGATAACAACCTTTATATCTCTCCTGTCTGGGATGTAAAAGAGAAAAATAAGCCGAAAGAAGAGATTGCCCTGACGATGGACGGCACGACCAACCTGCGTTATGATGCCTGGTCGATCATTTGGTCGCCCGACTCCCGGAAGCTGGCGACGGTGAAGGTGCGCGACGTGCAGGAACGCCGTATTCCGCTGATCGAATCCACTCCGTCCAGCCAAAGGCAACCGATCCTGCAATGGCGCGATTACGCGAAGCCGGGGGATGTATTGCCTGTTTATCTGCCGGTGCTCTTTGATGTGGAGGCGCGCAAGCAGGTGGCACTGAATGTCGCTCCTTATGAAAATCAATACTATCTGAACCTGACCGGTTGGCGTGAAGACAGTCGTGCTTTTACGTTCGAGTTCAACCAGCGCGGCCATCAGCGTTATGTCATTGGCGAAGTGAGTGCGGCGGACGGTTCCATCCGCCATCTGGTGGACGAGCAGACAAAGACTTTTATCTACTATTACAACAACTACCGATACGACCTCAACGACGGCAAAGAGCTGCTCTGGATCTCCGAGCGGGACGGATGGCGGCATCTTTATCTGATAGACGGTACGAATGGAGAGGTGAAACGCCAGGTGACGAAGGGGGAATGGGTCGTTCGCCAAGTCGATCACGTGGATGAGGCGAACCGGGTTGTCTACTTCACCGCGTCAGGTTTCAACAAAGGTGAAGATCCTTATAACTTGCATTATTGCCGGATAAACCTGGACGGAACGGGCTTTACCGATATGACGCCTGAGAATGGGAACCACCGTGTGACCTTCTCTGCCGACCGTTCCTATTTTACCGATGTATATTCCCGTCCCGACTTTCCGTCTGTCAGTCAGTTGAAGCGGACTTCAGATGCGTCTGTGGTTGCCGAATTACAGAAGTGCGATGTGAGTGCGTTGCTGGCGGAAGGTTGGCAAATGCCGGAAGTGTTCTGTGCAAAAGGACGGGACGGACAGACGGATATCTGGGGGAATATCTATCGCCCGATGCACTTCGATGCTTCCAAATCCTATCCGGTCGTGGAGTTTATCTATGCCGGCCCGCACGATTCTCATGTAGATAAGGATTTCAAACCGGCTCATCATCTGGTCTCCAAACTGGTGGAACTCGGCTTCATTGTCGTTTCCATCGACGGGATGGGGACGTCCAATCGTTCGAAGGCCTTCCATGATGTATGCTGGAAAAACTTGAAAGATGCCGGTTTCCCGGATCGTATCGCTTGGATAAAAGCGGCAGGCGCGAAGTACAAGTATATGGATCTGGATCGTGTCGGTATCTATGGATGGTCGGCCGGAGGGCAGAATGCGATGGCGGCTTTGCTGTTCCATAACGATTTCTATAAGGTCGCGGTCGCCCTTTGCGGTTGCCATGACAACCGGATGGATAAAATCTGGTGGAATGAACAGTGGATGGGCTATCCGATCGACGCCTCTTACAGTGCCTCTTCCAATGTCGATAATGCTTACCGTCTGAAAGGCAAGTTGCTCTTGATCAACGGCGAACTGGACGACAATGTCGATCCCGCTTCTACCTTGCAGGTTGTCAGTGCCTTGATGAAAGCGAACAAGAACTTCGAACAACTTTACCTGCCCGGCAAGACGCACAACCTCGGCGGTCCGTTCGAAATGCATAAAATGCACGATTTCTTCGTCAAGAACTTGCTGGGACAGGAACCGCCGGAGTGGGAGTAGCCTAACGGTTTTCTATCTCATCCAACCAGATTTCCAAGCAAACCTGGGGAAATAGTTCCATGGTTTCCTGTACGGTGGTTGACGATTTCATCCGGTTGGCAATCTTATCCGCTGTATTGGGGTAGGCTGTTTCGATCAGATCGTTCAGAATGAAAGAGAAGAAAGGGGGATTTCGTTTTAAATAGCGGTCCATTAGCAGATAACAGGTAGCGGGAGAGGATGACAGCATTAGCTTTTTCAGATCTGCATACTCTTCCGTTTCCATATATTGATAGGGGGTATTTTCCAATCCCATTTCATCGCACTTGGCGAGGAAAGAATTAAATTTCTCATTGAACAGTTTCTTCTCCGTGCGAGAAGCCATTTTTATCCCTGTGTTGATGCGGGTGCGGAGATCTGGTGTTACCTTGAAAACATCCGGTTCCGAATAATCTTCATTGTTGCATGCTCCCAGCATGGCAATGATGAAAAGTGCCAACAGCGTAGCTAATAGTTGTATTTTTGTCATAATCTGTTTCTGATTATCTTGTATAACTATAAGACGTTATATGACACTGTATTGTTGCAAAATAATACGACTTTTTTATGAAAAAGTTATTCTATAGGTCGTTTAGTTCATCGGAGCAAAGGAGGTTACGTGTGTCGTGTCTTTTAACTGCAACGAATCCTTGCGTGACAAAAGCGTATCCTGTCTGGCAAATTCCGGATGATCAGTTGCGAGTTTCTTCCTTTTCTTGATGATGTCGGGAGTAGGCAGATTGTTATAATTTTTCCATGTCCCGTCTCTTTTGGCATTACGTTTGTGTATATAACTCTTCCTGCTGGTCATTTCAGCGAAGTCGAAAGTGACGAATCCTGTGTTATGAGAACGGTTCATAGGATCGCTTTTCCATGCTTCGAGCATATTTTTATAGACCGGTATAAATTTTCCGGGAGGAGGAGCGTATAACCAGAAAACACCGGGAGGCAGGTCCTTTAATGCTATTTTACGATGAGCCGAATCCGTTTGTATGTATTCGGTGAAATCTTTGAGGATGGGTAACGGGGTTACCGGTGACATCTTCATGTCAGAAGCCGGTTCATCCAAGTTTATAAAAGAACCTGATTGAATCGCTTTCATCGTCTCAGGATTCAGTTCCAGCTTTTCTTTTCCAGATAAAACGTTCTGCAGCCAGACTGAATCCTTTTTTGTCCACTGCTGTGCAGATATATAATCGACACCTCTCAGACAAATCAACATCACTATAAGTAGTTGTTTGTGCATGTTATACTATTGCATCACCTCTTTTACTTTTTCTTTCAACGCGTCGCCTCTCAGGTCGCGGGCTACGATTGTCCCGTCTGGGCCAAACAAGATGATATGCGGAATTCCATTGAAGCCGTACAGTTCGGAAGGAATATTCTGAGCGTTTAATATCTGAGGCCAAGTAATTTTCAAATCTTCAATGGCTTTCTTTGTATCTTTCGGCTGGTCCCATGTGGCTACACCAAGTACTTGGAATCCTTTATCCTTGTATTGGTTATACACTTCTGCCAGTATCGGAGTCTCTGCACGGCAGGGACCGCACCAGCTTGCCCAGAAGTCAACCAATACATAATTCCCTTTTCCTACATAGTCGGAGAGGGAAACCTTTTTACCATCTTCAGTTTCCACTGTAAAGTCGGTGAAAGGTTGTCCGACAGCTGTTTTTTTCAGATTGGTAATCCGTTGGCTCAGTTTCTGGATGATGTTCCTGCTTTGGATAAAGGCGCTGGATTGGGCAATGATAGATTCCATTTCTTGCGGCTCCATAAAGTTCGACAGGTTTTGAAGGGCAAAAGCACCGATGTAATTATCTTGGTTCTTATCGATGAAGTCCTTCAACACAGCTATATAGGCTGGCTTATACTCATTGTCGTAATAGGTCTTTATTAATTCCTGGACTTTGTTTTTATCTTGTTCCTGCTCCCGGATCTCTTTCATTTTATTCTGGAAGAGTTCACTGATTCTTTTTTCTTCTTGGATATATTTGCTGAAGGTCTCATTCAAGGGAGTGCCGGATGCGCTGTTCGGAGTTTCCATGTTCAGTTGGATGGTCCCGTTTTCGAGCATGAAGGTTGTATAGTATTTTCTTCCGACTTGGGTTAGGCATAAAACAGCGGTGTCAATCTGGCCGGTGAACGTAAACGCACCGTTTTCAATCACTGCGCTGTCAATGTTTTGTCCCTTATCCCGGTCGAAGATATAGACTGTTTTCCCGTTAAAGGTGGAATCGGGGATACTTCCCATTACTGTGTAGGAGGGAATCGGCTGTGAACAGGAGGCAAGACCTACTCCTACCATGAGCAATGCGATTAATGTTTTTGTATTCATAAGATAAATATTAATGTTTTGAGGACAAATGTAAAACATGTTGGAATATGATAAGCCCTAATTCATGTAATTTGTCTTATCATCCGAAATATTAATTGTTTTTAGTGGTGTGTTCCCACGCTTAATGTGAGAACGCACCCTCCTTTATTCTGTTTTGATTACTTCCGCTGGATTGGTAGCGGCTGCCCTTTTAACCTGGCTGAAAATAGAGAGTAGTACGATTCCACTGGTGATAAAGAAAACCAGCAAGAACAACCATGCTGGCAATGTGGTGTGATTGGCGTACGTTTCGAGCCAACGTTTCATTACTAAATAGCCGACGGGTAGAGCAAAAGCGTTACCTAATGCTACTAACATGAAATATTCCTGGAAGAACAGTTGGAGGATATGATGAAATGCAGCTCCGTTTATTTTACGGATAGCGATCTCTTTCCGGCGTTGTTCGGTAGCGAGACTGACCAGTGAGTAGATACCGAAAGTTGAGATCAGGATACAGGCCAGAGAAAGGATACTAAAGATCGTAAAAATTACTTTTTCCGGTCGGTTAAAAAGATCGACCAGGTCGGATAGCTCCGTAAACATTTTATTTCGGTTGACATTGTCATTCTGAATATGTGATGTTATCTCGCGAAGATGCTCCAGCACTTCCTTTTTATGTCCTTTTGCATAGCGTACATAAATAAGGTAAGGACGCTCGAAGTCTTTTACCATTGGATTTTCGTATGTGGTGAAGAACAGCGGTAATATAGGATATTGCATCGGAGCGTAGAGATAGTCTTTGATGACACCGCAAACCCGGGCTTGGCTTGCTTGCCCTTTTATGTATATAGGCCGTTCAAGCAAATCCGTGTAGCCTAATGTTTGCAGGCAAGTTGCATTTACCATATAGCTATATGGGGTTGCATCTAGTGGCCAGCTACCTGCTTTCAGTTGCAGTTTGAAGAACGAAAAGAAGTCCTTGTCGGCAACGATCACCGGGTTGTAACTATTGGGTTCGGCTTCATTCGGATTGAAACAGAAATACGAGTAAAAGGAACCGTACCAATCCCCTTGTTCCGTAAAGACCGGAGCGTTCCCACAGGTGTATGTGACTTCTTCTACATACGGATGGTTGGCCATTTCCGGTTTCAAAACACTTAAATCCGTCTGAAAGGAGGTGCCATATCCTAAATCTACCTGTATGACCCGTTCATAATCGATCCCTTTGTCTTTTGAAAGGATAAAATGCAACTGTCGGAACAATCCGATGGAGGTGATAAAGAACAGTGAACCGATAAATATCTGAACGACGATCAGGCCCTGTTTGAAAAGAGCCGGCTTCTGTATTTTATGCTCCAAAAGATTTCGTATCGGATAATAACAGATAAGAAGGAATACCAACATACAGATTCCAGCGAGTGACAGTGTATTGCCTAAAAGTGAAGTTCGTGAAAGGTGGCGACTGACGTTCTCATAGATACCGTACCGGTTCCAGGTCGTATAGCTTTCATAGTAAGGATAGATGCTCTCGATCAGACAGAAAGAAATCAGGAAGGCGATGATCAAAGGAAGTGCCAGTTCGATGAAACTTTTTGTGATCATACTTGTGGTTGAGGCTCCTATACAAAGATAAGTCCGGTTTTTTTGTTGTTTCCGTTGCTGTTGACCGATAAAAAGGACAAGTAGGTTGATCAGAGCGCTAAGGAAAGCCATTGCCCCGGCTAAAGCCAGGATATGAATGTTACGGATGCGGTCTGTCAATTCAGGGTGACACCGAAGATGCACTTCGGAGGCTGTCAGCAGGTTTATTTTCCAGTTTTTTACCTGTTCGCGATCCCATTTGTTTTCGGCATGGCTTTTATAGTGCGCCAGTTTGTTCCGTACATTTGCCACATTCGCATTCTTTTGGAGCCGCACGTAGGTCGTCATGCGTTTGACATGATTGGGTTGAGGAGTTCTGATCAACAGAAAGTCGAACAGCAGATCAGTATTATCCGGATAGTTACGGATAATACCGGCTACTGAGGGACGAAGATTATTATCCAATACGACTTCCTTGCCGATACAGTTTGTTGTCCTAAACAATTTGTGGGCTGTCCGTTCCGTTAAAATGACAGAACTGCCGTCGGGAATGACCCCTTGGTGAGTCCCTTCGATAAAATCTGCCCGGAAAAGGTCGAAGAAGGACTGTCCGCTTTCCATTCCATGCAAGTTGATTGTCTCGTTGTCTTGTTTCAATGTAAAGCTGAGGGTATTGAATGAACAGGAGGCTTCGATTTCGGGGAGCAGCTTGAATAATTCTTCCCGGTCGTTAATATGTAACTGGTCTAAATCTGATTGTGTTCCGTTGGCACGCTTGACAAGTCCTTCTGTCGTCAGGCAGTAAAGGCGGTCTGCTTCCGGATGGAAATTATCGAAATGTGTCTCCCACCATAGCCAGTAACCTCCTAAAATGAAGGCAGTAAATCCTACGGCCAGACCAATGATGCTGACAATTGATTGAGTTCGGTATTTCAGTAGTTCCCGAAAAGAAACTTTGACATAGTGTGATAACATAATCTGATTGTTTGTTATAAAATATTGTTCAAAGACATTCTTATTCCGACTTGATCACTTCTGCCGGGTTCTGGTTCGCTGCCTTCTGGATGCGCCAACCGGTACAAAGAGTCAGTAGCAGGACCAGTACACCCCAGATGACCGGATAAAGCCACCAACTGATTGCTGTTTGCAACACATAGTTTTCAATCCATGATTTCATGATCAGGTAACTGGCCGGAAATGCTATAACCGAAGCGATGCATAGCAGGCGGAGATTACCGGCAAAAAACATTCTCATGATATCGGAGGCCTCTGCTCCGTTTACTTTACGGACAGCGATTTCTTTCTTCTTCTGTTCGCAGTCCAGAGTTACTTGAGAGAATACGCCGAACAATGAGATCAAAATACAGACTATAGTCACGAAGTCAAGCATCTTGAGTAGTGCCTTTTCTGATTTCAGAAACTTTTCATACTCTTCTTCCATAAAAGTAACATGTATGTCGACGGCGTTCGGTTGCATCTTCTTTGCTAACTGTTCAACCTGTTGTTTGCACAGTTCGCGGCTTCCCGGCTGATGCCGGAATATGGCAGTCGTTGAATAATCGTTCTGTATATTCTTTTTTCCCGGACTGAACTCGAGCATAACCGGCTTTACCGGAACGGTAGGAGGTGCGATATAAAAGTCTTTGAAAATGCCGTCGATGATAAATCCTTTCTGATCTTTGACGCTAAGTGTTTTGCCAATCGGGTTGTCGATCTTCAATTCCTTTACAGCTGCTTCGTTTAGGAGTATGTGTCGTTCGGTATCTCCTTCCGGCAACTTGCCTTTTAGCAATTGCAGACCATAAAATTCAAAGTAGCGATTGTTGCATGGGATCATTTGGATCGTAAGACCTTCCACAGAGGCCGGCTTGCCTTCCCAATCGGTAAAGTACCTGTAGGAACGTGAATGGCTTGGAAATAGTGGATCGTTTTCATCCGGATATACTTCGGCGATGGAGGAGAGTTTGGCAATTTCTTCTTTTAAACCGTCTGTTTTGGGATATATACGGACATCGCCCCGGTCTTTCCGGGTTAGTCCGATATCGGTGGTGTGCAAGTGATGGATTTGCTTGATCAGTACCGACGAACAGAATATGAATCCGATGCTGATTATCAATTGCAAGGTAAGGCTTGCTTTGGGGAAGAGGTTCTTTCCTTTCCCGTCAGACGAACCTTTAAGGGCCTTTTGTAGCGAGCGCTTCCTGAAATAGTAGATAGGGAATAAAGAGAACAGGAAAGCCAGTAAGGTGATGAATCCGAAATAGACGAATGTTTCCAGATAGAGACTGAACGAATCCGTTTTTACATTCGATAATTCTTGGAATACAGGTAGTATGACTTCGATCAAGGCTATTCCGGCTAAAAGAGAGATGGAAAGCGTAAGCAGGTATTCGGAAGCGAACAGGACAAACAGATTGCCGTCAGACGAGCCGCACACTTTCCGAAGCCCGATCTCTTTACTGCGTATTCGTATACGGTTTACGAACAGGGTCAGATAGTTGAATAGTGCACACAGGATTACCAATCCTCCGGCAAGAGCGAATAGCAGGATATGTTCGAACTTGATGGTTGGCTCTTCTTCGGGGTGGTCATATCGCATGGCGGTGATCGACGTCAGAACGAAATGAGTCAGCGAGTCTCTGTCTTTCTTTACTTTATGTTCGTAAAGTTTCTTTTTAAAAGCTCTCATATCCGTTTCCGGACGAACCTTTATAAAAGTCTGACAATAGGCTACGTTCCATTCCTCTGTTTGTCGGGACGGCTTCAGTATTCCGAACGGGAAATTCGAGTGCTGGTTCTGACTTTTGACTATGGCACATATTTCCATATCGTCAGACCAAATCTTCAGTTTTTCACCTAATGGGTCTTTTGTGCCGAAGACCTCTTTGGCAAGCTTGTCCGTGATCGCGATCTTGTTGCTTTTCGGGATCATAAAATCCCGGCTACCGGAGATCAGTTCTATTTCAAACATATGTTCGGCAGCTGAATCCATGACCATGTCGAAAGATTCGTATTTCTTCTCGTTGTAGAGGAAATCAGTTTTCCAGGCACTTGTGTTGCAACTTTCCTCTATCTCCGGGAATGTCTCTTTCAAATATCGGGCCAGAGGGTAAGGAGTAACGCTTGATAATCCCCTGTCATCGGTTTCCGATTCCACCCGGACATAATAGATCCGGTCAGCGTCTTTCCTGAACGTATCGTAGGTCAGTTCATACCGTATCCAGAGCGACGATAACGCGAAACTTGTAAATCCGATTGCGAGCCCGACGATACAGATGAATGACTGCAATTTGTATTTCAAGAGATTACGAAAAGCTATTTTGATGTAATGGTATAGCATGGTTCAATGATTTAGTTTGTTATTATTCCGCCTTGATCACTTCTGCCGGATTGGTCCGGGCGGCCCGTATCGTTTGATAGAGGACGGCTCCGATGATCAGTGTGATGGTGGCACATACGATTACGATATACATCCAGGCAGAGATATGGCTCCGGTAGGCATATTGCTGCAACCAATTTTGCATGAACAACCACGCGAGTGGCAATGCCAGAAGATTAGCTATCAATGCAATTGTCAGATATTCCAGAAAAAACATCTTGACAATCGTACCGGCAGAAGCTCCCATTACTTTCCGTATGGCAATTTCTTTCCTTCGTTGTTCCATGTTGCTGGACGAAATGGAATAAAGCCCGAAGATGGAGATTAGCGTACAGAACAGGGCTAGCAAAGTAAAGAGTTGCAGGCTGGCGTTCTCGGAAGTGCTGAGCCGATCAAGTATCTGGTTTATGGTCTGTACATTGCAAGAGGTAGGGTCACCTTGCTTGGAGTGCTTTTTGAATACATTCCGGATTGCTTTGATCGCGGCTTTTTCTTTTCCGGGTTCGGTACGGGCATAATAAAAATAACTGTTCCATTTGCTTTTGTCAATTACGATCACTTGTGGTAGTATCGGGTTGCGTAAACTGGCTGCCTGGAAGTTTTGGATGATCCCGACGATCTCCATTTCGGAACGTCCTCTGCTTCCGTCTTGCATGGTCGTATAATTCCAAATACTGATTTTCTTGCCGATTGGGTTATCGATGCCCATGATGCGAGCAGCTTCTTCATTGATGACGGCTTTTGTCCAAGAGGCTCGCCAATTTCCATTGTCTGCCAGGTCGCCGTCATCGACGAAACGTCCTTTCAGTATCGGTATGTTGAAAACTTCCGGAAAGTTGCTGCCTACTTGCAGGACTTGAAAGTTTGGATTGAAATCCAGTGGTTTCCCTTCCCATTCGACTTCGTTTTGTGTATAAGGTTCATGGGTGATAGTAAATATTCCGGCTTGTGTGAATCCTTTTAGGAATGCCAATGAAGAAATCTCGCGACTGATTCCTTCCCGGTCGTTGAATGTCATTTCCATCTGTATCAGTCCTTCTTTCTGGAATCCCAAGTTTTTATGTTTCATGAAAGATATTTGCCTGAACATGATGAATGTGCTCATCAGGAAGAATATGCAGATACATAATTGGAGTGTCATGCTGATTTTGCGGAAACCGCTTTTCCGGGTAGGAGAGATTCCTCCGGATATTAATAGAGAAGAAGTGCGTACAAAATGCAGGAATAACGGTAGACTGACAATCATGAGTGTCAGCCAGCTAATGCCTGCTATGATACAAAGATGGCTGAATAATAACTTTCGCTGTAATGTCGTATCGAAGAGGTGTGAGAAACCGCCAGCGGTTAATTCCAACAGGCAGGAAGCCAATAGAAAACTGATCCCGACAAGCAATGTCAATTCCAGCAACAACTGGATAACCAAGTTTTTTTTATCAGCACCGATCGCATTTCTCAATTTCATTTCTTTGTTCCGTAAATAGATACGATTCAACAGCAGATTGGTGAAATTAAAGAAAACGCAGAGTAACAATAAGAGTCCGGTTATCGTGAATGTCCGGATGTAGGAAAGGTTAAATGTCAATTCGCTTCCGAATGTATGACGGACATCTGTCAGGGGAACTAACTTTAACAGAATTGATTGATTATATTCATGCTCGACGATATAAGAATTGATCTTCTTCTCAAAAGCTTTTATATTAATGTTGGGGGCTAATAATAGATAGATTTTTGTGTTTAGCAAGGCCCATTGCTTTTCGTCCGTGATCCGGTTTTCCCGGTCCCGGTCGAATTTATCCAGTTCATAAATATCGGCTTGCATCATGGAGTTGTTGGGCGAATCTTCCAGGACGGATACGATCGTAATGCTTTTACGATATCCGTTTTCAAGGGTTTTACCTAATGCTTTTTCCGGTGTTTTGAAATATTTTACGGCAAAAGAGCGGGTGACGGCTATCTCATCCAGTGTTTTCAGGATATCATCCTTTTTACCGCAAATTACGGGACGTGGAAAGAATTTGAAATATTGTTCGTCAATAAATTCCTCATCCGGATCCTTTAACCTTGTTGCTCCATATTTGAAAGTCGAGCCGTATTTGGAATAAATCTGCGTTGTCTCTATTACTTCCGGGAAATCTTTTTTCAGTTTGCGTGCCAGGATAAGCGGTAATTCCTCTGATTTCTTTCCCGTTTGTTTATCGATTCCGTATATCCGGTAAATCTGCTCGGATTGCGGATAGAACCCATCGTAGTTTGTTTCATACCTGTACCAGTTCCATCCGTATGTGAAACAGATCAGCCCGATTGCCAGGCCGACAATACTGATGGTAGATTGTACTTTGTATTTTGTAAGGTTACGAAATGCAATTTTGATGTAATGTTGTAGTATCATGATTCGAATATTATTTTAAAATCAACTCTTCCGCATCCCCAAAGGTACTATATCCTGTGACAATCACCTTGTCGCCCGGTTGGAGGCCGCCGGTTATTTCGTATTGCTGCGGGTTTTGGCGGCCGATGCTGATCGGGGTTTTCCGGGCTTTCGTGCCGGATTCGTTCAGTTTGTATATCCATTGGCCGCCGGTGGCCTGGAAGAAGTCACCACGTGGGATGACGAGGGCCTCTTCCGGTTGTCCGAGTTCGATCTGGACACGAAAACTTTTTCCGATGCGTACTTTTTCCGGGCTTGCCTTCGTAAAGACCAGATCGACATCGAAATTCCGGTCTTTGACTTCCGGAACGACTTTGGTGATCCGGAGCGGGTACTTCTTGTTTTGCCAGGTGATGGTGGCGGGTAGACCGGTGGTGATCCGGTCGATATAGTATTCGCTGAGGGAAGTATGGATCTTGAACTGGTCGAGGACTTTGATCTCGGCGATCGCTTCGGTACTTTGTACCTGTTGTCCGGGAGTTACTTTCACAAAGCTGAGCTGTCCGGAGAGAGGAGCACGAACAACCAAGTCCTCCATACGTTCCCGGGCCCGTTCGAACTTTTTACGTTCCCGTTCAAGATCGTTTTTCATCAACTCACGGCGCAAGATCGTGGCCGCACTATCATGGCGCAAACCTTCCAACTGCAAAGCGGTGCTTCGAGTCTTGTAGTCGAATTCGTCCCGGGCCACTTCGAGCTGTGCTTTGCTTTTGACTCCCATATTGAATTCCTCTTCGTCGAGTGCATAGCTTTTTTTGAGCCGGTTCAGTTCGTAGGTCGTCTGTAAGGTCTCTTGTTGCAGGTCGATACTTTTCTGTTCCATCTCGATCTCTTTCTCCTGATAAGAGATCAGTTGCTTTTCCCATTCATCCTGTTGGTCCTCGATGGCGCGGATAAGGTCGGGATTGTTGAGTGTCAGGATCGTGTCTCCCTTGTTCATCATAGTTCCTTCCTCTGCAATGATCCGGTCCACGCTACCGGCTTCGCGGGTGTTGATCTGGATGGTGAGGATGGGTTGCACGACGCCTTCGACATCTACATATTCCAGAAATTTGTCGCTTGTCGCTTCTCCGATGATCAGGTTTTCTGCATCGGTACGAAGTTTCCTGCCACCGGAAGCGGCGATCCCGACATAGACGAGAAGAACAATAAATGCGATTCCCCCGGCGATATGCCAGCGGTAGCGGTAATAAACGGGTTTCTTTGCTATGGGCTTGTCCATGTATATGATTTATGATTTATAATTTATGATTTGTCAATTCTCTATTGTCAATTGTTTAAAAGGAGTTCATAGTCTTCTGTGATCGGGATCATCTTCTCGAAATCGTAACCGGTCAGGCTGCGGAGACCGTAATAGAGATTCCAATAATTATATAAAGCCGCGATGTAAGCACGGCGGGAATTGTCTTTTTCGGCTATGGCTGCATTGAGGTCGAGAATCGTCGATTTGCCTAACAGGTAGAGCCTGCGTGCCACATCGTTACGGCGCTGGGCCGTTTGGTCTGTTTTATAGGCTATGGCAACTTTTCCGGCCTGTATGTTGAATTGCTTGACAATCTTGGCTACGTTCAGTTCGAAATCCATCCGCTCCTGTTCCAGTTCGGTGTAAACCTTGTCGCGGTTGCTTTTGGCCACTTTCACCCGGCCTTTACCTACGCCCCAGTCCAGTATCGGTATGCGTATCCCCAATGTCACCAATTGCTGGTCCATCGGGTCGCGGTAGGATTCTTTCAGCTTTTCGTTGCTTTGCGTCAGACCGAACTGTGCATATAAGGCTGCTTTAAAACCCCGGTTGGCTTTTGCTTCGGCAACGTTGCTTTCACTTTGCAGCCGGCGGCGTTCGAAAGCGCTGATATCCGGGTTGTTTTGGAAAGCAAGCTGCATGGCTTCGTTTACGTCGACTGTGAAGTGAGGGATGCTGTCGTCGGGAATCACTACCAAGTTTATATTTTCGGAAATGCCCAGATAACTGCGGAGCGACTGGATATAATCGTCGACCTCGATTTGTGCATTGAGGCAGTTGGTCTGTTCGGTCAGTTTGTTGAGTTCCAACTGGAGCATTTCGTTTTCGGTGATCGTTCCGATATTGTAACGTCCTTGTGCATACCGGTAAAGTGTGTCGGCGTATGCAAAATTATAGTTCGCGATTTCCAGCGAAGTCTGTGCCGTTGCCAAGTTAAAAAAGCGGTTGGTCGTATAGGCTGCTACCAGTTCGAGTGTTTCGATATAGGTCTTTTTTGCTTCTTCGTATTTGATCGGTTCGATGCGGCGTTCCCATTTAAGGTTGTTGAAACCGAACAGGTCTTGTTCATATCCTACGACAACCGGGGTACTTTTGTAAGACGAGATATTGTCGGTAAACATATCCAGTCTTTCAAGTCCGGTTTTCAATAAAACCTTACCTCCGGTGAGTGCTATATTTTGTTGGATTTCGAGGCCGGCATCAACTGAGAGTTGGTTCCGGTGTACGAATTTGTCGCTACCGTCTTCCAATGTGACTGACTGGATGGAACGATTCAAACTCGGATCGGAAGTAAGCGTCAGGCTCGGCAGCTGTTTTGCCCGGAACGAACGCCAGTTCCAGTAAGAAGCCCTGAAAGCATGACGGGCGGCAATCGCTTCTGGAGAATTCCGACGGGCCATTTCAATCGCTTCGCTCAATGTCAGCGTAAGTGTTTTCTGCGCCTGGAGCTGTAAGGGGAGCAGAAATAGTATTGCTATGTATATTATTTGCTTCATGGCAAGGATGAAGCAAATAATATGCCATTCTTGTAAAAGATTGGTTCTTATATGAATAGGACTGTAAAGTGATAGGGCTAGGGTGCTAATCCGCACAATTCGCGTGCGGATTAGCACGGAATGTTCAGGAGGTATTATATTAAAAAACGATAGCCTTCTCTTTATGGTTTTGCGGGATTCTCTGTCACTCTATCACGCTTTGCTCTGTAAGTATTGATAAGCATGATGTAGAAGTAGTGATACATGCCGGATTCATGTATCACTCCTATGTCACACTTTTCGTCAACATAAGGTCCTTTTTTGCAGAAAACAAGGAGGAAAAGAGTGGAAAGCAAGCAGAAATGTTCGGAAACATGCCCATCTTCCGGCATCCTACACCCGGATGTTGGCACCCTCTACACCCGGATGTTCGGGGTGGCTACATCCGGGTGTAGAGAATCATTGCATACTGATCTGTTGTAATGAAGATGCTTGTTATGCAAGAAAAGATTATCTGTATCCCCAAAAAGATCAAGGTTTAGCTGCCCAGTCTGCTCCGGGCAAAGACGGAGTGTCTGTTCAGACCTTTCCAAGAAAGCTGTGCTTTCTCTTGAAACCGCTTGTAAATGTATGGAAAAAACGTGTCATTCCGCACAAATTATGTGCAATATCGCACATACATTCCATGTATATAATCCATATCTTTGTCACGTCCAAGGATGATTTCTTACAGGAGCATAGAATAATATCAGGAATATGAAGAATGGGAAAATATTGATTATAGATGATAACGAAGATGTCCTCTTTGCGTTGAATCTGCTGCTTGAACCCTATGTGGAACAGATAAAAGTGACGACACAGCCGGAACGGATCGAACATTTTATGTCGACATTCGTGCCGGATGTGGTTTTGTTGGATATGAATTTCCGGCGGGATGCTATCAGCGGACAGGAAGGATTCTTCTGGCTCGAAAAGATAAAGGCCGCCGATCCCGATGCTGTGGTTCTTTTTATTACGGCCTATGCTGATACGGAAAAGGCGGTACGTGCCATAAAAGCGGGGGTTACCGATTTTATTCCGAAACCCTGGGAAAAAGAGAAACTGCTTGCAACTCTCTCGGCTGCCTTGAAACTGCGTGAGAGCCGTGTGGAAGTCAATACGTTGAAACAGCGGGTCGAGGCCTTGGGTAATCCAGAAGATACCGGATTTGAGATTATAGGGGAGAGCGATGCCATGCAGGATTTGTTTTCCACGATTGCCAAACTGAAGGATACGGATGCCAATATTCTGATTTTAGGTGAAAATGGAACCGGGAAGGATCTGATTGCACGTGCCCTTTATCATCATTCGCCCCGTAGTAGCCGGGTTTTTGTCAGTATCGATTTGGGGAGTATTCCGGAACAATTATTTGAAAGCGAACTGTTCGGATATGAAAAAGGTGCTTTCACGGATGCCCGGCGCGATAAACCCGGACGTATGGAAGTGGCTTCCGGAGGAACCTTGTTTCTGGATGAGATCGGCAATTTGAGTTTGCCGATGCAAGCGAAACTATTGACCGCTATCGAGAAAAGGCAGATTCTCCGTTTGGGGGCTACCCGTGCCGTGCCGATTGATGTCCGGCTGATCTCTGCTACGAATATGAATATCCACGCGATGGTTCAGGAAGGAACTTTCCGGCAGGATTTGTTGTACCGGATCAATACGATCGAGTTGCATATCCCTCCGCTCCGCGAACGGGGAAACGACATCCTGCTATTGGCCGATTATTTTCTGAACCGTTATGTCCGCAAGTACAAGAAGAAGATAGGAGGTCTTACCAGGGATGCGAAAACGAAGCTGCAAAGCTATGCATGGCCGGGTAATGTCCGCGAACTGCAACATGCGATCGAGCGTGCCGTGATTCTTTCGGATGGTTCCATGCTGAAACCTGAAAACTTTATGCTGCATCCTGCGTCAGCTCGAAGGAAAGGAGAGCCGGAAGAACTGAACTTGGGCGTTCTCGAAAAGGAAGCGATCGAACGGGCCCTCCGCCGGGCGGACGGAAATATCACCCGTGCTGCCGAACTGCTGGGGATAACCCGTTTTGCCTTGTACCGGAAACTGGATAAGTTGGGCCTATGAAACGATATCTCCTTTTCTTGAAGATCGGGTTGCTGGTCGGGCTATCTCTTTCAATTGCCTTTCTGCTTTTGAAAGGACTGTATTTTACGGCTGTCATGTGTTTTATCATCTTGCTGGGAACTGCTTTTTCCCTTTATCAGGATCAGCGGAAGATGCTTCAGAAGATGGAGCATCTGATTGCCAACATCCACTATGGAGATATGAACCTGTCTTTTCCTGTCCCTTCGACAGACGGGCCCGAAGCCAACCTGACGCGTGCCATGAATGAAGCACTTTCTGCTTTTCGGACCCGTCTGTACAATGTGGTGGTGGCGGAGGCGGAGACAGAAGCCTGGCAAAAGCTGATCCGTGTCTTGACGCATGAGATCATGAATTCTATCGCCCCTATCATTTCCTTGTCGGAAACGGTGACGGAACGTGCGGCTTCCAACGGTTTGAACGAGCGGGATTATGGCATTATGTTGCAAGCCATGCAAACGATACACCGCCGGAGCAAAAGGCTATTGGACTTTGTCGAGAACTACCGGAAGCTGACCCGTATTCCGGCTCCGACACAGCAATTGTTTCCGGTTTCCTCTCTTTTTGACGATTTAAGGGGGCTATATCCTGCTGGTGCTGTTTCGTTCTCTTTCTCCGTCCGCCCGGTGGACTTGCGTATCTATGCGGATCGTACCATGATTGAACAGGTGTTGATAAACCTGTTGAAAAATGCAGCCGAGGCATGCCGGGAACGTCCTTATCCCGAAGTTCGGGTAAATGCGTTCAGGCGTGAAGGGGTTCCGGTGATTACGGTCTCCGACAACGGATACGGTATTGTGCCGGAAGCGATGGATAAAATATTCGTTCCCTTTTTTACGACCAAGCAGGGTGGTTCGGGAATCGGTTTGAGTGTTTGCCGGCAGATCATGAACCGGCACGGCGGTAGTATTTCCGTTATTTCAGAAGAAGAGAAAGGAGCTACTTTCACTTTGCAATTTCCTCAGACGCGTGTGTTGTAGAGGAAAGATACCTTGTAATGGTTACATAAGGTGTATAAAAACCGGAATTAAAAACTTACCTTTGCCGGCATATTAAAGAAAGATATGCAGAACGCAACGAATCACATCAGACGGGAATTACAACTGACGGCGGATGGGAGCCATACGCTTTTTATCCCTGAAATGGACGAACACTACCATTCCGTGAACGGCGCCATACAGGAGTCGCGCCATGTCTTTATCGAAGCTGGGCTGCACCATCTGGAGCGAGAGGAAATCACTGTTCTGGAAATAGGTTTTGGCACCGGACTCAATGCCTTTCTGACTTTGTTGGATGCCGAGGCGCACCGACGGAAAATACATTACTGTTCGGTCGAACTTTATCCGCTTGATACAGACGTGATCGAGAGCTTGAATTACGGAGAAATGATCTGTGCCGGACGAAAGGAGGTTTTCCATGCCCTGCATCAGGCGGAATGGAATGTTGCAGTCCGGGTTACAGACTTCTTTGAACTGCATAAAATACAAGGAGACAGTAATACGTGTGCTTTGCCGGACCGGATCGACCTGGTTTATTTCGATGCGTTCGCTCCTGATAAGCAGCCGGAGATGTGGAATCAGGAAATTTTTAACCGGTTGTATGCCCATATGGCCGAAGGCGGTGTTTTGACGACCTATTGTGCGAAAGGTGCCGTCAGGCGTATGATGAAAGAAGCCGGATATTCTGTCGAAAGAATACCCGGCCCCCCTGGAAAGCGCGAAATGCTTCGTGCTATTAAATTATAAAAGAGCTTCGATTTTAGATACGAATGTAGTTTTAGGAGCAGCACCTACCTGTTTGTCCACAACCTTGCCGTCTTTGAAGAAAAGAACGGTCGGGATGTTGCGGATGCCAAATTGTGCAACCACGTCGTTGTTGTTGTCTACATCCATTTTGCCGATAGTAACACGGCCTTCATATTCGGTAGCCAGTTCGTCGATGATCGGGCCGACCATGCGGCAAGGACCACACCATTCTGCCCAGAAGTCAAGGACCATAGGCTTACCAGAGTTTACCAACTCTTCAAAATTTGCATCTGTAATTTGTAGTGCCATATCTTTAATTATGAATTATATATTCGAATTTTGTGCAAAAGTACAAATTCTTTTATACCGTACAAATACTACCCGTTAATTTTGAAATCCATATTCTCGTTCGTCTGCAAGAATTCGACCAGGTTGTGGGTGACATTAAGCCGTATGTTTTGTGAGAAAAAGTTCTGTATGATATTATGTTCACCATCAACCACCTTGAAATATAACAGACTCTGACCCGGATTGTTTTTAATCAAGGTAGACAGTTCGTTTATGGTCGGTTCGTCCAGATCGTGGATCGGGACCGTGATGCTGATCTTTTCGATCAGGCGGTCCTTCTCTTCCTGCAGCAATTGGATGGCTCCGATAGACAGGCTGAGGCGACCTGAATTGTAGCGGTCTTCCACACGTGCCTTGATCAGCAGGTACATGCCGCGCTTGCCGAATTTGCTGTAATCGACGTAATCTTTGCCGAACAATGCTATTTCGCCGCTACCGGTAAAATCCTCTATCTTGATAATGCCGTAAGGATTCCCCTTCTTGGTCATCCCTTCGCGGAAGTCCGTAACGATACCGCCGAACAGCAAGTCTTTCCCTACCAGATTTTCCTTGTCGTTTATTTCCGCCATGCCGGTATTGCATACATATGTCAGTATAATACGGTATTCATCCAACGGATGGGCGGAAAGATAGATACCGACCAGCTCTTTTTCCTTGTTCAGACGTTCGAGGTCGCTCCAACGTTCACATTTGGGAATCTCCGGTTTGGCGATGGCGATGAAAGCATCTCCTCCGAACAGGGAATTGGTTGCCGTGTTCTTGTCTGTCTGGAACTTATTGCCATAGCGAACCAGTGTTTCAAGGAATATTTCTCCTTTTCCGGTTTCGGCAAAGAACTGTTCTCGCTGGATGCCGAAATTGTCAAAAGCACCGGCTAATGCCAGCGATTCGATGTTTTTCTTGTTGCAGGCAGTCAGGTTGACACGTTCCACAAAATCAAAGATATCTTTGTACGGACCGTTCTTTCTCCGTTCTTCAATGATATTTTGTACGGCGGCTTCGCCGACACCCTTCACGGCTCCCAGACCGAAGCGGATGTTCTTATTCTTGTCCACACTGAACTTCAGGATCGATTCGTTCACGTCCGGTCCGAGCACCTGAATGCCCATCGCCTTGCATTCGTCCATGAACTTCGTGATATCCACAATATTCGATAAACTTCGGCTCAAGACGGCAGCCATATATTCGGACGGGTAGTTCGCTTTCAGGAAAGCCGTCTGATAGGCTACCCATGAGTAGCAGGTGGCATGGCTCTTGTTGAAGGCGTATGAGGCGAATTTTTCCCAGTCGGACCATATCTTCTGCAAAGTTTCTTCCTTGTAACCATTCGTCTTTCCACCTGCCATGAATTTGGATTTCAGGTGGTTCATCTTTTCGATCAGCTTCTTACCCATTGCCTTACGGAGGGCGTCACTCTCGCCACGGGTGAAGTTGGCTAACAGACGTGACAGAAGCATGACCTGCTCCTGGTAGACGGTGATGCCATATGTGTCTTTCAGATACCGTTCCATGACGGGAATATCGTACTTGATTTCCTCTTTTCCCTGTTTACGGGCGATGAAAGAAGGGATATAATCCATAGGTCCCGGACGGTATAGGGCGTTCATCGCGATCAGGTCCTCGAACTTGGACGGCTGCAGCTCTTTCAGATACTTCTGCATACCGGCAGATTCAAACTGGAAGGTGCCGGTAGTCTTTCCGTCGCAATACAGTTTGTAGGTCGCCGGATCTTCCAGGCTGATATGGTCGATATCCAGTTCATGGCCGGTCGTCAGCCGGATGTTTTCGATCGCTTCCTTGATGATGGACAGTGTTTTCAGTCCTAAGAAGTCCATCTTGATCAAACCGGTCTCTTCGATCACCGAACCTTCATATTGGGTGACGAGCATCTCTTCACCCGTATCTTTGTCCTTGGCCGTACTGACAGGTACGACATCCGATATGTCGTAACGCCCGATGATGACGCCGCAGGCATGTACACCTGTGTTGCGCACGTTACCTTCCAGCATTTGGGCATATTTCAAGGTGTCGCGTGCCAGCGGGTCGTTTCCGGTAGCGGCTTCTTTTAGCTCCGGCACATAATTGATCGCATCCTTCAGCTTGAACTTCTTCATATCCGGAATCTTGTCCGGAACGAGTTTTGCGAGGCGGTTCGATTCGGTAAGCGGAAGCTTCTGTACACGTGCGACATCCTTGATGGCCGATTTGGTCGCCATCGTGCCATACGTGATGATATGCGCCACACGTTCGGCCCCGTATTTTTCCGTTACCCAGCGAAGTACTTCCCCTCGTCCGTCATCGTCGAAGTCGGTATCGATATCGGGGAGGGAAATACGGTCCGGATTCAGGAAACGTTCGAACAGTAAGTCATATTTGATCGGGTCGATGCGGGTGATCCCCAGACAGTAGGCAACAGCCGAACCGGCTGCCGATCCACGGCCGGGACCGACCGAAACGCCCAGTTCTTCGCGGGCGGCCCGGATGAAGTCTTGCACGATCAAGAAGTAACCGGGGAAACCCATCGTCTTCATGATGTGCAACTCGAAGTTCAGCCGCTCCTTGACTTCGTCGTTCAGATCATCTCCGTAGCAAATCTTTGCCCCGTCGTATGTGATCTTTTTCAAGTAGTCGGCTTCCAGTTTGATGCGGTATAGTTTTTCGTAACCGCCTAATTTTTTTATTTTGTCATGTGCGGCCTCTTCACTCAGGACAACGTTTCCGTTTTCATCGCGGGTGAATTCGTCGAACAAGTCCTGTTCGGTGAATTTCTGGCGATATCCTTCTTCCGTCCCGAAATCTTCCGGGATGGCAAAGGTCGGCATGATAGGACCGTGGTCGATGGAGTAAAATTCCACCTTGTCGGCTATTTCCAGCGTGTTGCTGAGGGCTTCGGGAATGTCAGAAAAGAGGGTGTTCATCTCGGCCGTCGTCTTCATCCATTCCTGTTTGGTGTAGCGCATACGGTTCGGGTCGTCCAGGTCTTTACCCGTGCTTAAGCAGATCAGGCGGTCGTGTGCTTCCGCATCTTCTGCGTTGACAAAGTGGACGTCATTGGTCGCGATAACCTTGATATTGTGTTTGCGCGCCAGTTCCAGAATCGCTTTGTTTGCCGTTACCTGGTGGGGATATACATCCTGTGCGGCGTTCGGGTCATGTGTCTCGTGCCGCTGTATTTCCAGATAGTAATCTTCTCCGAACAGGTTCTTGAACCAAAGGACCGATTCTTCGGCCTTGTCCATCCGTCCGTTCAGAATATGCTGCGGAACTTCCCCACCGATGCAGGCGGAGCAAATGATCAGGTCTTCGTGATATTTTTCCAGTAATTCCTTGTCGATACGCGGACGTCCGTAAAAACCTTCCGTCCAGGACAGGGAAACCATCTTGATCAGATTCTTGTAACCGTTCAGGTTCTTGGCCAACACAATCAAGTGCCATCCGCTTCGGTCGTTCTGCGAAGCGAGCTTGCTATGCCGTCCGTTACGGGCGCAATAGCACTCGCAACCGAAGATTGGTTTGAATATTTTTTTCTTTTCCTCTTCGATCTTTGCAGGTATTTCTTCAAGGCGGGCCTGTTCTTCGGCGGTCAGTTCCGTTTTACTTTTCAGCTCTTTCAGCTCTTTCTCATAATCCTTGATGGCTCCTAACGGCTTGCCGTTTTTCTTGGATACCTTGTTGAAGAACTCTTTTATTCCGAACATCACACCGTGGTCGGTGACGGCAATCGCCGGCATACCATCCTTTTGCGCTTTGTCAATCAAAGCGTCGATCGATGCTTGTCCGTCCAGCAGTGAATACTGGGTATGTACGTGCAGATGTATAAACGGTTCCATATGGGGTCTTAATCTTTTTATTTCGGCCTATAAAGATACGGGTTATTTTATAAATTTATTCTATCGCCTGCTATAATCCGGTTGAAAAACTCTATCTTTGCTTTTGATAACTCAGAGATTAGCAATATGAGAAAAATTATATTTATCGCCTTTTTGGCAGTGTTGATGATTATGCCGGCTGTCGGTCAAGTTACTTTCGGCGTGCGTGCGGGTGGTGCTTATTCTTCTCTGGTGCAAAAAGTTGAAGGTACATACAATGCCGGTGCCCGTTTCGGTTTCAGTTTGGCCGGACTTGCTGATATACCTTTATATAAGGGATTGTCTTTACGTCCCGAACTGGCGTTTACGAACCAGGGTGGTTCTTTCTACTCCAATCCGCAGGTGGAAGGGGCAAAAAATTCTTTCAATAAATGCAGTTACTATTCTATCCAGGTTCCGGTAAACTTAGCTTATACCTTTGTTATAAATGATGTACAGTTGGGCGTCTATGCCGGTCCGGCTCTCGACTTCTCTCTTTTTGGAAAGATGAAAACCGAAAACCAGAACGTCGATATCCATTTCGGACAGACCAAAGAGGCTGATCTCAAGACATTCGACCTGGGTGTCAATGTCGGTTTGCGCGTGGATTACAGCCGCTACTTCTTTTCCGTCAGCGCCCTTTGCGGCACATTGGATCGCCGCGCCATAGAACGCGAAGGCGAGTCTTCCCTCTATCAGAACAACGTGACGTTGTCGTTGGGATACATGTTCCGGTAAATCTTTATTACTCCGACATACTGAAAAACGGGGTGATCTTTCTTTGTTTTTCCTGAAATAGACCTACTTGTGTAAATTCTTTCTGTGAAAAGTTTTGTGTTTCGCAGAAAAACCGTACCTTTGCAAGCCGAATATTATCAAAATTGTACTAAGAGTTTAATTCTTAGCACGTTGTTACGTCAAGTGTCCGTAGTGACAGCGCACGCGAGGATTGGATTCTTGTTTTTTAGAGTTATTAATTTATTAATTTTTTAAGCAAGTGGATACTTTAAGTTTTAAGACCATTTCTGCAAACAAAGCAACTGTAAACAAAGAGTGGGT
>DXRF01000129.1 GCA_019411205.1 Parabacteroides sp. | reverse complement strand
ATTGTACGTATCATTGATATCCGGATTCCCATTTAAGCAGCAGACTATCTTTCGATTAAAGATTATTAATATCGCCAGTAAAACTGTAACCAATAAAAATCTTACCTTTGTTGTCCATATCCGAGAAGGAACAACGTAAAATACATGGTAAGATTTATCCGTTATATAATATTAATAACTCTGCTACAAGCAGTAACAGGCACTTTTCTATCATACGCTCAGAGTTTTACTTCGGCATCCGGTATTGTCAAAGATTCGATTACCGGTGAACCCCTCCCATTCGTATCTGTCTATTTTGACGGATCGACTATCGGAGCTATGACAGACGACAATGGAACATTTACCCTCCAAAACAACCAGGGCTATACCAAACTGGCTGTCGCCTCATTGGGCTACGATACTAAATTTATCGACCTCAAGCCCGGTAAAAAGAATGATAATCTGGAATTATTGTTGAAACCGACTGCTTTCGAAATTTCGGAAGTCGTGGTCAAACCCAAAAGAGAAAAATATACCCGCAAGGATAATCCGGCCGTAGAGCTTATCAAGAAAGTAATTGCACACAAGAACGACAACCGGATCGAAGCAAAGCCGGAATATCAAACGGAAGTATACGAAAAACTAAGCCTGTCGTTGGATAACTTCAATCCGAATCTCGACAAGAACAAATTTTTGAAAAAGTTCAAATTTATCAAAAACTATCTGGACACGTCCGAGTTTAACGGCAAACCGATCCTGACCGTTTCCGTACGTGAGAACCTGTCGGACTTCTACTACCGGAAAAGTCCCAAAGCGGAAAAGACAATTGTCAGAGCCAAGCGCATGCAGGGAATTGACAAGACATTGGATGACGGTGGCGGCATAACCTCCAACCTGGAAGAGATTTTCAAGAGTATCAATATTTTCGATAACAACATTCCTATTCTACTGAATCGGTTTGTCAGCCCGTTATCATCGACATTGGCAACCACATATTACCATTACTACATCATGGATACGCTCGATGTGGGAGGAGATAAATGTGTGGATCTGGCTTTCGTTCCGGCAAACAGCGAAAGCTACGGTTTTACGGGACGGCTTTATATAACGCTTGATGGTAATTATGCGGTCAAGAAAGCATTGTTGAACACACCGGCAAAGATTAATCTGAACTGGGTAGACAAGCTTCGTATCGAACAGGAATTCAAGCAGATGCCGGATAGCACCTGGGTACTTGACCAAGAGAATACCTTTGTCAATTTCTATGTGGTAAAGGGTACACAACAGCTCTATGCACACCAGCTCAGGAATTACGACAATTATAACTTCAACGTGCAAAATGCAGACTCGGTTTTCGGCCTTTTAGGGGCATTGCATGTATTGCCGGAAGCGACGGTACAGCCGGATACGTTCTGGATGCACAACCGGCCTATTCCACTGAAAGAGAAAGAAGATGCGCTAAAAGATTTATTGGGGCAATTGCGGAAAGTTCCGGCCTTCAATGCCATCATCAAAACTGCTGAAATCCTGATAACGGGTTATATCCCGACTGCAAATGACAAGAAGGTGACCAAATTCGACTTCGGTCCGATGAATACAACCTTTAGTGCGAACCACTTGGAAGGTTTCCGTATGCGTGTGGGAGGAATGACGACTGCCAACCTCAATCCGTATTGGTTTGCAAGTGGCTATCTGGCTTACGGCACAAACGACCGTAAGGTCAAATACAATTTGAAATTAACACACAGTTTCACTAAAAAAGAATATCACGAAGGTGAAAATCCGGTTAATAATCTGTCGTTTATCCAAGAATATGACGTGTATACCCCAGGTCAGGATTTCCTTTTCACAAGTAAAGATAACATTTTCGTTGCCTGGAAAGTCGGTGAACCAGTGACCAAGATGCAGTATATCCGCAAAAGTGTATTGCAATACGAAAAAGAATGGCTGAACGGCTTGACATGGAAGTCCTGGGTAATGAACCAGAACAATGAGGCGGCAGGGACGCTTCAATATATCAAACGGGATAAATCCGGAAATTTATACCATATAAAGGATTTTACGACATCCGAAATTGGGACACAGCTGCGTTTCGCTCCGGGTGAACGTGCTTATAACGGACGTTCAGGGAAAGAATCTGTATTCAACCTGTCCAAAGACGCACCCGTATTCAAACTCTCCCATCAATTAGGTATTAAAGGTGTGTTAGGCGGTGATTACAATTACAACCATACGGAGATCAGTGCCGAGAAACGTATCTGGCTCTCTTCGTTCGGACATATCGATGCCCAGGTTAAAGCAGGCAAGGTTTGGGACAAAGTACCTTTCCCCCTGTTGATTTTGCCGAATACGAACCAATCCATCACCATCCAGCCGGAAGCATTCCACATGATGAACGCGTTGGAGTTCGTGACCGACCAATATGTATCGTTCAATGCCACTTATTATATGAAGGGCTGGATCTTGAACCGTATTCCGGGTATCAAGTGGCTACGCCTGCGTGAGGTCCTTTCCTTTAATATGATCTATGGCGGACTGACAGACAAGAACAATCCGACCTTGACACCAGGGCTTTTCCTACTACCGGAAGGAACACAGCCATTAGGTAACACTCCATATATGGAATGTAGCGTCGGTTTGGAAAATATATTCAAGATCCTGCGTATTGATTATTACAGACGCTTAACTTACTTGGATCATCCAGATATCAAGAAGGGAGGTATCCGTATTGCGCTGAGATTCACATTCTAACATACGGTTTAATTAAGAATGACAGATCCAAACAGTTCACGTTTACACCATGCCCCTAATCCTTGGGCACTGACACCTCTGGTTGTTTTTTTATTGTCTTACCTTGTAGTGTCCATTATCGCAGGCGATTTCTACAAGATGCCTATTACCGTCGCTTTTGTTATCGCCTCGGTTGTTGCCATCGCAATGTCCAAAGGAGGCAGGCTCAGCAACCGGATCGAACAATTCTGTCGAGGAGCGGCCAACAGCAATATCATGCTGATGGTATTGATCTTCATTCTTGCCGGTGCTTTCGCCCAAACAGCCAAAGCGATGGGAGCAGTCGATGCAACCGTGAATCTGGCCATGTCTATCCTGCCGGGTAACTTGTTGGCAGCCGGAATCTTCCTTGCCGCCTGTTTCATTTCCATTTCGGTCGGGACATCGGTCGGGACGATCGTTGCTTTGGCTCCTGTTGCCGTAGGGATCGCCGGCAAAACCGGAATGCCAGATGCCCTGATGCTAGGTGTCGTAGTAAGTGGAGCCATGTTCGGAGACAATCTGTCTTTCATATCAGATACTACTATTGTTGCCACCCGCACGCAAGGTTGTAATATGAACGACAAGTTCAAGGTGAATATTCGAATCGCCCTTCCGATCGCAGTCCTGACCGGTTTTCTTTATGTACTGATCGGGAGTGGAGTCGGGAGCGGATATGAAACAGGGCCGATCGAATGGGGCAAGGTCCTGCCCTATCTGGTTGTCCTCATAACAGCTATCTGCGGCGTGAATGTCATGATGGTCCTGATAGTCGGGATTGTCCTTTCCGGTATCGTCGGATTACTGACAGGTGGATTCGATATCTGGGGATGGAATGCCTCAATGGGGTTAGGTATCACAAATATGGGAGAACTTATCATCGTGACCTTACTGGCCGGCGGAATGCTGGAAATGATACGGTATAACGGAGGTATCGACTGGATCATCCTGAAACTCACTTCCCGCATTCGTTCCACCAAAGGAGCCGAAGGGAGCATTGCCGCATTAATCAGCTTTGCAAATCTTTGTACCGCAAACAATACCATCGCCCTGATCATGGCAGGTCCGATAGCCAAAGATATTGCCGATCGTTTTAAAATAGATCCGAGACGCAGTGCCAGCCTGTTGGATATTTTTTCCTGTTTCGTACAGGGCATCATACCTTACGGCGCACAATTGTTGATGGCGGCAGGTTTAGGGCACGTCTCTCCCATCGAGATCATGCAGTATCTGTATTATCCTTATTTGTTGGGTGCCGGAGCTTTATTAGCCATCGCGTTCAACTATCCCCGTAAATATAGTGTGAACAAGGTGTAGGACTATTCTCCAAATAGGACTTAACGACTCAGTTCAGTAAACAAAAATGATCAATGATCCGAAGCGGCTTTTCTTTCAATATAAATTTATCTCATGAGTCTGGCTGTATTTCACGAAATACGGAATGTCATGTGCATGTCGTCATACCAAAGATCTCAGTAGGCTTGCATAATTTAAATGCGGAAGTCCTGTTTTATAGCTGATCAGATGATGTCTCTTTTTAAAATATCCAATCCTTCATGACATTATCTTTGATGAAAATATAGTTTTTCTCCAAAATTAACAATACATTTGCATCCTAATAACATGAATCAAACACATTATAATGCAAAAAACGATGGAATATTGGCAGAAAGATATTGAAACCATGAATCGCGAAGATTTGAAAAAGTTACAGTTGGAGCGATTGAAAAAGACAATTGAAGCAGCCGGAAATTCTCCTTTCTACAGCAAAGTTTTCAAAGAAAACGGCATCACGGCCGACAGTATACAATCACTAGACGATTTGCAGAAGATACCTTTCACGACAAAAGACGACCTTCGCAACAATTACCCATATGGCATGGCGGCTATTCCTATCAAGGACTGTGTCCGTATCCATTCGTCGAGTGGTACGACAGGAAACCCCACAGTCGTGTTGCATTCGGCCAAAGACCTGGACCAATGGGCTAACCAAGTGGCACGCTGTATGTATATGGTAGGTATTCGCGACACAGACGTTTTCCAGAACACTTCCGGCTACGGAATGTTCACCGGCGGACTGGGATTCCAATACGGAGCTGAAAAACTAGGCTGTCTGACCGTACCGGCAGCAGCAGGAAATACCAAACGGCAGATCAAGTTCATCACGGATTTCGGGACGACTTGCCTTCATATCATTCCCAGCTATGCAACCCGCCTGGCGGAAGTGATGTATGAAATGGGCCTTGATCCTCGTCGCGACACCAAACTGCACACCGTTTGTATCGGTGCCGAGCCCCACTCGGAAGAACAACGCCGCCGGATCGAACAATTGTTAGGCGTAAAAGCATACAACTGTTTCGGAATGTCGGAAATGAACGGTCCCGGCGTCGCATTCGAATGCACGGAACAGAACGGGCTCCATATCTGGGAAGACAATGTAATCGTAGAAATTATCGATCCGGTCACACTGCAACCGGTAAAAGAAGGAGAAGTCGGCGAATTGGTCCTGACGACCATCAACCGCGAAGCAATGCCTTTGCTCCGCTACCGTACCCGCGACCTGACCTGTGTTCTTCCGGGAGAATGCCCTTGCGGACGGACACACAAACGCCTGGCACGTTTCAAAGGGCGCAGCGACGATATGATCATTCTGAAAGGGGTCAACCTCTTCCCTATCCAGATCGAAAAGATACTGATGCAGTTTAAAGAACTGGGCAGCAATTACCTGATTACAATCGAAACGGTAGGAAACAATGATGAGATGCTGATCGAAGTGGAATTGAGCGACTTGTTTACCGACGATTACAGCGTTTTGCAACGCCTGACAAAGGAAATCACCCGCCAGTTGAAAGACGAATTGCTTCTGACTCCCCATCTCAAACTGGTCGCTAAAGGCTCCCTGCCGGTACAGGATGGAAAAGCTGTCCGGGTGAAAGACTTGCGTAAACTTTGCTAAATTCATAAATCATACATCTAAAATCATAAATCAACATGACAGTCAATCATATTTCTATTTTTCTGGAAAACAAATACGGCAAGTTAAGTGAAATTCTCGCTTTGCTGGCCGAAGAGAAAATACGGATTATTGCCGCAACGGTGGCAGACACGTCCGAATACGGCATTTTGCGCATTATAGTCAGCGATCCGCAAAAAGCTTATAAAATACTGAAGGGTAACAATGTCAGCGCGAACCTGACCGATGTGCTGGCAATCGTTACAAACTCCTGTGCAGGCAGTTTTGCCCAAACATTGTCTTGTTTCACGAAAGCCGGCGTCAGCATCGAATACATGTATTGCTTCTCAGCCAATGAGAAATCGATTCTGATCTTACGGACGAACAACCGGGAAGCCGCCCGCGAAGTGATCCGCCGTCAGAATCTGGAATATATTTGTGAAAGTGATTTGATCAAATTATAAAAACAACAATACATGTTCGGAATAAGCGACCCTGGCATCTGGCTGGCCTATTTGTTAGCTTTCGTCTGCCTGTTTTATTCCATTTGGTTCGGAGTAACCCATTGGAATAAAGACGATGAAGAGAGTACAAACCCACAACAGCCGGATAAATGAGTACACTGACTTTAGGTATCGTAGTAATCATCTATATGTTCATCCTGGCCTGGCTGGGATACATCGGATACAAACAGACGAAAAACGCCAGCGATTATTTGCTGGGAGGACGGAAAGTGAATCCCATCATCATGGCCCTTTCATACGGGGCAACCTTTATCTCCGCATCGGCTATTGTCGGTTTCGGAGGGGTTGCGGCCACGTTTGGTATGGGAATCCAATGGCTTTGCTTATTAAATATGTTCATGGGCGTTGTCATCGCTTTTATCATATTCGGGCGGAACACCCGTAAGTTAGGCGAAAAATACAATGCCCGCACATTTCCACAATTATTGGGATTGCACTATAATTCACGTGCCATACAGATATTCATTGCCGCCATCATCTTTATCGGCATGCCGCTGTATGCAGCAGTTGTGATGAAAGGAGGTGCAGTGTTCATCGAACAGATGTTCCACATAGACTTGCATCTGGCACTGCTTATTTTCACGCTTATAGTTGCGGCCTATGTCATCACGGGAGGTATTAAAGGCGTGTTATATACAGACGCTTTACAAGCCGTCATCATGTTCGCCTGCATGCTGTTCCTGCTATTCTGGTTCTATCGGGTGATGGATATGGGCTTTATCGAAGCCAACCGGAAACTGACGGAAATCGCCTCGCTTGTCCCTGAGCGGTTTAAGGAAGTAGGACACCAAGGATGGACAGCCATGCCGGTGACCGGGTCTCCTCAGTGGTACACCCTCGTAACCTCGCTTATCCTGGGAGTCGGTATCGGCTGCCTCGCCCAACCTCAGCTGGTCGTACGTTTTATGATGGTAGAAAGCACCAAGCAATTGAACCGGGGCGTTTTGATTGGTTGTGTTTTCCTGATCGTGACCGTTGGGGCCATTTATCATGTCGGGGCGTTATCGAACCTCTTTTTCTTGAAAACGGAAGGAGTGGTTGCATCGGAAGCTATCAAAGATATGGATAAGATTATCCCGTTGTTTATCGACCGGGCAATGCCGGAATGGTTCAGTGCCGTTTTCATGCTCTGTATCCTGTCGGCAAGTATGTCTACGCTCAGCGCCCAGTTCCACACGATGGGAGCCTCTTTCGGGGCGGACATATTCCCTAAACTGGGACACCGAAAGAATACAAACTCGACAATGGGCGTACGCATCGGGGTGCTTTGCTCCATCCTGGTCAGCTATATAATCTGTTATACGCTGAGCGCAGGAGTCATAGCACGCGGGACAGCTCTGTTTATGGGGATTTGTGCCGCCACATTCCTTCCGTCCTACTTCTGTTCCCTTTTTTGGAAAAAAGCGACCAAAAAAGGAGCACTGGCAAGTTTATGGACGGGAGCACTGACAAGTTTGTTCGCCATGCTGTTCCTCCACAAGGCGGAAGCCGGAGCGGTCGGTTTATGTAACATACTGTTTGGACGAGATGTCTTGATCGACATCTATCCTTGGTTCGCTATCGATCCGATCCTGTTCGCATTACCTTTATCCACCCTTGCGATGGTTCTCGTAAGCTTGACGACATATAAAAAACAAGACATTTGAAGACATTAGATTTTATTAAAATCGAAAGAACAAAATTTAATACTTAGTCTATTGACAAATACAGAAATATCCGTACACTTGCAATGTGGTTTTTTCATAATAGTATTAGATTTAAGGTTAACAAAGTTGGTTAGGGGT
>DXRF01000128.1 GCA_019411205.1 Parabacteroides sp. | reverse complement strand
GTGATGGTCAAGGGAACGACTATCGGAACATTGACTGATGGTGATGGAATGTTTACAATTCCAGATGTTCCGGGTGGCAGTAATGCCGTATTGGTATTTTCTTATGTCGGTTTTCAGACACAAGAAATAAAAGTAGGAAATGCTAAAAATTTAACTGTGAAATTGCAGGAAGATAATATGGCATTGGATGAGGTTGTAGTGGTTGGTTATGGTACATCCCGTAAAAAAGATTTGGCAGGTTCTATTTCCAGCGTTAAATTGGATGATTCCCCATTGACACAGTTGGCAAACGTAAATGCTTTGGTTGCATTGTCAAGCAAGATTCCGGGCTTTAATTATTCCCCGACAACAGATGCCGGTGGTGATAATACGGCTTCAATGACGATTCGTGGTATGAATTCTATTATTACAGGTCCTTCGGAAGCAAGTTTGAACAAGCCGTTGTTGGTTGTCGATGGTTCTATCTTTAATGGTAGTATCAATGAAATTGCCATGACGGATGTTGAATCTATTGATGTTCTGAAGGATGCCAGTTCTGCTGCTATCTATGGTTCACGTTCTGCAAATGGTGTAATTATTATTACAACAAAACGTGGTCGTTCTTCTAAGCCGACGGTTAATTTGGATGCTTATTACGGAATTCAGAGTTGGACAAGAAAGCCGCAGATGGTAACGGATCAAAACGAATTTTTGAATCGTCGTCGTGAAGCGATGATTGCTGCCGGTTCGATTGATCCGAGCGTAGGCTTGGACCCCGCACAGCTATTGAATGCTGAGGAATTGGAAGTTTACAATGCTGGTGGTTGGGTTGATTGGATTGATGAGGTTTCTCAAAATGCGCAGATTCAGAATTATAATCTGAGTATTTCAGGAAATGCTTCCGATAGAGTGAATTATTATTTATCGGCCGGTTATATGAAACAGGATGGTCTGATTGTTGGAGATGACTATAAAAAGCTGACTTTCATGGCTAAAATGGACGCAAAAGTCACAGACTGGTTGACGGTCGGTATGCGCGCATCTTATTATAATGCCTCTAATCCTGGTCAGATAGCTAATATTCAGTCTGCAACATGGTTGTCGCCTTATAGCCATAAGTATGTACGTCATGAAGGCTATACTGATTGGTATGAAAGATATGCAAATGGTAATGTAGCGAGCCCGTTCTGGAGTTCTTCCGAAACTACTTCCTATTTGTGGACAGATCGCGAAAAGAAATACGATAACTTGAATGGAACAGGATTTGTACAGATCGATTTCCCGTTTGTAAAAGGTTTGAGTTATAAGTTTACCATGAATGCTGTAAAGAATACGAACAATATTGATATGTTTGTAAATCCACAGTATTTCCTGGATACGAGAAAAGTGGAGGAATTGGCTGATCCGTATAAGTATACGGCGGAGGCAAATGGTAAATCGGAGATTAACCAGACGTATGCGTGGACAATGGACAATGTGTTCACTTATACGAAAGATTTCGGAAAGAACCATCTGGATGCAATGCTTGGTTATACACGTGACGCAACTCATCAGAATCAGTTGAAGACTGCTTATAGCGGTTTCAAATTACCGACAGTATTAGGTTCATACGGACAGAATTTGGCAACGACCCAGCAGATTAATAAGACGTTGAAGGAATGGCAGAATGTCGGTTATATGGCTCGTGTTAATTATAACTATGCAAACAAGTATTATTTGACGGCCAATTTCCGCCGTGATGGTTTCTCTGGATTTGCAAAGGGTAGTAAATGGGCTAACTTCCCAGGTGTATCTGCTGCTTGGACATTGTCTCAGGAAGATTTTATGCAGAATGTAATTCCGGGATTGAGTTTCTTGAAACTGAGAGGATCTTATGGTCTGACCGGTAATCAGAGTATCGAGGCATATGCCACATTAGCTACGGTTGCTTCCGGTTATACCTGGTATGATGCATCTTCTTTGTATATCTATCAGAATTCACTGGCAAATGAGGAATTGACTTGGGCAACAACTAAAACTGGTAACTTCGGTCTTGATTTCGGATTCTTGGACGGACGTATTTCTGGTTCTATCGATGTTTATAAATCAAAGACAAATGATATGTTGTTGAACCGTTCATTGCCTTATATGACCGGTTTCTCGGAAGCAAAGTTTAATGCGGGTGAGGTGATGAATCGCGGTGTCGAACTATCTTTGAATACAGTTAATATAAATGGAGACGGTAAAGATAATTTCCGTTGGGAAAGCGGATTGACTTTTTATCGTAACAAGAATAAGATTGTTCACCTTTTTGGCAAGGATGCTAATGGAAAGGAAGCGAACGATACGGGTAATGCGACAACAAATGGTTACGAAACTGCTCGTGCGTTGGTTATAGGCGAGTCGATCAATGCTGCATGGGACTTGAAAATGTTAGGTATCTTCCAGTCTCAGGCTGAGATTGACAACTATGTAGATGCAAACGGTAATAAGATCCAGCCGGATGCTGTACCTGGTGACATCAAATTCCTGGATTATAATGGTGACGGTAAGATCAGTACGGATGACCGCCATTGCATTGGTGATATGGATCCATTGTTTACGATCAACTTGAGCAATACGTTAAGTTGGAAAAACTTCTCTTTGTATTTCAACTTCCGTTGGGATGCCGGTAACAGTTCTCATTTTATCGGTAGTGACCCGTTCGGTAATTACCATAATACGGCAACGACATCAGGTGCGCAGCTGAAAGTTGCTCCATGGAGCGAAAATAATCCGACAAACGATCATCCGCGTTTGGGTTATGTCAATACTTATTCTTATTATTTCTGGTCACAACGCCAGTATTTGAAACTGAAAGATTTAAGTCTCTCTTATACATTTGATCAGCCATGGGTAAAGAAAGCTAATATTCAGAATTTGCGTCTTTATCTGAGTGGTACGGACTTGTTCACGATTACCGGCTGGTCTGGTCTGGATCCTGAAACAGGCGGTACGATTGCTGCAGGTCCTGGTAGTGCTCGTTATGGGAGTAAGCCTGCTTATCGGACAATTACAATTGGTGCTAATATAACATTCTAAAAATGAACGGATATGAAAATTAAAAATATATTATTAGGAACGGTTGTTGGCTCTTTGTCCATGTGTGGATTGGTTAGCTGCGACAATGATTTCCTGGAAGAAAAGTCATACGAATATACTTCTTCGACATCTTATAATACACCTGCAGAATTGGATATGGCAATCGGTTTTCTGCATGGTCGCATCCAGTATTTGTTTTTTGGCGTATGGGGTAATCATAACTACTTTATGACAGGTATAGGGTTGGATACCTTTGCTGCGACAGACCAGAATTTTATTACAAGTAACTGGAAGACATTTACTCCTGACGAACCGGGTTATTCACGTCACTGGTATGATAATTTGTGTCAGATCATTCAACAATCGAATGTTATTATCGATGCGATCGATACTCGTGATATCAAGTGGGATAGCGAGACTCAAAAGAATGAGGTTCGGGCGGAAGCTATCTTTTTCCGTGCGTGGGCTCATCGTTGTCTAGCCGGTATGTATGGTGACACTCCTATTATGCTGGAACCGGCTCGTTCTGCAAAAGTAGATTACGAGCGTTCTCCCCGTATGGATGTTTGGAAACAGTGTGTGACAGATTTCGAATGGGCGGCTCAGAATTTGCCATTGACGACAACGAAAAACGGTCGTATCGTGAAAGCGGCTGCCGACCATATGTTGGCTGAAATGGCTATTTGTGTCGGTGATTATGATAAAGCGATTGCAGCGGCAAAACGTGTGATCGATGGAACGGATGGGGATTATCACCTGATGACAGAACGTTTCGGAACTCGTGCAGGTGAGGCTACAGACCGTTATGGTAATCCTCATAGCTCTTATTGGGATTTGTTCCGTATGGGTAATTTTAATTATCAGGAAGGAAACAAAGAAGCAATCTGGGTAGCTCAATATGATTATGAAGGACGAATTAGCAATACCGGTGGTGGTGGTGTCGTAAGCTGGGGCTCTGCTCCTGCCAAGTGCCATGTCGAACAGGCTTTTGTTTCCAATTTCTATAACGTAGACAAGAAAAGGACTTTGTCGAATGGTGAAGTTATTCAGATATTCGGTTGGGGAGCTGTGACCTTTACAAACAGTAAGGCAGATTATGACGCGAATAAGAATAAGTCGAATGTAGCAACTGATTCGACGGGTTTTGGTAATGGTTCTACTTGCCATCCGACCGAGTGGTTCTTGGGTGATCTGTGGAATAACTGTGGTAGTGATGTCCGTGGTTCTGAAGAGATGATTCAACGTAATCTATATCAGTCGGGAGGTAAGCCATGGAGACAGGCTATTGATGAGGCGAAGGCTTTATATGAATCTAAAAAAGCGGCCGGTGATCCGGATGCCGATCTTTATAAAGTGACAGCCAATGATACGATTACTCTTTTCCCACGTATGTGGAAGTTCGGTACGGATAAACACGTAGATGGCGATTATCGCCGATATGATCCGGATTGGTATGTTATTCGTCTGGCTGAAACTTATCTGTTGTTGGCAGAAGCCTACTTGAATAAAGGAGATAAGGCCAGTGCGGCAGAAGCTATCAATGTTGTTCGTGCCCGCGCTAAAGCTCCGTTGTGTACGGCTGCTGATGTGACGATAGATTATATTTTGGATGAACGTGCTCGTGAATTGTATGGTGAAGAGCATCGTGCGGTTACATTGTCCCGTTTGTCAACTAAGGAAAATCCGATTTTGGTACAGCGTACGCGTAAATATGGATATCGTTTCCCGGCTGCAACAAACGAATTGAAGGGGGCAGGTCCTAATATTCAGGATTATCAATGGCAATATCCAATACCATTACAGGTAATCGAAGCGAACTCGGGTGCGAATTTCCCGCAGAATGAAGGGTATTGATCTGAACTATCTGTATAAACTAATAAAGGCCCGGTGGCAGAAATGCTTCCGGGCCTTTACTTTTTGTCGGATTTAGGCGGTACGGATAAATCCATAATACCAATAGGTGTTTCCGTATTTTTGCCGGAGTGCGTGGTCCGTATTTGGACGCTGCGACATCAGTATGCCGAAATCTTCGAAAGCCTGCTTGCAGGTTTGTGTGACCGGATAGTTGCGAGTGGCCTCCAAATGAGGGAACATGAGGTCTACTACTAATAGAGCTTCCTGATAATGAACAGGTATCGTTTCTCCGTGTGGAAAGTATTGCCGGAATAAATTATAGAAACCTTTCAGGTCTTTGCTCAAAAGGACGCCGCATAGCAGATAGTCGAGCGCTTTGCGGTTGGTGGTATCGGCTTTTACCGCTTGTGTCAGAAGAATAAGAGGGGAAGATGCGTCGATAATGAAATCTTCTTTGTAGGCTTCTTTAAGTGTTGTTAGAGAGGTGGAGAATCGTTCGGTCCGTTCTTTTATCCATTGGTTGTGGCAGGTGGAGGTTTGTAAGATATCCATATATTTCTGGGCCAAGGGAAGATTTCCGAATTCTGTTTGCCAGTCGATCATCCTTCTGAGTCGTGAGAAAGAAAGACCTTGTGGGGACATCGCATTTGCTTGTGCAAGTTGATGGAGAGCTTCGTGTTTCAGTCCGAGGGCATAGGCGAAAAGGCTGTTGAAATTAGCTCCGTTCAGTTCGTTTGCCGGAAAATAGATGCGGTCTGCCGATTGTACCGGATAGTGGAAGAGTTGTTCTGGCAGAATACCTTTTTCACTAAGGGCAAGCATCAGGTAAGGATGATAATAGGCTTCGTTAATGTTACAGGTTTGGATCGTTTGCAGTACCTGGTCCCATTGCTGTTCTTCTGCATGCCGTTGTACTGCCAGGCGTTTCTCCCTTTCCCGATTAGGGGAGGAGTAAATACTGTAACAGCTGAATGCGATTAACAGAAGGGGAAATGCGATGGAGATATAACAGTTCCTTTTCCGGGCAGAGAGGAAAACAGAGCAGAGCGGAATCAGGAACAAGGCATAATATACGTAAACATATCGCATTTCATATTCCGGATTGATGAATGTGTACAATTGATTGGTTGGGGTGTAATAAACAAGATTTTGCCATAACAGAGGCCATATGGCGACAAATAGTAGGTTTGTAACCGGTAATATAGGAAAGCCTTTTTGCTTGAAGAAAATACGTTCGAAAACAACTCCATACAGATATAACAGGAGTAAGCAGTTTTCCGGTAAAAGGAGATACAAGAAAGGAATAGCGATAAAAGCGCCGATATGCCGTAAAACTTTGTTCTGGAGGAAAAGATAAAAAACGAGTGTCAGGAGAAACAGATTGTATTGTAATAATGCAGATAAGTTCCAGGCATATTGGTAGATGCAAAACATAATGACAGGAATGATGATTACCCATCCATGCTGTGCAGCTTTCCATTGCCGCAAGTAGAGAAGGGTAGTCGCTGCGGTAATCAGAAGCAAACTTGTTTCAACGAAAAGTCCTAGTGAGAGCGGGTGGTAGAACTGAGACAAAAAATTAGTTATCAGACTGTTCCAGCCTGTCGGAGCAAGTAGATAACCCTGCAGGTAGTCGTTTGTCGTCAGGAATAATCCACCTGCTTCCTGATAACGAATATATTCGGGATAGAATGTATATTCGATAATGAGTGCATAAATACTTGACAGGATCAGAAGTATGATGTTTTCTTTTTTCATTTTTATGTATGTTTTAATCGGTTACGGTATGATCCAGCTGAGATCTGGTAATTGTGATTTTATCCTTGATAAATTCCGGGATGTTGAATGACTTCATCCGGAGGTTGTTCTCGTCAGGATCTTTCTGCGGGAGTAGGAACGGTTTACTGAACTTTCCGTTCTCATTTAGGTGGGCGATAAAGAAACGGGTATAAAGTCCGTCCAGACGCCGGCTGCTGAATATGATCCATTTTCCGTTTGAAGACCAGGAGTGATAGCTTTCTACGTCCGGACTGTTCAGTATATCGGTATCTATAAAGGTAAAATCTTGTAAAGATATCATTTTCAGATCCGCTTCCTTATGCCAGATCGGGAAAGTAGCATAATCTGATTCGGTGAAAAGCAGGTATTGGTTGTCTGGTGAGATGCGGGGAAATGAAGCGCTTTTATTGGGTGCCGTATAGATCGTATCGATTGTCTCTCCGAAAGAACCACTATCAGGATCAAAAGAGACACTGCAAATGGAGTATCTAAGCTCTTTCAACCTCTTGGGTAATTGTTTGGCAGGAGCTGTACAATAATATAGGCGCTTCCCGTCAGGAGCCCATGCAGGAAATGTTTCGAAAGATTCCGGACCGTTGAAACGGGGATCTGTTATGACTGTGTTGTGGACCGGATCGTATAAGAGCAGGTCTGATTCCAGATCGTAGACCTCTATCAGGTTCGGATTCCGGCTATAAAAAGACTGACGGGTGGTATTGGTTGAAAAAATGATATATTTGCCGGATGGATGCCAGTGGGGATAAGTACCTTCTTTGGACGATCCGAGTTGCGATAATTGGACTTTGGTAGGCTGGTTATTTTTAATGATGATTGTCCCTCCAGGAGAAGTCCGTGCATGAAACATGAAATCTGTAGGGGAATAATTGCTGAATGAATGACAATTGACACATCCTTTTTCATTCATATTACTGGAAATGATAATGTTTTCTTTAAAACAGTTTAAAGCTCTTTGTCGGATATCCATTTCATGCCAAGATTCATAACCTGGTTCGATCAATCGATAGGCAATATAAGGATCGATAGAGTCGGTTGTAATATAAATAGGAAAAGATTTGTACTGTATGCCTTTCGGATAAGATTCATTCCATACGGATATGGATATATCTATTTGTTTACCAGTATTATTAGATAATAGATGCTGCCATTTCTTTAAGGGAATATCGATTTTGTTTTTCCCTTCAATGCTGAATAATGGTTGATTATTGTTGGAAAAAACGGCTTTTATGTGAGAAGAGTTTCTGACTGTAAAGTTTAAAGGTGCAATATTGATAGGAATACTTATTCCTTTGTAATCTGGAAAGATATCTGGATAGGTATTTCCC
>DXRF01000127.1 GCA_019411205.1 Parabacteroides sp. | reverse complement strand
CTCTTAATATATCTCTGATACAGAAATATAAAATAAGTAATTTTTTAGTATAAAAGATTGTATAAACGGAAAAAGTACAACAAAAAGATTCTACATTTGTACACTTTTTATGAGGAATAGGCTATGAACCCATAAGTTTAGGACAGCATCGTTGTAGAATTTTTATTATGACGCAGCGGATCTCACTCGCTGCAATGGCTTTAACAGCCTTACTAAATGACTGAAAAACGGAATTGTAGTATAGAATATATTAAAATGGATATGGATAAACAAATGTTAAGAACTACTATTACCCAATTAAGGCAATTTGCATTGTTTGCAGTAGGGGTATCTTTATTAACCGCTTGTGGAAACAAGCAAAGCGGTATGAAATTAGGGGATAATGAATTTGCTGTTCTTGCTGTCAATTCGACAACGAGCGACCAGACGACTTCCTATCCGGCCACGATCAGAGGTACGCAGGATATTGAAGTACGCCCCCAAGTTTCGGGTTTTATTGTTAAGTTATGTGTGGATGAAGGAGCAACTGTCCGTAAAGGGCAGGCTTTGTTCCAGATTGATCCGACTCAGTATGCTGCTGCGGTCGGACAGGCAAAAGCGGCTGTCGAGATGGCAAAAGCCAATGTTGCTACTCTGACCCTGACCGAAAAGAACAAAAAGGCGTTGTTCGATCAGAAGATTATCAGTGATTTTGAATATCAGACAGCGGTCAACCAACTCATGTCGGCTAAGGCAAGCCTGGCCCAGGCGGAAGCATCTTTGGTAAGCGCAAATCAGAATTTATCTTTCTGTACGGTGACAAGCCCGTCGAATGGCGTTGTCGGTACATTCCCGTATCGTATCGGAAGTCTGGTCAGCCCTTCTGTTGCGCAGCCGTTGACAACTGTATCCGAAATCAGCGATGTGTATGTTTATTTTTCTATGACGGAGAAAGAACTGCTGCGTCTGACAAGAGCCGGGGGAACTTTGAAAGAACAGTTGGAAAAAATGCCGGCTGTCCGTTTGCAGTTGTCCGACGGTACTACCTATCGGTCGGAAGGCAAGATCGATGCCGTTAGCGGCGTGATCGACCAGTCTACCGGGTCTGTCAGCATGCGTGCTGTTTTCCCAAATGATAAAAATATCTTGAGAAGCGGTGGTACGGGTAACATCATATTCCCGTATACGATGGATGGAATTATTATTATCCCTCAGTCCGCTACTGTCGAAATCCAGGACAAGAAGTTTGTTTTCGTCTTGCAGGCGGACAATTCCGTGAAGAACACGGAGATTCAGATCTCCAATCTGGATGATGGAAAGAATTACCTGGTGACGGATGGTTTGAAATCCGGCGACAAAATCGTGATTGAAGGAGTACAGAACCTCCGTGACGGCCAGGCCATCGAGCCGATCACTCCGGAACAGCAGAAAGCGAAATATGATCAGGCCTTGAAAGATCAGAACGAAGGTAATCTGAAGACCGCTTTTAATTAATAACTTCCATTTGTTCGTTAAAAACAGAAAATATGAAATTAGATAGATTTATAAACCGCCCGGTACTCTCAACGGTGATCTCCATCTTGATTGTCATACTGGGTATATTAGGCTTGCTGTCCTTGCCTATTACCCAATATCCGGATATTGCCCCTCCGACCGTTTCGGTGAGAGCTACTTATACGGGGGCAAATGCACAGACGGTATTGAATAGTGTGATTGCGCCGCTGGAAGATCAGATCAATGGCGTGGAGAACATGATGTACATGACTTCGTCGGCTTCGAATAACGGATCGGCCGAAATCTCCATTTATTTTAAACAGGGTACTGATCCTGACATGGCAGCCGTCAATGTGCAGAACCGTGTTTCCATGGCACAAGGTTTGCTGCCGGCCGAAGTAACCAAGATCGGTGTGACGACCCAGAAGCGCCAGAACTCCATGTTGATCGTGTTCTCTGTTTATGATGCAGAAGACCGTTACGATCAGCGATTTATCGAAAACTATGCCAAGATCAACCTGATTCCGGAAGTACAGCGTGTACCTGGTGTGGGGGATGCGAACGTGTTAGGAACAGACTATTCCATGCGTATCTGGCTGAAGCCGGATGTGATGGCACAATACAAACTGGTTCCGAATGACGTTGCAGGCGTCTTGGCTGAGCAGAACGTGGAAGCCGCTCCGGGTTCGTTTGGTGAACAGGGTAACCAGAGTTTCCAGTATACGATCCGTTATAAGGGACGTTTGCAGGAAGTAAGCGAATTTGAGAATATGGTTGTGAAAGCCTTGCCGGATGGTGAAGTTCTCCGTATGAAAGATATCGCCGATATCGAATTGGGACGTCTGACGTATAACTTTGTCAATAAAGTAAACGGCCATAGCGCTGTAACCTGTATCGTTTATCAGATGGCAGGAACCAATGCGACGGAAACCATCAATAATATCCAGAACCTGTTGGAAGAAACCGAAAAGATACTGCCTCCGGGTTTGAAGATCGACGTCGGTATGAATGCCAACGACTTCTTGTACGCTTCTATTCACGAAGTGCTCAAGACATTGATCGAAGCTTTTATCCTGGTATTTATTGTGGTGTATATCTTCTTGCAGGATATGCGTTCGACCTTGATTCCGGCTATCGCGATCCCGGTAGCATTGATCGGTACGTTCTTCATGCTGTCACTGATCGGCTTTAGCTTGAACTTGCTGACCCTTTGTGCTATGGTGCTTGCCATTGCGATTGTGGTCGATGATGCGATCGTGGTCGTCGAGGGTGTCCATGCCAAGCTGGACCAGGGATACAAATCTGCAAAACTGGCTTCTATCGATGCCATGAACGAACTGGGCGGTGCTATTGTCTCCATCACGTTGGTCATGATGTCCGTGTTCATCCCGGTAAGTTTCATGAGTGGTACGGCCGGTACGTTCTATCGTCAGTTTGGTTTGACGATGGCTATCTCGATCGGTTTGTCCGCATTGAACGCTTTAACTCTGAGTCCGGCTCTGTGTGCGATGTTTTTGAAGCCGCACGAAGAGGGACATGAAAAGAAATCGACTTTCGTTTCCCGTTTCCACTCTTCTTTCAATGCCGCATACGATTCTTTGCTGAACAGCTATAAAAAACGTGTCGTATTCTTTATCCAAAAGAAATGGCTTTCTTTCGGTATCGTTGCCGGATGTATCGTCTTGCTCGTTGTTTTGATGAATGCGACTCCGACGGGTATGGTCCCGAATGAAGATACCGGTACGATCATGGGGGCGGTGACGCTGCCGCCGGGAACTTCCCAGGAACGAACGATAGAGGTGATGAACAAGGTGGACAGCCTGATCGCTGCCGATCCTGCTGTCAAATCACGTACGGCCGTCATCGGTTTCAGTTTTATCGGTGGTCAGGGACCTTCTTACGGTTCGTTTATCATCAAGTTGAAAGATTGGGAGGAACGTTCAATGATGCAGAGTTCTGATATCGTGTATGGCAGCTTGTTCATGCGTGCACAAAAGATCGTGAAAGATGCGCAGGTGCTGTTCTTTACTCCGCCTATGATCCCGGGTTATTCCGCTTCCAGCGATATCGAGTTGAACATGCAGGACAAGACCGGGGGCGATCTGGAAAAATTCTTCGAAGTGACGAAGCAATATACGGCCGCTTTGACTGCCCGTCCTGAAATCAAGTCGGCACAAAGTACTTTCAACCCGAACTTCCCGCAGTATATGATCGACATCGATGCGGCTGCCTGTAAGAAGGTGGGGATCAGCCCGAGTGATATCCTGGCAACCATGCAGGGATATTACGGTGGTCTGTATGCCTCCAACTTCAACCGTTTCGGTAAGATGTACCGTGTGATGGTCCAGGCCGATCCGGCTTTGCGTACCAATCTGGAATCGCTCAAGAATATCAAGGTTCGCAATGGAAACGAAATGGCTCCTATTTCGCAGTTCGTATCTATTAAGAAAGTGTATGGTCCGGATATCATCAGCCGTTTCAATATGTATACCTCTATCAAAGTGATGGTTGCGCCGGCGGATGGATACACCAGTGGCCAGGCCTTGAAAGCAATCGAGGAGGTGGCCGGTACGACGCTTCCGACCGGTTTCGGATACGAGTTGGGAGGTATGGCACGTGAAGAGGCTGAAACCAGCGGTAGCACGACCGGTTTGATCTTCCTGCTCTGTTTCGTCTTCGTTTATTTGTTGCTGAGTGCCCAGTATGAAAGTTATATTCTGCCGTTGGCCGTATTGCTTTCCATTCCGTTCGGTTTGATGGGCAGCTTCCTGTTCGTGCAGGGGTGGGCTGCTTTGGGTAATATCCCGGCTCTGAAGATGATCCTGGGTACGATGTCCAACAATATCTATATGCAGATCGCCTTGATCATGTTGGTAGGTTTGCTGGCGAAGAACGCCATCCTGATCGTAGAGTTTGCCCTCGACCGTCGCCGTATGGGAATGAGCATCACATGGGCTGCCGTTTTAGGTGCCGCCGCCCGTTTGCGTCCTATCCTGATGACATCGTTGGCTATGGTGGTCGGCCTGTTGCCTATGATGTTCGCGTTCGGTGTCGGTGCTCACGGTAACCGTACTTTGGGTACTGCTGCCATCGGAGGTATGTTCATCGGTATGATCTTCCAGATCTTTATCGTTCCGGTTCTGTTTGTGGTATTCCAGTACTTGCAGGAGAAATTCAAACCTATCGAATGGGAAGATTTGGATAACAGCGATATGAATACGGAAATAGAACAGTACGCAAAAACAAAATAAGAAATGACAATGAAGAAACAGATGATATATATGATGTGTGCAACCGCTCTTTTGAGCAGTTGCCATATCTATAAAGCATATGACCGTCCGGATACGATCGAGACATCCGGTATCTACCGTGATCCGGTATCTGCCACCGATACGTTGGCCGCAACAGATACGGCCAATATGGGAAACTTGCCTTGGCAGGAAGTTTTCCGTGATCCGAAATTGCAGGCCTTGATCGAAGAGGGATTGGCAAACAATGTGGATCTGCAGGCCGCTATCCTGAGGGTCGAGGAGGCTAAGCTGTTGCTGACTTCCGCCCGCCTGTCTTTCCTCCCTTCTTTGAACCTGGCTCCGCAAGGAACCATAACCAAGATGGAAAATACGGGTTATGTGAAAGCCTATACCTTGCCGGCGGCAGCCAGTTGGGAAGTGGATTTGTTTGGTAAACTGTTGAATGCGAGCCGCGGACAGAAAGCCGCTTACTTGCAGAGCCAGTACGTGCAGCAAGCGATACGTTCGCAACTGATCGGTGGGATCGCCAATGCCTATTTCACTCTGTTGATGTTGGACCGTCAGGTCGAGATTACTTCCAAGACGGTGGATATCTACAAAGAGAATGTGCGGGTTATGGAAGCGATGAAGATCGCCGGCATGACAACAGAAGCAGCAGTTGTCCAGATGCGTGCCGTGTTCCATCAGGTGTCCGGTTCGTTGATCGAACTGAAACGCCAGGTGCGTGAAGTGGAGAACTCCTTGTCCGTATTGCTCGCGAAAGCACCGCAGCCTATCGATCGCAATACGCTTGAAGACCAGGTGATACCGGAAGAACTGATGGCTGGTGTGCCTTTGCAGTTGTTGGAAAACCGTCCGGATGTGAAGGTGGCCGAGATGACATTGGCCAGCGCTTATTATACGACCAACAAGGCCCGTGCCGCTTTTTATCCTGGGCTCAATATTACGGCGACAGCCGGTTGGACGAACGGTTCAGGCATTACGGTTTCCGATCCGGGGCAGTTTATGTTCCAGGCTTTGGCTTCGTTGGCACAGCCTATCTTTAACAATGGTAAGTTGGTGGCTAATCTGAAGATATCGAAAGCGGAAGAACAGATTGCCAGGATGAACTACCTGCAGGCGATTCTGGAAGCGGGAAAGGAAGTGAGTGATGCTTTGCATCTCTATGATGCGACCAATAGAAAGTTAGTCCAGGATCAGGCTCAGATAGAGGAGTTGGAAAAGGCGGTTGCTTATACCAACGCCTTGTTCCAGTCCGGACAGTCCACTTATCTGGAAATCCTTTCTGCCCAGCAGAGTCTGCTTAGTGCGCAGTTGACCGAAGTTTCCGATAACGTCCAGCGCATGCAGGCTGTTATCAATTTATATAGTGCCGTAGGTGGTGGAAGAGAGTAAAAAGCGATTGACACAATTAAAAAGGAGATTATTATGATTAGTCCATTGGCTTATGTAGATGCAAGCGCGAAATTAGGAGTGAACGTAACCGTCCATCCGTTTGCATACATCGATAAGAATGTAGAAATAGGTGATGACTGCGAGATCATGCCTTATGCCAGTATCATGAGCGGAACCCGCATGGGGAAGAGGAACCGCATCTTCAATGGTGCTGTCATTGCTGCCGAACCGCAGGATTTTAACTATAAGGGAGGTGATACGATTGTCGAGATCGGAGATGACAATGTGATCCGTGAGAACGTAGTGATTAATCGTGCGACCCATTCTGATGGAAAGACGGTAATCGGTAATGGTAATTTCCTGCATGAAGGTGTGCATGTTTCCCACGATACGCATATCGGTAACCATAGTGTGTTCGGATACGGAAGTAAGATCTCCGGCAACTGCATGATTGAAGATTATGTGATTTTCGGCGGTAACGTGCTGGTGAGCCAGGGATGCCGTGTCGGAACTTGGTCGATGACGCAGACCGGTTGCCGCTTCCGCAAGGATGTGCCCCCTTATATCGTGGCTGCATTGGAACCTACGACCTATTACGGGGTGAACTCCTTTATCCTGTCACATGAAGGCCTGAGCGAAAAGATAATCAAGCATATCAGTCATGCCTACCGTATCATCTATCAAGGTAATACAAGTATATTCGATGCCTTGCTGATGATTAAGGACCAGGTGCCGATGAGCGACGAAATCCAGCATATCATCGATTTCATCAATGCCTCGAAATTGGGTATCATCAAATAAAATCAGGATTATCCGGCAGAAAAGAAAGAGTTGTTCTTAACGGGACAGCTCTTTTTTCTTTATCTTTGTTCCGTTTAATATTCTCAATGTCTAATCTAATAAAGAATGTAACATGAAAAACTTATTTAAATCATTTGTAGTCCTTTTGGCAGTTATGGCTGCTGTCCCTTCTTTTGCGCAAAAAGCGAATAACACGCTGACTGAAAAAGAAAAGAAACAAGGCTGGATTTTGCTGTTCAACGGGAAAGATTTTACCGGTTGGAGACAATGCAACAATACCGGTATGGCCCCGAATTGGGTAATCGAAGACGAGGCGATGAAAGTCTTTACCGCTCCGGGCAAAAAACCTGGACATGGTGCAGGAGGCGATATCCTGTATAAGGAAAAGAAGTTCAAGAACTTTGAATTGTCTGTAGATTGGAAAACCAGTAAGATGGGAAATTCAGGTATCTTCTATTATGTACGCGAAGTTCCGGGCAAACCGATCTATTATGCAGCTCCCGAAGTACAGGTGCTGGATAATGTGGATGCAACCGACAACAAGCTGGCGAACCACCTTGCCGGTTCTTTGTATGATATGCTTCCCGCCGATCCGAAAACGGTAAAACCTGCCGGCGAATGGAACACGATCGTGATCAAGGTGAAGGATGGCAAAGTGACGCATACCCAGAATGGTAAAAAGGTTGTTCAGTATACCTTGTGGAGCAAAGAATGGGATGATATGGTAGCTAACAGTAAATTCAAAGATTTCCAGGGTTTCCAGGAAGGCATTTCCCGTGAAGGGTATATCGGTTTGCAGGATCATGGTTATCCGATCTGGTTCCGCAATATCAAGATTCGGGAATTGAAGTAAGTTATGGTTCAAATCTGGTAATTACCGAATAGAGAGCTATGAGAGTCCGGACTCTGTCCGGACTTTTTGTTTTTTCGCCATTATCCGCAAAGTGCCTTCACCTCAATGTACAATGATATGATTGTTAGTGTTTTAATGGGTGAATGCAGGCAGTGAAAGTGCCTTCACCGCTTATCGTTTACCTTCATCGGAGATCAAGTCGGCCCCGGAAGAGTCTATTTTAAGTGACGATGGGGCATGCTTCTGTTGTCAAACAGCCTGGTCATAGACCTTTTGCCTTTAGTCGAATACCTTTTCGCCCTTGGTCAAAAGCCCTTTCGACACTGGTCAAAAACCTTTTCGACT
>DXRF01000126.1 GCA_019411205.1 Parabacteroides sp. | reverse complement strand
AGTTTAAAGAGTGACAGCTACTATGGTTGTGATTTTGTATCACGTGCCGAAGTGGGGGGTGAAGATGTGCAGACACTCGCTACAGGTGGTTTAAGAACCGATACTTATTATCGCTTGGTACACCGTCAGAATAACTCGCCGGAAAACTTATGGAGCTATCCGTATGCCGTTATCAACCGTGCGAATGTATTGCTGAATGCAATTGAAACAGGAGACCTTCCTGCAGGAGATGAACTTAATAATGCAAAAGGAGAAGCTTTAGCGCTTCGTGCTTTATGTCATTTCAATCTTCTGATTACATACGGAAAGCCTTATTTTGTAGAAAATGGAGCTACTCCGGGTGTAGTATTGGTTAAAAATGTTTTGAGTGCAGACGATCTTCCCAGCCGCTCAACTGTAGCAGAAGGATATGAAATGGTCATCAACGACTTGGAAGAAGCTTTGAAATGTATCGGAACAGAAGTAAAAGACGGACGTTTCAACAGTTGGGCTGTGAAAGGTTTACTGGCACGTGTCAATCTATATAAAAGAGATTGGGATAAGGCTTTTTCTTATGCTGAAGATGTAATTAAGAATTCTCCGTATTCTTTGCTGAAAACAGAAGATTATGTTGCAGCATGGTCTGGAAGATATTCTTCAGAATCTGTATTCGATCTGGAAATTTCGGATTTGGATGCCGGTAACCGTGAAATGTTTGGATATGTAGTCGATCCTAAAGGATATGCTGCTGTTTCCAACACGAAAGAATTTGAAGATCTTATCAACGAGAATCCGGACGACATCCGTCGTAACTTGTTAGCTGCTGCATCAGTTGAGGGACGTACTTATATGAATAAATATCCGGGTATCAATGGTAAAACGGCTGTAAACAATATCCGTGTAATCCGTCTGTCAGATATTTATTTGATTGCAGCTGAAGCTGCATTGAAAAAATCTTCTGCAGATCAGGCAAGTGCAAACAAATACTTGAATGCGATTATCAAACGTGCTATTCCTTCTGCTTCAGATGTGACTGCAACCGAAGCATTGGTTTTGAAAGAAAGACGTAAGGAGTTAGTAATGGAAGGTCATCGTTTTTATGATATCATGCGTTTAGGAATTACGGTAACTCGTAAGGGAGGATATCATTTCTTGAACAACACAGATCTTATATCTCCGAGTTATGAGGATTATCGTACAATTTTGGCAATACCACAGGCTGAAATAGATGTTAATCCTAATATCAAACAGAACGAAGGATACTTCTAAAAAAAATAATATCTAAATGATAAATAGGCTGTTATGTAAAAATAACAGCCTATTTTCTTTTATGACTATTATATATTATCAGTACCTCCTCTTCCAATATTGTTACTGGTCGAGTGAATGAAACCTTTTAATTTGAAATCGATTAATTTCAAATTAAAAGGTTTCATATTTGTGCTTTCCAACTATTGTTGCTACATTTGTTTATATATATAAAAATAGTCCTATGGAAGCACCATTTGTTTACGGGCGTATTGCTGATGACTTGAATTTTACTGACAGGGAAAATGAGGTTACTTTGCTGACACAAAACTTCAGGAGTCTCATTAATACCGTCATTATATCTCCACGTCGCTGGGGTAAAACATCTTTGGTAAATAAATGTGCCAGACTTTTGTCCGAGGAAAATAAGGAAACATTGGTTTGTCAGGTTGATATTTTTAATTGTAGGACGGAAGAACAATTTTATACAGCCTATGCTAATGCTTTAATGAGGGTATCTGCCTCTGCTTGGGAGGAATTTGTAGCAGGAGTAAAAAAATATTTGAGCCGAATGGCACCTACTGTTTCTCTTTCCGAAGGTAGTCAGAGCTATGAATTATCTTTTGGTATCAGTTTTAAAGATAACCGGTTGTCTTATGATGAGATATTAGATTTACCACAACAGATCGCTAAAGATAAAGGTAAAAAGATCATTGTCTGCATTGATGAATTCCAAAATATCAACGAATATGAAGATTCGCTTGCTTTTCAACGTAAACTTCGTGCTCATTGGCAGACACATACATCTGTTTGCTATTGTCTGTATGGGAGTAAACGGCATATGTTACTGAGTATTTTCAATGACTACAGTATGCCTTTTTATAAATTTGGCGATATCTTATTCTTACAAAAAATAGAACGAAAAGACTGGGTCGCATTTATATCTCAACGGTTTGCTGATACTGGAAAGCAAATATCGGATGAACTATCCGGTATGATTGCCGATAAAATGAAAAACCATCCGTATTATACTCAGCAATTAAGCCAGCAAACTTGGTTGCGTACATCAAAAGATTGTTCGGAAGCTATTGTCAATGAGGCGTTCAACAACTTAATCGGACAATTGAGCCTGTTGTTTACCAATATAATAGACTCTTTAACTCCCCGTCAAATTAGCTTTTTGATAGCTGTTGCCGACGGAGTGGTCAATTTCTCATCTAAAGACATTTTGAAACAATATCAACTGGGAACTTCAGCAAACATCAAAAACTTGAAAAAAGCAACACTTGAAAAAGACTTGATCGATATATTGCCTGGCAATACGATAGAAATCCAAGATCCGGCTTTTGAATATTGGCTTAAAAATGTGTATCAGAATCCCGCAAGATAGTTTAATCTGTATCAAGAAATCAGGAGGAAACAGGTAGAACTTCTGCACTATTTGGAATTGTTTCGGATGTGGCTATTTTTGTGCCAAACACTTTAACATGTTGTCAATCAAATAAATCAGCTTATTATATATTTAGAATGTTATCTCTTATTGGGGAATGATGATTTAAAAGCATAAATAAAATAACATATTGATAATCAGTATTATACTTACTGGCTGAGTTCTGCAAAGACTCTGGTTATTTCCTTCGTGGGGATGAAGCCTCAGGAGGTTGGAGTAAAATCCAATTTGAATATTTTATTAGAATCTGACAACCAGGTTCTTGAAGAAGTAATGGTTGTTGCTTACGGTACTACCAAAAAATCTTCATTTACTGGTGCTGCTTCTACAGTGAGAGGTGAAAAGATTCAAAAAATGCAAGTGTCGGATATTTCGAAATCTTTGGAAGGTTCTATCGCGGGTGTACAAACAACATCTTCTTCCGGAACTCCGGGGTCAAGTGCCAGCATTCGTATTCGTGGTATCGGCTCTATCTCCAGTAGCCAAGAACCATTGATTGTTGTGGACGGTGTTCCATATGAGGGATCGCTGAATTCCATTTCGACCCAAGATATCGAATCGTTGACAGTCTTGAAAGATGCAGCAGCTAACTCTATGTATGGTGCGCGTGGTTCCAACGGTGTGATCATAGTTACAACAAAAGGAAGCAAATCAGGTAAAGCAAAAATTAATTTCGAAGCCCGTTATGGTTTTAATGCACGCGGTGTGAAACCGTATGATGTAATTACAGATGCTGGGGAGTATTACGAAATGATGTACGAATCTTATCGTAATAGCTTGATTCCTTCAATGGGTTATGCCGGGGCAAGTCAATACGCTGCTCAAAACTTGATTTCAGGAAATTTGAAATATAACAAATTTGCAGGTGTGGCAGATAATGCCTTGATCAACCCATTAACCGGCAAGTTGAACCCATCTGCAACATCTTATAAATGGAGTGACGATTGGTCAAAAGATCCATTTGAAAACGGTAGCCGTCAAGAATATAACATCAATATCGCTGGTGGTACGGAAAATACACAAGCTTATGCTTCTTTAGGCTATCTGTCCGATGAAGGTTATGTTGTAGGATCAGAGTTCGAACGTATTTCTGCCCGTGTTAAAGTGGATCAGAAAATTGGCAAGTATGTAAAAGTCGGTGGTAACATTGCATATGCAAATACGATACAGAGTACTTTTGGTGATACAAACAGTAACTACTCTAATCTTTTCATGTTTTCACAGAACATAGCTCCGATCTATCCGATTTATTTATATGATACAGATGGTCAGTTGATGTATGACGAAAAAGGAAATGTTCGTTATGACTTTGGTACGGAATATAACCGCCCTTATGCTTCCGAACAAAACCCATTGGCCGTGGCAAAAGAAAATATCCGGAAAGTTTTGAAAGACAACTTGAGTTCTCGCGGATACTTGGAAGCAAACTTCTTGAATGATTTTAAATTCACTTTAAATATTGCTTATGATGTATTTAACACGAACCAGACGGATTTCTCTACTCCGATCGGTGGTGATGCTGCTTCCGTAGGCGGACGAGGTTATAAATACAGTACACGTCGTGGTGCTTTGAACATCAACCAATTGTTGAATTGGACACGTGCTTTCAATGATCATAATATAACAGTTTTGTTAGGACATGAAACAAAGAATGACAAATACGATTATATGTATGGTCATATGACTAACTTTGCTGATCCGACAAATCCTGAATTTAGCAATGCTGCACAATACCAAGGGTTGAGCAGCTATTCGGCAGAATATGCATTGGAGGGTTATTTTGGAAAAGCAGAATATAACTATGCCAATAAATATTATTTGACAGCAAGTCTTCGTCGTGATGGTTCTTCCAAATTCCATAAAGACAATCGTTGGGGTACTTTCTGGGCTGTAGGTGGCTCATGGAGAATCAAGGAAGAAAGTTTCTTGAAAGATATTGATGTGGTTGACAATCTGAAACTGAAAGCCAGTTTCGGTACGCAAGGTAATGATAATATACTTGACTCTTATGGATATACGATCTGGAAAGCTTATTCTGACCTATATAGCGTAGAACGTGTAGACGGAGAAGCCGCATTCACAAAGAAATTGCGTGGAAATCCTGACTTGACGTGGGAAAAAAGTAACAATTTCAACTTAGGTGTGGAATTAGGCTTGTGGGATCGTATCGACGTGAATGCAGACTTTTTCATCAAGGAAACGAAAGACATGCTTTATGCAAGTCCGTTGGCAACGTCCGAAGGTAGTCCGACATTCATCTATCGTAATGAAATGGATATGAAAAATACTGGTTTTGAATTCGATATCAATGCTAATATTATCAACAACAAGAATTTTAAGTGGGATGTGTCTTTAAATGGTACAACTTATAAAAATAAGTTGACTCGCCTTCCTGCATCCAAACCAGAGGACGAATTCCCGGGCGGTTACCAGGCTGGCTTGTATTGGAGAAAGATCGGCGGTTCATTATACGACTTCTATACATATGAATATGCCGGTGTAGATCAAGCAACCGGAGCTCCGTTGTATAATAAATATGTGACGGATGAGAATGGAAACGAAACCGGTGAAATTCAGAAAGTAGCTGCAATCGAAGATGCGACGAGACGTCAAAGCGGAAAAAGTTCTATACCCAACTTCGTAGGAGGTCTTGCTACAACATTTGAAGCATATGGATTTGACTTGACAATACAGACAGCATTCCAGTTAGGTGGTTATGTATACGACAGTTCCTATTCAAGTTTGATGAACCAAGGTGATGCCGGTACTAATTTCCATAAAGATATGTTCAATCGTTGGACTCCGACTCATACGGATACAAATATTCCGGCTTTGGGTTATCAAGTTACCGACCAAAATATTGCAAACGGTAACTATGTGGACTTCTTCTTGACCAAGGCTTCTTATTTCAGTCTGCGTAACCTTACATTAGGTTATACAATACCGAAAAATATTATGCAAAAGGCTGGTATTGAAAAATTGCGCGTATACTTGACTGGCGATAATATATGGTTGCTTTCGAAACGCAAAGGTTTGGATCCACGCCTGTACTTCACTGGTGAAACGAACTTCGCTTATTCAGCGTTAAGTACCTACTCCATCGGTTTAAATCTGACATTTTAAGTTAAAACGAACAATAAAAACAGATAAAATATGAAATTCAAAAAATATATAGCAGCAAGTATGATCGCATTGGCTGGACTGACTGCTTGTAGCGATTCATTCTTAGATACAGACTATACGGAATATCTGGATGAAGAAGCGGCAGGAGAAGCTGCTGGCAAAAATCCGGATGTGTTTTTGAACGGTATGTGGTCATGGATGGTTACAGCTGGTCAAACTAGTGATTCACATGATGATTTTGGTTACATGGGGTCGCTTCATGCAACCGACATGATGGGACAAGACATCTGTATGGCAGCTTCCCACTGGTTTAATTTTGACTATCAATTGGACAATCGAATGGAGGCCTATAGACGTACGAAATGTCACTGGGTTAATTTTTATACGATGATTGCAAAAGCGAATGAAATTATCAGTTTATATCCGGAAGGGGGTGAAACAATTTCACAGAAAGGTTTGTTAGGACAGGCTTATGCTATTCGGGGGCTTTCCTATATGCATTTGATCCAATTGTATCAATTTACAATAGATAAGAGCGGTAATATTAATACAGATGCACCGGGCGTTCCTTTGATATATGTGGATGCAGATGGTAAAACGGAAGAAGAAATAGCTTCGGCAAAAGGCCGTAATACTGTTGGTGTAGTGTTTGCTCAGATTGAAGCTGATTTATTGAAAGCGGTTGAAAATCTGGAGTCTGGATACGAACGTCCTTCTAAAAACTATATTGATGCCAGTGTTGCAAATGGATTCTTAGCGCGTTACTATCTGTTAAGCCAGCAATGGGAAAAAGCTGCTGCTGCTGCTTCCAAGGCCCGTGCAAACTATACAATCATGGATTCAAGTTCTTCTGGATTATATGATGGTTTTGTTACAGTAAACAATGTTGAATGGATGTGGGGATTTGCTCATACTACTGAAACCCAGACAACTTATGCCTCTTTCTTCTCCATGATCTCAAATATCGCTCCTGGATATGCCGGTATGGGATATGCTCCACGTCTGATTGATGCTAAATTATATTCCCAAATACCAGAAGAAGATGGTAGAAAAAAATGGTTCAACGGACCAGAGGGAGACAAAAATCAACCGACAGCAGCTGCGCAATTACCATATGCAAACGTTAAATTCGGGCATGTAAACGATTGGACGGATAACTATATGTATATGCGTGCAGCAGAGATGGTTCTGATTGAAGCGGAAGCTTATGCTCATTTGAATCAAGGTTCCAAAGCAGCTGAAGTATTGAAAGTATTGATGAACAAACGTCAGCCGAGTTGGAATAAAGCAACTGTAACTGTAGAAGATGTTTATTTGCAACGTCGTATCGAATTATGGGGAGAAGGTTTCTCTTTCTACGATTTGAAACGTCTGAACAAAGGTATTGATCGCTCTTATGAAGGCAATAATCATTTGGCTGGATACGACATTAAGGTTGATGCACATGATGTCAGATGGATATATCAAATTCCTTTGTCTGAAATTCAGGAAAATAAATTGATCAACGCAGAAGATCAGAATCCATAATAATAAACTTGAGGATATTAATTAAAAGGATAAAGTAAAATGAAAAATATATTTAAAACATTCATTTTTTGTATCGTTTTGGCTGTTGGAGTAACAAGTTGTTATGACGAGATGGACAGTAAATCAAATATTGATGCAGAATATGAACAAGCCAGCAATATCACAGCTTCCTTAGGGGAAAGTGCCGTTTTGACTTTTTCGGAAATTTCTGTAAACGGAAACATCAGTGGAACGGAGGGAGTGTTAGAGGCTGGGTTTATGGTGTCCACCTCTGCTGATTTTGCAAGTTATAATTCTTATAAAGCTGGTGAAGTTGCAAGCACATTCAGTAGTGTCATCAATAATTTAACGGAAAACACGACCTATTATATTCGTAGCTATGCTTATACAATTGGTGGAACGATAGTTAGTGAGGCAACTTCGATCACAACACCGGCAGCTCCTATTTTCGAATTAAATGGGGTTTATACGGCTGTAGATTATAATACGGAAGACAATAGCGCAGGTGAAAGTTATGAAGTGACAATTGAATTCGTTTCAGGCAGTACAACCGACATTAAAATTACAAACCTTTGGGATGGCGGTAAGACTATCAACGCAAAATACGATTCTAAGACAGGAAAAGTATCCATTCCAACCAAACAGGTCATTTCTGTCCATGCTGATTACGGAGACGTTTGGATGGAAGATGTAAATGGTAGTCAAAATATTTCCGGTTTGTTTACTCCTAAAGGTGGTTTCTTGAATATCAATGCATTTAGTGCAATATGTGGTGCAGGGACATTTGGAGATCAGTATGTAAAGA
>DXRF01000125.1 GCA_019411205.1 Parabacteroides sp. | reverse complement strand
TTCTGCCAGATGCGCTGCCGTTTCAAATTGTCCGGTGTTGAGCAGCCCCGAAAGTTTGTACAGGTAATGGCGGGCTTGCACTTCCATGAGAAACTCTGTCGGATAGTTCCCCTTGCCGATTTCTTCCAGTTTGGATAAGAAGAAAGGCATTTCCCGGTATAGTCCGGCAACGTGCAAACTGTTTAGCACCCCTTCTATGGCACTCAGATAATAGATGGGTGGGTTGAGGATCAGATGCCGGTTTGCTTCGAAAAGCGCGATCAGTTCTTGGTAGAAGCGGATCGCTGATTTATAGTTCCCTGCATTCAAGTAGTAGGTTGCCTGGAACAACAGGTGAAGTTTGCGCGCCTCGAATCCCTGGTAGGAATGGTTGGCGATCAAGTTCAGTTCACTTAAAACAAGATCGTTCAGATTCTCTTTCTGTTTGTTCGAACGGGCGTACCCTTTATAGGTGATGCGATATTTCAAAATATCATATAGTTGCAGGTGAAGGTTCGTGTTGCGGGCATATTTCATCACGTCGTTGATCTGCATCTGTTTGCCGACCAGTTCTTTCTCGCTGATGCTTTCGAAACCGAGCGCGCTCAGATATTTCAATTCCGTACGGCAGATCAGGAGAAGCAGCGGGTCATTTTCGTATGTGGCAGCCAGTTTCTTTGCTTTTTCCAATTCGGCAAACGCATTGTCGAAAAGTTCCCGTTCGAAAAGGATGCCGGCTTTTGTTATATAATTGAAGATGGTTGTCTGTATGTCCTGTCTCTCCCGCAGTTGGACAAGGCAATCCAATAGTACCCGATAAAGATGTTTGGCTGCCATCTCAAAGCTTTTTTCGTCCACTTTGCTGCAAAACTTCTCGTATATCTGTTCGGCTGCAAAACCTTCACATGCCAGGTCGTATAGAACCATATAATGTTTATCCCCGTTTTGCAGGTTGGTATAGAGTCTGATGTATCGTTTTTCCGCTTTGGAAAGCGACTCGATCAATAGAATGACATGGTTGAGTTTTGTGGCTTGTTTCATAAACTTATTTGCTTGTTTATAAGTTGTATTTTGTATTTTCTATTTGCAAAAATAAAATTTGGGTTTATCTTTTCCAAGGAATTATGTGGAAAAAAGAAGCGATATACATGTTATATTTGCAACGCTTCATTGCAAACGGTTCATAATTTAATACGAAATAGAACATGGACACAACACAAATATCCAGGCGACAAATCTTGGTGGTCGGTAGTAGCAATACCGATATGGTTATAAAAGCCGCTCATCTGCCTCGTCCGGGTGAAACGATTTTGGGTGGAACCTTTTTTATGAATCCCGGAGGGAAAGGGGCGAATCAGGCTGTGGCGATAGCACGTCTGGGCGGTTCCGTCATTTTTATATGCAAGACCGGAAGCGATATATTTGGTCACCAGTCACAACAACTTTTTGAGGAGGAGGGAATCAATACCTCTTATGTATTTTCGGATTCCGGGAATCCTTCCGGCGTGGCCTTGATCACGGTGGATGAAAAAGCGGAAAACTGTATTGTCGTTGCTTCGGGGGCGAATGCAAACCTTCTGCCGTCTGACTTGGCGAAGGCGGAAGAGGCTATCGAGCAAACCGATCTGGTTTTGATGCAGCTGGAGATCCCGATGGAAACCGTGTGCTTTGTGGCTGATATCGCTTGGCGAAAAGGAAAGAAAGTGATTCTGAATCCGGCTCCGGCATATCCGTTACCGGCTGATCTGCTTCATCATTTATATTTGATCACACCGAACGAAACGGAAGCGGAAATGATTACCGGTGTGAAGATCACAGACGAATCATCGGCTGGTGAAGCCGCCCGTGTCCTTTCGGAAATGGGGGTGCAGCATGTTATTATTACGTTGGGATCGAAAGGCGCGCTTATTTATAGTGACGGGAAAGCCGAGATGGTTCCTGCTTTGAAAGTGAAAGCTGTCGATACGACTGCTGCCGGCGATGTCTTCAATGGCGCTCTGACTGTCGCTCTGTCCGAAGGAAGAAGTTTGAAAGACGCTGCTCGGTTCGCTTGCAAGGCTTCGGCTATCTCGGTGACACGTGTTGGGGCGCAGTCGTCTGCTCCTTATCGGAACGAAGTGGATATTTTTGGTTGATATAAATCTTAATTTTATTGTTATGAAAAAGGCAATATTACATGTTCTGGCCGGTTTTCTGCTGTTGGGAACAGTCTCTTGTTCGCAGCAACCAGCCGGACTAAAAACGACTACTCTTCCCGAATCATTTACCATCAGCCGTGAAAAGCTGTTGGATAAGATAAAAGGGGGATGGGCTGGACAAACGATCGGTTGCACTTATGGAGGACCGACGGAGTTCAAATATAATGGGACGATGATACAGGAATATGTCCCGATTCCCTGGACCGACGGATATATTAGGTGGTGGTATGAAAAATTTCCGGGTTTGTATGATGATGTCTATATGGACTTGACGTTTGTGGACGTGTTCGACCGGTTGGGGCTGGATGCTCCTGTCGATTCGTTTGCGATGGCTTTTGCCCGTGCCGGTTATATGCTTTGGCATGCGAACCAGTCTGCCCGTTATAACATTTTGCAGGGGATTATGCCGCCCGCTTCCGGCCACTGGCTGAACAATCCGCATGCTGATGATCTGGACTATCAGATAGAGGCTGACTATTCAGGGCTGATGTCTCCGGGTATGCCGAATTCTGCGTCTGAAATATCCGATAAGATCGGGCATATCATGAATTATGGAGATGGTTGGTATGGTGGCGTATATGTCGGGGCAATGTATTCGCTTGCGTTTATTTCGGATGATATCGAATTTATTGTGACTGAGGCCTTGAAAGCGATCCCGGAGCAAAGTCGGTATTATCAGTGTATGCAGGAAGTGATCCGTTGGCATGCTGAGTTTCCGGATGACTGGAAACGTACCTGGTTCGAATGTGAGAAGAAGTGGAGCGAGGATATCGGTTGTCCGGATGGAGTTTTCGTTCCGTTCAATATCGATGCGGTCATTAATAGCGCTTATATCCTGATCGGATTGTTGTATGGTGATGGAGATTTCTTCAAGACGATGGATATAGCGACCCGTTGCGGTCAGGATTCGGATTGCAATCCGGCTTCGGCTGCCGGTATTTTAGGTACAGTTTTAGGATATAGTCGGATACCGGAATACTGGTTGAAAAATCTCAAGGAGGTGGAGGGTATGGATTTTGCTTATACGGATATTTCGCTGACTCGGACATATGAAATGTCTTTCAAGCAAGCCTTGCAAATGGTGGAAAGAAATGGTGGGACAGTGGGAGAGAAGGACGTGACGATTGCTTGCCAGAGACCTATCCCGGTCCGCTTGGAGAAAGGCTTTGAAGGACTGTATCCGATCGGACGCATCCCCGTGAATAGAGAAATCGCCGATGTTGGTGAGATTGTACTTGACGGAACCGGAATTGTGTTCAAAGGTTATGTGCGTGCTGTCGATGAACAATATGTAGCCCGTGTGGAGATGTATATGGATGGCAAACTTGTCGAAACAGCAAATTTACCGGCTGCATTTAGGACGCGCAGGAACGATCTGTTTTGGAAATACCAGATTCCGAAAGGAAAGCATGTCTTTACATTCAAATGGCTGAATCCGGTGGCGGGTGCATCCGTGCATTTTAATGAGGCGTTGGTTTATTCTGACAGTCCTCTTCAAGTAGTTCACCCATAAATTTAATGACATGAAGGAATCGATTCTTTTTACCTGTTTGGTTGCTTTGCTGACGGCTTGTTCCGGAAAACCGACTGTTACTGTTTCGGAAGAAACAGTGGTTCAACCAGTAAACCTAATACTGGATACGGACCTGGGGCCAGATTATGACGATGTAGGTGCGATGGCTCTGATGCATGCGTTGGCAGATAGCGGGCAAGTGAACATTTTAGCGACTGTTTCGTCCAATAAGGACGAACATGTCGTACCCTGCATAGAAGTGTTGAACACCTATTTCAACCGGCCGGATATCCCTGTCGGAGCCTCGAAAAGCGAGGGAGGCGTTTCGCTGACCTCCTGGCATAAGACAAAATGGACGGAAGAGCTTCCGGCACGTTATCCACATAAAACGGCAAGGACTTCGGATGCTCCGGACGCTGTGAAGGTTTATCGCCAGATTTTAAGTATGCAACCGGATAGCAGCGTTGTGGTTTGTACGATTGGTTTTTTCACCAACCTGAAGGACCTATTGCTTTCCGGTGGTGACGAATATAGTCCGCTTTCCGGCCGTGATCTGGTCGCAAAGAAGGTGAAACGGGTGGTTTCGATGGCCGGTTTGTTTCCCGAAGGGAAGGAATTTAATGTCTATTGTGATACCCCGGCATCCCGTGTGGTGGCGGAGCAATGGCCTACGGAAATCATATTCAGTGGTTTTGAAATCGGAAATATGATTTTTACCGGGAAGAAGCTGGTACAGATGGATGTGGAGAACAGCCCGGTGAAAGACGCCTATTCGCTTTGTTTTGCCGAAGGTGATCCAGACGGTCGGATGAGCTGGGATCTCACGGCTGTGCTGGTGGCCGTCAAAGGATATGAACCCTATTATAGCGTGGAGCGTGGGACATTTCGTGTCGTGAATGATGAAGGAGCCAATTGCTGGATACCGGATGGGAAAGGCAAAGACCTTCGCCTGATTGAGAAAGTGCCGGCGGCAGAAATGGCTGTTTTGATTGAAAATTATATGATGCATCAACCTGTTTCAAAGTAAGTAAGTTATGTTTATAGTACAAGATTATTCGTTGGCGATCCTGTTTTGTGTTGTTACGATGCTTTGTTGGGGATCGTGGGGAAATACACAGAAGCTGGCCTCGAAGACTTGGCGGTATGAGTTTTTTTATTGGGATTATGTGATCGGTGTGTTGCTCTTTTCCGTTTTCTCTGCTTTTACGTTGGGCAGTTTCGGCTCTGAAGGGCGGGGATTCTTGCTTAATTTGGCACAAGCTGATATGGGATCGTTAGGGAGTGCTTTCTTGGGTGGTATTATTTTTAATGCAGCCAATATCCTATTGTCGGCAGCTATTGCGATTTGCGGTATGTCGGTAGCTTTTCCGGTCGGAATCGGACTGGCGTTGGTATTAGGCGTATTGGTCAATTATTTCGGAGCGGCTAAAGGAGAACCTTTGTACATTTTTATCGGCGTAGCTCTGATCACAGTTGCCATCCTGCTGAACGGGTTGGCTTATAAGAAAGCATTGATCGGTTCGAAAAAAGTGTCGGGAAAGGGGATATTTATTTCTATCGCAGCAGGTGTGATCATGGCTTTCTTCTATCGCTTTGTTGCGGCTTCGATGGATCTGGATAATTTTGCAGAGCCTGCACAGGGTAAACTGACACCTTATACCGCTGTGTTTATTTTTTCTTTAGGAGTGTTCGTTAGTAATTTTTTGTTCAATACGATCGCTATGAAGCGTCCGGTGGAAGGTGAGCCAGTTTCTATCTCCGGTTATTTTAAAGGGAATGTCAAGACGCATTTGGTGGGTATGCTGGGTGGTGTTGTCTGGTGTATCGGGCAGTCTTTCAGTATGATCGCCTCTGAAAAAGCTGGAGCTGCCATTTCGTACGGTTTGGGACAAGGGGCAACGCTTGTATCTGCACTTTGGGGAATTCTGATATGGCATGAATTCAGGGACGCTCCACGTTCTTCGGGTTTTCTGAATGCCGGAATGTTCGTCTTATTTGTGCTTGGTTTGGGCTTTCTTATTTATGCCGGGGCGTAACGTCAGTGTCTAAAACAAGAACGGTTCCGGAGGAAGTTACAATAATTTTGATGCGTTTTATCCCTACTATAAGTTATTTATCGCGAAAAAGCCTTACATTTGTCTTAGTTTCTTGTTTATTGGATATGTACAAAACTAAAAAGTAGGCTTTATGAAAGAGAATAATGATATTTTCAAGAAGTTCCGGGACTCTTTTAGTCAGATTGACGGACATTTCCATATATTAGAACAGCGTGTACCTGTAGAACGGCAGATGGAATATTTTAAATATTCGGAAAAGATCAGGAAAGATCAGGATAAGTCAGATGTTTCGAAAATGGATTTTTCGATTTTCGAGGATAGCTTGGACGATCCCGAATCGACTGCGGAACGTAAGAAGTATGTATTGTCTATGCTCGCTACCTCACGACAGGTAAAAGCATACAGGATATTGGAAGAATATGCCCAGGCTCCGGATCCGGCTGTGGCGGACTGGGCGTATATGGCTTTGATGGAAAGCCGCATCGCTCTGGAATCCGAATTGTCGGACGAGAAGCAGATTTATATCTCTACTGGTTTGGGAGGTAGAGGGGAAAAGTTACGTTTTTATGTGTTGATCCTGGCGAATGAACAGAAACCGTTTCTGGAGTATCAGAAGAAAGTGATCGAACGTGAATTCCCTTATTTTCTGGAAAAAGCGGATTGTGAAATCGAGCGGTTGACAATAGGTGAAAAACATATGGAACTGGTTTTCCTGATCCCGGTCCGGACAGATATCAAGCAAACGCTGGATAAGGTGATCAACGAATGTAACCAGTATGGGAACTTCCTTTCGCAGATTTTCACGATTACGAACGTAAAGGAACTGTCGGCCGAGGAAGTGGAAGAGATTATAAAAAAGAATGGAGGAAACAGTCAAGCAAGCCATTAAATATGGTATAGTGGGAGTGAGTAATACGGTGATAACCGCCGTTGTCATCTGGATCATGATGAAGTTGTTCGGATGTTCGGATGTTGTTTCGAATATGATCGGTTATGTAGCTGGCGTGTTGAATAGTTTTATATGGAATAAGCAATGGACATTCCGGAGTTCGGCTGGATGGATCGGCAGTGCCGTTCGTTTTGGAGTCGTGTTCGGGGTTTGCTATTTGTTACAATTAGGTTTTTTAGTGTATGTCCTGAATCCATTCCTGTCTATCGATCCATATTATAACCAATTGATAGCAATGGCTTTTTACACAGTGATTAATTTTATCATGAATAAGTTTTATACGTTTAAGGCTTAAATGCAGATGAAGAAACTTGCGGTCATAGTCCCTTGTTATAACGAGGAGTTGGTCATTGCCGAATCATACCGGCGTACACGGGAGGCGTTGCAGAAGCTCCCTGTTTTAACGGAAATTATCTATATCAACGACGGCAGTAGGGATCGGACGCGTCTGATGTTGGACGAGATTGCGGCTTCCGATCCACAGGTGAAGGTGATCCATTTCTCCCGCAATTTCGGGCATCAGCCGGCTGTAACGGCTGGTATCAATAATTGTGATGCCGACTTGGCTGTCATCCTGGATGCCGATATGCAGGATCCTCCCGAACTCATCCCATCTATTCTTGAATTGCAGGAAAAAGAGCAGGCGAATGTGGTTTATTGTGTCCGCAAGTCCCGCGAAGGAGAAGGACTTTTCAAGAAAGTGACGGCGAAAGCTTTTTACCGTATGCTGAATTATATGAGTGATGTGAGTTTCCCGTTAGATACAGGCGATTTCCGTATGATAGACCGAAAGGTGATGGACCAGTTCGACCGTTTTCAGGAGCGGGGAAAATATATTCGCGGACTGATCAGCTGGGTCGGATTTAAACAGATCCCTTTCTATTATGAACGGGAGGCGCGCATTGCAGGAGAGACGAAATACCCGTTCAGCAAGATGTGGAAGTTTGCCACCACTGCTATGCTTTATTTTTCCAAGAAGCCGTTGCGCCTGGCGACGAGCTTAGGTTTTATAGCCGTATTGGTCGGTATTATACTGGCCGTCTGGTTTACTTTAGGCAAGATATATGGTTTCAGTAATGCTGAGACAGGCTGGACTTCCATCATGACTTCCGTCATTTTCTTCGGCGGCGTCCAATTGCTGACAGTAGGTGTATTGGGGCAGTATGTCGGCATCTTGTTTGATGAGATCAAAGCGCGTCCGGAATATATTATTGACGAGAAGAAAAACTTCTAAACGGGCGGATTACCGAACAAATCTGAGTCACCAGTCTACGGATATTTTCTTTGGCGAATTCCGGCTTCATAGCGTTCTCAAAGGGTACTGGACCGGGTGTGATTGAGAATACTCCTTGAAAACCAGCTTGGTTCATCAGATCTGCATCTTCTATGCTTCCTGCAAGGACGATGACGGGAATATTCTGTTTCCGAGCCTCTTCCAAGATACCGGAAGGCACTTTTCCCATCACCGTTTGC
>DXRF01000124.1 GCA_019411205.1 Parabacteroides sp. | reverse complement strand
ATAAATTAAATTGCTTTATTTGTATCAGACTATCTAATACAAATAAAATAAAAACAATTAATCCAAAGATTATGAACAAGACAACGAAACATTTAGAAGGTTTGCTTATTGCTACAATAACGACAATCTATGGAGTGGGAGGCAAAAATCACTCCGCACAAGCAAACGATCTTTTGGGATTGCCAAACTAAAAACCATAAGCCCCATGAACAAACAGTTATTTCTAATTCTGTTACCGACACTCCTGCCGGCAACAGGATGTAAACAACAAAAGGCGCCCGAAGCGGGAGGAACAATCACCGAAGTTGAAACTCACCAACCGCTTCCGCCAGAATACACGGCACATTATGACAAGTCTGTTCCGCCTGTCCATATCGATATTGAAAAAGCGATTGCAGACTCCGTCCCGGTCAAACTAAGCGAAGTGGCCTCATCCATCGAATATTTTATGGTCGGAGACGACAAATATCCAATCACAGACGTGGTTGCGACAAATGAAGGATTCATTGCCCTGAACCAACCCAAGCTATACCTCTACCGCAAAGGAGTGAAGCGTAAACGGGTAGGACTGAAGACAACATACGGAAACTGGCTCAATGTCTCCGGTTCCAAAATCAGTTTTGATACAGTTACTACCCGCCTGTATGCTCATCTGAAACAGATCAATCCCGAAACCGGTTATGGAGAAAAGTATATCGCGGAACTTCCTCCATTGGATTCCGTTTTGGCAAGAGTTTACTATCTGTATCCCGATTCGCTACCCAATCGCTACTTCCTTCCTCCAAAAACATCTTTCATTCGTTATTTATCACCTGACAAATATGCGACTCAAAAGAGAACTAAAGATGATATGAATGAAGGTATTACGCTCTTTCATCTGAACGGAGATACGATTTGTACGTTCACCGCCGGTATAGACCCCACTATCAAAAGAGGTCTATATTTGTTCCAACCTCCCTTTTTCGACAAGATATACCGGCATGATGATCAAATAACTTTCCGCCTGTCTTTCTGCGACACCATCTACCGGATCCGGGACAAACAGACTTATTATCCGGCATACGTGACCTATTTCGGAAAACTACGCCTGACCGCAATCGAAAACATTCAAGAAAAAGACCGGAAGAACAAGGCCTGGATGACTGCACTCGAAGAAAACGCAAAAGCCCTCTTTATCCGGACATATAAAGAAGGCAAAAGCACACAGAGCGGTTGGCTAGATGGCAATCGCGAACCTGATATGCCATCGGAAGAACGTCAAATCGTCTATCTGAAATCCTCCAGACAAACTTTCGCCTTGCCCGTCAAAGCCCAAGGGCTGACAAATGACCTGGACGGCGGACTTCCCTTCTGGCCGGACGGACAGACAGACGGTTATCTTTACATGATCCGCCCCGCCAAAGAATTGAAAGCGAAGATCAAGCTGACGGGATCACCCAAACAAAAAGAATTAAAAGTATTTTTAGATAGTGTAGATGAGAAACAGAATGTGATGATCGTAGTCAAATAAAAAAACAATAAAGAAATATGAATAAACTCCTTGCTCTGATAAACATTGTGTGCTGTTCTATCTGGACCAGTTGCAGCAACACAAGCACCAAAACGTTAGACGAATGCCCGGTTGTGATTCAAATGAAAACCAACGTCGGACATTCCTTAACGGTGTGCGACCAAAAACTGTTAAACGACACCCTGCAAATCCCCCTCAGCCTATTAGCAGAAAACCTGGAGATCATCCGTTTCGATAACCGGGAGGAAGCGCTGATGGGAGAACACCAAGTTGTCCTGTCCAACAACTATATGCTGGTCTGGCACTCGGACATACAGCCAGTCAAGCTGTTTGACCGGCAAGGGAAATTCCTGACAACCATCGGTGCAAAAGGACAAGGTCCAGGCGAATACCGGACGATTTACGATGTGCAAATCGACGAAGCCAACAACCGGATCTATATGCTTCCCTGGTCAGTCGGCCAACTATTGGTTTATGACCTGCAAGGAAATGTGCTGCCGTCTATTCCACTTTGCCTGAATATTCCCAAAGGCAAATTATGGATCAACACAAAGGATTCTCTGATAGCCGTATTTGCCCTGCCTTTCCCCAACATACCGGCAGTAGCCTGGAGACAGGATTTCAAGGGAGAACGGAAAGATTATATTGAGGCGGGATCACTCACAGCCTACGATTATAATTCGGAAGTATATGCCGGCTGCAACATGGACGGCATATACGATTGCATGCTCAAATACTGTCTGCCGTCAAGGGAAGACACACTCTATCATTATGACTTCCATCATAACTTATTGATTCCCCATTTCACCATGACATTCATAACTACCAACCCAATCCCGGATCATGACTATTTCGAGTTACCCCATCATTTCTTAGGAACTACTGCCGAAAATATACAGATATCCAAAAACATTATCGGCACCACCAATCATAAACATTTCATAATCGACAAAGCAACCGGGAAAGGTGCTTACATGCACTTGATCAACGATTTCTTGGGAAATGAGAAATTACCTTTGACCAGTTTTGACAACAATTTTCCTCCCTATCCCAACTTCCGCAACGGTTACTATATCCTAAATCAAGATCCGGGAAACCTCCGCGACAGGCTTGAAAAAAGCATAGCGACAGGTTCGCTTCTCCCCGAACAAAAAGAGAAAGTGACCCGATTACTAAACTCTATCGGCGAGAATGACAACAACATTCTCTTTTTAGCCAAGTTAAAACAATAAATACACCATAAATCATTACATTCGCTACAAATACAGATTCAAGATGAGAAAGTACCTTTTTACCGTAAGTATCCTGTCTGTTTTACTATTAGCAACAGGATGCAAGCAAGATGAAGAAAAAGCACGACACATTCCGGCCGCCCCACAGATGGAAGCCCGGATAGACCGTTCCGACCCCGTAAAAATCGTGGATGTGGAGCAAGCCGCTGAAAATCCCGCCCCGTTGAAGTTAAGCCAGATCGCCTCCGAAATCAATTACTACACCGTCGGAGACGCCCGGTTCACCGTCACCCAAGCAATCGAACTGCCGGATAGCAATGCTTTTATCACATTCAACAACCCGCGCATCTACTACCGGAAACAAGGCATCCCGAGCAAACGATACGGTTTCAAGGCATTAGCCTATAAATGGAACAACGAGATGAACGGACAGAATATGTTTTACGATAAGAAAACCACCCGCATGTATGTCGCCCTCAGCGGGAAGACACAGGAAACGCGGAGAAACGGAACGGACAGTATCCCCTGCATCAGTGTCCTGCCGCCATTGGACACGATGCTGACAATCCAAAGTTACATCTTCCCCGAAAGTCCCATTGAGAAATATCCGCTCGGCCGGCGCGACGACAAGCTGCTCGGTTTCTCCTCCACCGGTTATACTTTATGCAACCAAAGCGAGGTAACGGGAGAACCGGACGGAATCACAACATTCAACCTTCAAGGCGATACACTCTGCAAGTTCCGGCTGAAAGAAGGGGAATTGGCTCCGCGCACGATGACGGACAGTATTCCGTTCTTCCAAACTTTTTACTGGAACACCGAACAAAACAAAATGACATTCATGATGCCCTATTGCGACACTGTCTACCAACTGCGTGACCCGCAAACCATCGCCCCACTCTACACCATCCGCTATGGAAAGCAAGGACTTAACCTAAAAGAAATGAAGGATGCCAAAATTCCGAAAGGCAAAATGTGGCTGAAAACCTTCTATGAGAATCCAAAAGGACTGTTCATGGGCCTTTACCAGAAAGGAGAACGGAAGATCGTGGATTGGATCGGTTGGGAATACACTTACAAACCGACCTTGACACACCAAGCCGTCTACCTGAAAGAAGAGGGACGCACGGTCATGCTGCCGGCCGACAAAAACAGGGGCTTCATCAACGACCTGGACGACGGGATGCCTTTCTGGCCAGACGGACAAACAGACGATTGCCTGTATATGCTCCGCACCGTCACCGAGATGCGCGAACTGGTAAAACGCACCGGATCGCCCAAGCAAAAGAAGTTGGTCGAACTACTGGATAACCCGAAGGTGCATGAGCGGGATTATGTGATGATCGTCGTACGATAAGGGTAGCCATCCGGCTACAAACCGTATTTCCGCATCTTGTTATACAGTGTCTGCCGGCTGATATCCAACTGTTGGGCACAAAGTGTCAGGTTGCCGTTCTTCTCGCGCAGCACCTCACTGATAAACTGCTTCTCCATCTCCTCCAAGGTAACCGGACGAGATGCGGAAGCCGTTTTTTCGATATGGAAATCATCCGCCCCAAGCAAAGACGAGTCCGTCAACAGGACAGCCCGCTCGATTGTTTGTTGCAAAGCCGAAAGATCGCCTTGCCAGATCAGACCGGAGAGTTTATCCAATCCGTCGGGAGTGACAACCGGCAATTGTTTTCCATACGCCTGTGCGTATTTCTTTAACAGAGCCCCGACCAAAAGGGAAACGACCTGCCCATTCTCCTCCTCTGCCGATATCCGCCTCATCGAAGCCGCTTCTGTCCTCTCCTTCCTCCTGCGCCGGAAAACACCTTGCAAAGTCGCTACCAGCTTCTCGTTATCCCACGGTTTGACAACAAAATCAGCCGCTCCCCTTTTCAAGGCGGAAACCGCCAGTTCAATATCTCCGAAAGCCGTGATCAAGACTACTTGAGGCGGATCGGGACGATCTACAATCCGATCCAGCCAGAACAAGCCCTCGTTTCCATCCTGCCGTCCGGTCACAAAATTCATATCCAACAGGACAATATCGACATCGCCTTCACGCAACAAAGCCGGCAAAAGTGTCGGCACGGACACTCCTACTACCGTCTTGAACTCGCGTGCCAGAATCATCTTCAATGTTTTCAACACTGCTTCGTTATCATCCACAAGAATTATTTTCCCATCCAGCATAGCTTCATTTTTTCTGATTACAAAATTATATTTTCTATCAAGAAATCCGCAATCAAATGTAATTTGTTCCCCACAATGTTACATATATTCTCGACATTGTCGAAAACAAGTTACACCTAAACATTTCCCTTCACTCAATGACAGTCCCATTGTCCAATAATTAGACAAATTTTCGGTTTCCCGAAGAAAAAAGAACTATCCTTTGTGACATCCACAGAAAGGGGATAGCTTTGATCCGTATTAAAACAAAAGTCATGAAAGCCGTAGCACTCAAACTGGTCCTCCGTAGTTGGTGGCGCAATAAAACGTTTTCCATTATTTCGATTGTCAGCTTGGCAATCGGGATTGCCTGTACAAATCTGCTGGCAGCCTTCGTCATATATGAATTCAACATCGAGGCTGATAATCCGAACAAAGAAAAGATCGTCTATATGGCCCAGGATTCGCCGTTGAAGTCGGGAGAAAAGGTTTCTTTTATTGTTGGAAAGATCCCGATTCAACTAAAAGAGCAATATTCGGAAGTGGAAGATTACCTGCGTTTCGGCTCAATCGATTGCAACTCCGTCACCATAGGGGATAAAAAATACGACCCAATCCTGATTACCATAACAGACACTACTTTTGCCCGCTTCTTCGAATATGAAGTACTGCACGGCAACCTGCATGACGCCCTTGCCTCCCCGGACAAAGCCGCACTAAGCGAATCATGTGCCCGGAAACTGTTCGGAAACACAAACCCGGTAGGAAAGATTGTCCAAATAGACCTAGCGGACGGAGGCATACGTTATGAGGACAAAACAACACCCCTTTCCCGCCCTTTCCAAATTGCTGCCGTATTGAAAGAACATTCCCAGTCCTACCTCAAATTCGACATGCTCACCGGTATCGGACAAGACTATTACGGTGGAGGAGTCGCCCTTCTGAAAGTCTCCCCCTCGTTCGACAAAGAACAATTCGTCCAAAAGATCAAAGCAGACGGAGTCCCTACCCTGCAACAAGAGAAAGGGCGATACTATTTCTATACCTTGCAAGAATCCTATTTCCAACACTATACGCAGGAATCGATTCCTTATATCGCTCGTTCCCAGCAATCCTTACTACTCATCGGGCTGATATCTGCCTTACTGATCCTGCTGATCGCCTGCTCTAACTATATCAACCTCAGCTTTTCCCGGGTTTTGCAACAGATACGGATCATTCACACGCAAAAGCTGATGGGAGCCACACAAGCAGAGATGAACTACCAATTGTTTCTGGATACATTCCTCACGGTCGGCATCGCCTTCCTGCTCTCATTGCTGATCGCCCACGACCTGATCCCCGTTTTCAACCGGATCATGTCCGGAAGGATCACCACCGTTTTTTTCCTGAACAGGCAAGTGATACCCATTATCTGCGGACTGATCCTGATCCTGTCCGTGATCCCCGCTTGCTACATGAGCCGGAAAATCGCCAACCTGACAGACAATAACTACCGCCTGTTCTTCACCGGAAACAAAAAAAGAAAGGTCGTCACCGTTCTCTCCGTCATGCAGTATATCATCTCCATCGGGCTGGTTATCGGAACACTTACCATCCATGCACAATTGAAACTGACACAAAAGAAAGGCGAATGCTACCGCAATCTGATCGAAATCGGAAGCTGGAAAGGAGGGAAACTGGATGTCAACACATTCGCAGCCGAACTGAAGAACAGACCGGAAATAGTCTCCGTCACACGTGCCGGAGGTTCCCTCCTCTTCGCCTGGCTCCAACAGATCATTGTTGAAAACAAGGATGGATCAGAATCCTACTATTCGTCGGTCCAATACATGGGCGAAGAAGATCTCCTGCAAACCTTGAACCTACAAATCCACCAAGGACTGGCTCCCCGGGAAGCGATGCAAAAATATGACCAGCCGGTCTATATAAACCGGAGATATGCGGACATACTGATCCCGGCCGGTGAAAACCCTGTCGGCCAACCGGTCAGCCGGTATGACAAATCCTTCCAAAATGTTCTGGCCGGAGATCCGAAACAGACATGTACAATCTGCGGGATTGTCAGCGACCTCTATATCAATACGCTGGAAGAAGAAGCAATGCCATCCTTGATCTATCTCAATAACGCCGGCAACCAACACTACCGGGCACTCTATGTCAGACTGAATGAAAAACAGAAAAAGGAAGGGATGGAAACGTTACAAGCGGTATGGAAAAAGGTAAACCCTAACGAATACTTCACCTACATAGATGTATACGAAGTATTCATGCAACGCAACCGCAGGACGACCGATATGGCGAACTTATTGCTGATGTATTCCATCATCAGTATCTTCCTGACCTGCTTCGGCCTGTTTGGAATGGCTTTGTACGCGACCGAGCAACGGACCAAAGAGATCGGCATTCGGAAGGTGAACGGAGCCAGTACGCGAAACATCATATTCCTACTGATCCGACAGTTCGTCAAATGGATAGCGGTGGCATTCGTAATTGCAACACCTCTTGCCTGGGTGCTGCTGAACCGCTGGCTGGAAAATTTTGCCAACCGAGTGAGCATTTCCCCGCTCTATTTCTTACTGGGCGGAGGCATCGTCTTGGTCATCACATTGCTGACAGTAGGATGGCACAGTTACCGGGCAGCTTCGAGCAACCCGGTAAAAAGCCTAAGGAGTGAATAAAAAGAGAGGGAAAATCATCCGTTCACCTTCTTATAGTCGGCAAGGAAAGTAGCCAGGCCGCTGTCGGTAAGCGGATGTTTCAATAAGCCTTTGATAGCAGAAAGCGGACAGGTTGCCACATCTGCTCCGGCTTCCACGCACTGAATGATATGCTGTGTAGAACGGATGGAGGCTGCCAGCACCTGCGTCTCATAATCGTAGTAATCGTACATCTCGACAATCTTACGCACCAGTTCGATTCCGTCACTCGCAATGTCGTCCAAACGGCCGACAAAAGGAGAAACATACGTCGCACCTGCTTTGGCCGCCAGCAATGCCTGTCCCGGAGAAAAGACGAGCGTACAATTCGTACGGATGCCTTTACCTGAAAAATACTTGATTGCCTTGATTCCGGCTTCTATACAAGGAACCTTCACTACGATATGCGGGTTCAGTCCGGCCAGTTCCTCACCTTCCTTGATCATGCCTTCGTAGTCTGTAGCAATCACTTCAGCACTCACATCCCCATCCACCATTTCGCAGATTTTGATGTAATGTCTACGCTGGTTTTCTACTCCCTTGATACCCTCTTTCGCCATCAGAGAAGGGTTGGTGGTAACACCGTCCAGTACCCCCAATTCATTTGCTTCCCGGATCTGATCCAGATT
>DXRF01000123.1:4692-8322 GCA_019411205.1 Parabacteroides sp. | reverse complement strand
TGGAAAACACCCGAGCATATCGAGGTGAAACCCGTATATACTAAAGATGATCTGGAAGGAATGGAACATTTGAACTATGCTTCCGGTCTGCCTCCTTATCTGCGTGGTCCGTATAGCGGTATGTACGCGATGCGTCCTTGGACGATCCGTCAGTATGCAGGTTTCTCTACCGCTGAAGAGTCCAATGCATTCTATCGTCGTAACTTGGCTTCCGGTCAGAAAGGTTTGTCTGTCGCTTTCGACCTTCCGACACACCGTGGTTATGATGCCGATAACGAACGTGTGGTAGGTGATGTCGGTAAAGCCGGTGTATCTATCTGTTCGCTGGAAAACATGAAAGTTCTGTTTGCTGGTATTCCTTTGAACAAGATGTCTGTTTCCATGACCATGAACGGTGGTGTTCTTCCTGTATTGGCATTCTATATCAATGCCGGTTTGGAACAGGGCGCAAAGTTGGAAGAAATGGCTGGTACGATCCAGAACGATATCCTGAAAGAGTTCATGGTGCGTAACACCTATATCTATCCGCCTGAATTCTCTATGCGTATCATCGCCGATATCTTCGAATATACTTCTCAGAAGATGCCGAAGTTCAACTCCATCTCCATCTCCGGTTACCATATGCAGGAAGCAGGTGCGACAGCCGATATCGAAATGGCTTATACGCTTTGCGACGGTCTTGAATATCTTCGTGCCGGTGTAAACGCTGGTATTGATATTGATGCTTTCGCTCCGCGTCTGTCCTTTTTCTGGGCTATCGGAGTGAACCACTTCATGGAAATCGCCAAGATGCGTGCCGCACGTATGTTGTGGGCGAAGATCGTGAAGAGTTTCGGTGCCAAGAATCCGAAATCTCTGGCTTTGCGTACTCACTGCCAGACTTCAGGTTGGTCACTGACCGAGCAGGACCCGTTCAACAACGTAGGTCGTACTTGTATCGAGGCTATGGCTGCCGCTCTGGGTCACACACAGTCTTTGCATACGAATGCATTGGATGAAGCTATCGCGTTGCCGACAGACTTCTCTGCCCGTATTGCCCGTAACACCCAGATTTATATCCAGGAAGAAACAAAGATCTGTAAGGAAATCGACCCGTGGGCTGGTTCTTACTATGTGGAATCTCTGACAAACGAACTGGTTCATAAAGGCTGGGCTTTGATCCAGGAAATCGAAAGTATGGGCGGTATGGCGAAAGCGATCGAAACAGGTCTGCCTAAGATGCGCATCGAAGAAGCTGCTGCCCGTACTCAGGCTCGTATCGACTCTGGTATCCAGACGATCGTAGGTGTGAACAAATATCGTCTGCCGAAAGAAGATCCGATCGATATCCTTGAAATCGATAATACTGCCGTTCGTAACGAGCAGATCGAGTTGTTGAAAGAACTGCGTGCCAACCGTGATGAAGAAGCCGTACAGAAAGCGTTGGCCGACATTACGGAATGTGTTCGTACGAAGAAAGGCAACCTGCTCGAACTGGCTGTTAAAGCTGCCGGCTTGCGTGCATCACTGGGAGAAATCTCTGATGCTTGTGAAGTTGTAGTAGGTCGTTATAAAGCAATTATCAGAACTATATCAGGCGTGTATTCATCAGAAACTAAGAAAGATGCAGACTTCCAGAAGGCTTGTGAGCTGACTGCTGAGTTTGCAAAGAAAGAAGGTCGCCAGCCGCGTATCATGATCGCCAAGATGGGTCAGGACGGACACGACCGTGGTGCTAAAGTGGTAGCTACAGGTTATGCTGACTGTGGTTTCGATGTGGATATGGGACCGTTGTTCCAGACTCCGGCCGAAGCTGCCCGTCAGGCTGTAGAAAACGACGTTCACGTAATGGGTGTTTCTTCTTTGGCTGCCGGACACAAGACTTTGGTTCCGCAGGTGATCGAAGAACTGAAGAAGTTAGGACGCGAAGATATCATCGTGATCGCCGGTGGCGTTATCCCTGCACAGGATTATGACTTCCTGTACAAAGCAGGCGTTGCTGCCATCTTCGGTCCGGGTACTTCTGTAACGAAAGCTGCTGTTCAGATCCTGGAAATACTGTTAGGTGAATAATAAAAACGTAAGTTTTTTCCAATAAAAACCGCGCAGTTTCCGTTTGGAAATTGCGCGGTTATTTTTTCAATATAATACAGATATAACAATGAAACAGAAGTTTGCTTCAGAGAAAACGATGTTTGCTATCCTTATGGGATTGCTGGCTGTCCTTTTGTTTGTACCGTCCTGTACGACGGATGATAAGGTTCCGGATCTCTCTGACGAGGGTACGAATGATTGGATCTATAAGATTATGACGGATTACTATTTGTGGAACGAAGATGTGCCCGATAAAGGAAACTTGAACTTCTCGTTGTCTCCTGACAAGTTCTTCGATTCATTGCTGTCTGATCAGGATGGTGTAAAATATGGAGATGGATGGCTTACTTTTTCCCGGATAGAGAAAAAGAAAGAGGAGACGAAGTCCGTTACGGCAGACGATTCGTATGGTTTTGAGTTTGCGTCGTATAAAGACGGTAACCTTTATTATGCTTGGGTGTTGTATGTCTTGCCCGGTTCTCCTGCTGCCGAGGCCGGACTGGAGCGGGGAGACTGGATTATCGCTGTCGGTAGTGAGACTCCGAACGTGAGGAACTTGTCTGCTTTTTATAGCGGAAGTGAAACCACTTTTTTATTGGCAGATGCGGTAAGGAAGGGTAATGAGGTCACTTTTTATAAGAAAAAAACTATTTCGGTTGCAGCTTCCCGCGCAGTGGAAGACACACCTTTTCTGAAAGATTCTGTTTATACGATCAATGGCAGGAAGGTCGGTTATTTGGTTTACAACAGTTTTTCTTCCGGTCCGGACGATGAAAGTACAATTTATGACGACCAGATGAAGCAAGTCTTTGCGGAGTTTAAGGCTGAAAATGTGAGTGAATTTGTATTGGATTTGCGATATAATCAAGGCGGTTTGGTCACTTGTGCACAGTTGATGACCTCTCTTTTGGCTCCGGCCGATGCTTTGGGTAAGACATTCTGCATTATGGAGCATAACGAAAAGCAATCAAAGAGTGATGAAACATTGTTGTTGAAAAAGAATGCCGAAATAGGAAATGCCAACCTGGACTTGAAACGTATTTATGTACTGACAGGAAGTGTGACCGCATCTGCCTCGGAGGCCGTGATCAACTGCCTGATCCCTTACCTTACCCGTAGTAATATCACGATCATAGGAGAAAAAACGATTGGTAAGCGGGTTGGTAGTAACACTTTCGGAACCAGGGAAGAATACGGTTGGTTGTTGCATCCGATCACATTACGCATTTATAATGCCGATCATAAGGCTGACTATGCAAACGGTTTTGAACCGGATGCAAAGATAGAGGAACTGGTTATAGGAAATGATTTGTTGCCTTTCGGAGATGCGAACGAGAGGCTGTTAAGAGAGGCACTCTCGAGGATAAGTGGATGGAAGAGCTTACCGGCACATGCAGAAAGTGAAGATCGCATTTTGCTTACCCCGTCATCTCTCGAAAGAAAACAAACGAAAGGCCTTATCTTTGAATCCGGAAAATAAGACCTCTTGTGCCGTTTATAATTGAAGATCATCTGCCAGCTTGTCCAACCAGGCTGGCATTTTGTTTAAATAGTTAC
>DXRF01000123.1:0-4682 GCA_019411205.1 Parabacteroides sp. | reverse complement strand
TAGTTACTTCGTTCGGTGAGGAAGTTCGGGGCGAAGAGATGTATTTGCAAGTCTTTGCATTTGTCCTGCAAACTTTTTTCTACCGGATAGTAACTGGCGAGTACGGCTTGCGATATGTCTCCGCCGTATGTTTCGCGCACGGCATCTATTTTATAAATATCGTTTTGAGTGACATTGCCGGATTTGCATTCGATAAAGATCAGTTTCTGCTGGTTATTCAGCAAGACGTCGACTTCGTTTTTCGGATGCGTGTCTTTCTCGTTTGTCTGGAAAATGACACTGCGCCATACTTCAGGCGAGTTTTTCCGTTGCATGCTCCAGTTACGGACCTGGTTGGCAACCAGTGTTTCCCACCAACGTCCTTCAAAATAGAGCTGGGTTGCGTTATCTTGATTGAGGCGGAGTAAAATATACTCTTTTAAAGTAACCAGGATAGAACCGTTTCTTTGCTTGAACCGCAGGTTATTGGCAAAGATTTTGGAGGCCGGCAAGCGGTTGAGTTGGCGCTTGCAGAATATACTGAAGAACTTTTGGATGCGGGCGTGTTCCTGCGGATACTGTTCGATGAATTGTTTGATACGCGTGGAGGCTTTGACATCTTCATCGCTTAGTCCCTTTGCATCATGATAGGCAGTGAGGGTATTTCCGCTCAGGCTGAGAATCTCGTCATTGTTGAGCGTCGTTCGTAACGGATGGTTTTCAAAATGGTTGAGGTGGACGACTTCACCATGTTGCGTCAAATAGAAAGCATCGGCTCCTGATTCTTTGGCAACGGTGAAAGCGGCAAATGCCATGACCTTCGTCCCTTCGGAAAGGTTGTAGGTAAATTCCCCTTGATATTTTTGGTGAATCCGGCGGCAAACGTCGATCACGTTATTTCCGTTGTAAGGTTCAGTCTTGTAGCGGTTGCATCGGATGTTTGGAGGCAACAGCAGGTACATGGGCGTTTCGATATGATCGGTGGCATCTGTGTAGAGCAGGTGAATATGATCTGCCCCAAACTCTTTGATGCCGTGATAGACTGAAGTTATGTCTTTCCCGAGTAGTATTATCTGGTGTTTCATTTGTTTTATTTTTGATATACTTACAAAGATACTTTTCTCTTCCGGCAAAAGCTCATATTTTATCCTTATTTTTGTTCCGGTATCAACTAATTACATTATGAAAATGATAAATTGTTTCATTCCGTTTCTCTCTTTATCTCAGGTTAGGCAAACCGTAAGAGCGTTGGGGCAGTGTGACCGGATAAAGAACATCTACCTGTTGGCAACGGAAGAGATTCCCGATGAGGTCGAGGGGTGTGAGATCTTGTTGATCGATTCGCCTGTCAGTTCCGCTACTTTCCGGACGATCGCTTTACATGCAGATACGGCCTATACATTATTATATACTAAATATACGACTTTTGAACCGGGGCAGTTCGTCTTCGAGCGCCTGTTGACTATTGCCGGCGATACGAATGCCGGAATGCTTTATGCGGATCGTTACCTGGTAAAGGACGGCAACAGCCAACCGGCTCCTGTCATAGACTATCAGAAAGGAAGTCTGCGTGATGATTTTGATTTCGGCTCCCTTTTGTTTTTCCGTTCATCCGTCTTGAAGCAGGCGGTTCGGGCGATGGATGCCGATTACCGTTTTGCCGGACTGTATGATCTTCGCCTTCGTGTGTCGGAGTTGGCCGAACTGGTTCATGTCAATGAATATTTGTATTCGGAAGTGGAGACGGACACCCGCAAGAGTGGAGAGAAGCTGTTCGACTATGTCGATCCGAAGAACCGGGCGGTGCAGATCGAGATGGAAGCTGTTTGTACGGCCTACCTGAAACGGGTTGGCGGTTATCTAGCTCCGGGCTTTGAACCGATATCCTTTGATGCTGACGGTTTCGAGTTGGAAGCCTCCGTTATCATTCCAGTCCGTAACCGTATCCGTACGATAGAAGATGCCATCCGCTCCGTGTTGGCACAGAAAACGACTTTCCGTTTTAACCTGATCATTGTAGATAATCATTCGACAGACGGAACTTCCGAGGCGATCGGAAAATATATCGCAGACGGACGTGTGATTCATTTGGTACCGGAACGTTCTGATCTGGGGATTGGCGGCTGCTGGAATGCGGGCGTGCATCATCCGGCTTGTGGCAAGTTTGCCATCCAGCTGGATAGCGACGATGTGTATAGTGGTTCTGATACGTTGCAGAAGATCGTGAGTGCTTTTTACGAACAGAACTGTGCGATGGTTGTCGGAACCTATCGGATGACCGATTTCGAGATGAACGAAATACCACCCGGCATCATCGACCATCGGGAGTGGACGCTCGAAAACGGGCGTAACAATGCACTACGCATTAACGGTTTGGGGGCTCCCCGGGCCTTCTATACGCCTGTGCTTCGGCAAATCAATCTTCCGAATACCAGCTATGGAGAAGATTATGCTTTGGGGCTGCGTATCTCCCGTACTTGGCGGATTGGGCGTATCTATGATGTCCTTTACCTCTGCCGCCGTTGGGAAGATAATTCGGATGCCGCGCTCGACGTCGTAAAAATGAACGGACATAATACTTACAAAGACCGTATCCGTACTTGGGAATTGCAGGCGCGGATCGCCTTAAACAGAAAAGACCATGAATGATTTGGAACGAGAAATAGAATTCCTGCTGATAGGCCAAAAGCAGGACTGGAAACTGGCAAGAGAGAATTATGCTTCTTTGGCAAATGTGCAGACACGCTATTTCCAAGATGATTACAGGACAACGGTTCTTCAGTTTAATCCGGAGCGGATTCGCTCTTCGGCAGCTAAGATCGACAAGGATTCTTTGCAGGCACGGCCCTGTTTTTTCTGCCATCGGCCGGAGGAACAAAAGGAAGTGACTTATAATGATGCATTTGAGATACTGGTTAATCCATATCCTATTTTCGAAGAGCATCTGACCATTCCCCTGCGTTGGCACGAAAGGCAGCAGATAAAACCTTATTACGGGGATATGCTGGACATCGTTTCGGATTTATCCGATTATGCCTTGTTTTATAATGGTCCTAAATGTGGTGCTTCCGCTCCGGATCATATGCATTTCCAGGCTGGAAAGAAGGAGGAGTTTCCGGTTGTTAGAAATTGGCTGAACTTCTCGAAAGGGATCGTTTGGGAAAGTGAACGGACTGGTTTCTATGCTTCAGTCGACCATCTGCCGGTTTGTTTTATTCTGGTGTCGAGTAATAAAGGTGAGGCGGCGGCCGTTTTTGAGTTGTTGTACGATATGATGCCGGTTAAACCGGATGATTACGAACCGATGATGAACCTGCTGGTCTGGAAGGATGATGATGTTTGGATTACTTGTGTCTTCCCTCGGCGGGAATTGCGTCCTTCCTGCTATTATGCTGAAGGAGATGCTAATATCCTGATCAGCCCGGCAACGGTCGAGATGGCCGGTCTGTTTGTTGTCCCTTTGGAAAAAGACTTTAAGAAAGTGACATTTGCAGACTTGGAAAAGGTCTGGAAGGAGGTAAGTATTACTGAGGAGGAGAAGAATGAACTCATCCGGAAAATGAGAGAAGAAGCATGACACCACATAAACCTTTATCTGATAAACAATCTGTACGGTTTCCCTGGCTTTGGGTCCCTTCCCTGTATTTTGCGCAGGGAATACCTTATGTCGCGGTGATGATCGTGTCTGTCCTGATGTATAAGCGTCTGGGAGTTTCCAATACCGATATTGCCCTTTATACGAGTTGGCTAAATCTGCCTTGGGTGATCAAACCTTTTTGGAGTCCTTTTGTAGATTTGCTGAAAACCAAACGCTGGTGGGTGGTCACTATGCAGTTGTTGATCGGGGCCGGACTTGCTGGAGTTGCGTTTACGATCCCGACGACATTTTTTTTCCAGGCTTCGTTGGCCGTCTTCTGGTTGCTGGCTTTTAGCTCCGCCACGCATGATATTGCGGCGGACGGTTTTTATATGTTAGCCCTCGATTCGCATGGACAGGCTTTCTTTGTCGGCATCCGGAGTACCTTTTACCGGATTGCGATTATTGCCGGGCAGGGTGTATTGGTCATGTTTGCCGGATTCTTGGAGAACAGTACGGGAAATATTCCGTTTGCTTGGTCTGTTACGTTCTTTATTTTGGGCGGGCTGTTTTTAGCTTTGTTCCTGTATCACCGGTATATACTCCCTTTCCCAAAAGGAGATAAGCCATCAGCGACAGTGACTCCTTCCACAATCGTAAAAGAGTTTCTCGCAACTTTCGTTTCCTTTTTCAAGAAGAAACAGGCTTTTGTTGCGATCCTGTTCATGTTGCTGTACCGTTTCCCGGAGGCTCAGTTGGCAAAATTAGTAACTCCTTTCCTTGTCGATTCTCGCGAAGTGGGAGGGTTGGGACTTTCAACGGCTGAAATCGGGCTGGTGTATGGGACGATCGGTACTATCGGCTTGACACTGGGCGGAATATTGGGAGGTATCGCCGCTTCGGCGGGAGGATTGAAGAAGTGGATTTGGCCGATGGCATTGGCGATTTCCTTGCCTGACGCTGTCTTTATCTATTTGAGTAGTGCGTTGCCTGATAATTTATGGATCGTCAACATTTGTGTATTTATTGAACAGTTCGGGTACGGCTTCGGCTTTACTGCCTATATGCTTTATCTGATTTATTATTCCGATGGAGAACACAAAACGGCACATTATGCAATCTGTAC
>DXRF01000122.1:4917-8330 GCA_019411205.1 Parabacteroides sp. | reverse complement strand
AAATAGAAATAAAAAATTTGCTAGAAATATTAACCGACAGGCAAAAAGAAGCTGTTTATTTACGTTTTATACAAGAATTGGAATATGAAGAAGTTGCAAATTTATTGGACATGACTGCTCCTGCAGTAAGAAAACTTATCTCCAGAGCAATAAAACGTATGCGTAACGAAAATTTTTAGAAAAAATGGGAACAAAAAAAATCTCGGATCGTCTATACTATAAAAGTTGATTTGAAAGTATGTTGTCGAACCAGTGGTTACAAAATAAATCTTTTATACAATGGAGATTATTCCCTTCCAAAGAAGAGAACCTCTATTGGGAGAAGTTTATCCAAGACAACCCACATTTCCAAAATGAAATAGAAGAAGCTACAAGGATATTAAAATCAGTAAAATTGAATACTCAAAAACTTTCTCCAGAAGAGAAACAGGAAATATTTGCATTAATACAAAAAGATATAAAAAAGAGGGATAAACAACGTCAATCCCGGATATATCTGATTGTATCGGCAGTTGCTTGTATCGCTTTACTTCTGGTTTTACTACAACCACTATTTATTGGCCCAAACGAGATTTCGCACAAAAACATGCTTGTTGTTACAGACACAATCTCTGCCAATCAAAAAGATATACAATTAGTGTTAGCCAACAACAGAACTATCACTTTCGAAAAAGATGCAGACATCAAGTATGATAAAAAGGGTGGCATTACTGCAAACACAGGAATCGAACAAATAAAAATATCCAAAGAGACAACTAAAGAAACCACCACCTTAAATACACTGATCGTTCCTAAAGGAAAACGGTCAAGTCTCACTTTGGCCGATGGTTCTAAAGTGTGGGTCAATTCTGGGTCTACACTCAAATTTCCTTCTACATTTAAAACAGATAAAAGGGAAATTTGGGTAGATGGAGAGATTTATATAGAAGTTGAAAAAAACAAAGCACATCCTTTTTATGTAAACACCTCTCATATGGTGATCAACGTTGTGGGAACTCAATTCAATGTTACAGCCTATGACGAAGATACGGATTATTCAGTCGTACTGGTTGAAGGATGTGTAGATGTCAGCATAGATAAAGAAAAAGCCCGTTTATTACCCAACCAAATGTTATCGGTATCGACAGATCAGATTTCTGTAAAAAAAATAGATGTCAACAATTATACGAGTTGGAGAGAAGGATACCTCCAATTTGCAAGTGAACCTCTATCCAACATACTGAAACGTTTGTCCCGCTATTATGATACTCCTATTGATTGCGACAATAGTATTGCACAACTAAAATGTAATGGGAAATTAGTATTATTCGATAATATCGAAGATGTTATGAAAACCATATATAACACAATACCAATCCAATATTCACACGAAGCAGACCGGATATTGGTTCGAAAAAAATAAAGAAAGTCATAATTGCTAACTTATAAGTCTAATTTAAAATTGAGATGCCTATGAAACATATATCATGAAAAATAAAAATGCCGGACAATATTGGCGTATTCCCCGGCATAAGATTTCAAAGTTATTATTGCGTACTAAACTTTTAAAATCACTACAAATATATGAAAATAAATCATTATCTTGATAGATCGTGGTTTAACGGTCTACGTTATACCTTACATATTATGAAAATCATAATCATTTTACTGGTCTTAAGCATTGGGAACTCCTTTTCTATGACCTATTCTCAAAATACATTACTTTCACTCGACATTAATAAGCAGTCCATAAAAGAAGTAATTGGTGTCATTGAGAAAAAGTCGGAATATGTTTTCTTCTTTTCGGACAATGTCCGTCAGGATTTAGAAAAAAGAGTCGATATAAAAGTCAATTCAAAAACACTTGATGTGATATTAAATAACCTTTTTGTCGATACTGACCTAGGATATACGATTAATGATCGCCAGGTATCAATCACAAAATTGAAAAAAGTAAGTTCTTCATATCCAGCACCACAACAACAGACAAGGACGATCACAGGTACAATTGTCGATAACACAAAAGAACCTCTAATCGGAGTTAATATTGTTGTGAAAGGTACTTCTACAGGAACAGTAACCGATATTAACGGTAAATTTTCTTTATCAGTTACCGAAGCTAACCCTGTTCTTGTTATTTCTTACATCGGCTATAAGTCGCAAGAAATCAAAGTAAACAATCAATCCAGCTTGAATGTCACATTAGAGGCGGAAACATTAGGATTGGAAGAAATTGTTGTCGTAGGATATGGTACCGTTAAGAAAAAAGATCTTACCGGTTCGGTGTCATCCGTAAATTCAGAAACGATCTCCAAATCACCTGTGACAAGTGCAACTCAAGCAATCCAAGGACGACTCCCTGGTGTCTTCATTTCCAATTCAACAACGAAACCGGGTGAAAGTGCATCTGTTGTAATCAGAGGTAAACGTTCTATCAGTGGTAGTAGCGATCCTCTTTACATTGTCGATGGGATTCCTGTTGTAGGAGGTATCAATGAAATCAGTCCTTCAGACATCGAAACAATAGACATCCTCAAGGATGCCTCCGCTACAGCTATTTATGGTGCACGCGGTTCAAACGGTGTAATCCTAATAACTACCAAAAAAGGGAAAGCTGGAAAAACTCAAGTCGATTATAATGGATATGTAGGCTTTCAAACAGTGCTGAACCAGTTGGAATACATGGACGGGGCAGCCTATGCCGAAACAGTTCGGGAATCTTACCGTTCAACCGGTAAATATCTCTCTGATAAACCGAGTTGGGAAGAAGACCAAAAGATCGGTTCTTTTGCTAATGACCCTTATACTTTGGAATCCCTGAAAATGGCATATGACGAAAATGGGAATTATGATCCTTCAAAAGTTCGTTCAGGTAGTAAATGGTGGGAAGCTGTACAGCGCACAGGTATGGTTACCGACCATCAGTTAAGCGTTCGTGGAGGTAACGACAAAACCAATTTCACTTTTAGCGGTTCCTATTATGACTATAAAGGTCTTGTTAAAGATGAAGAGTTTTCTCGGTATTCTATTCGTCTAAATCTCGAACATTCTGTAAACAAATATATCAAATTAGGGGCATTCACTGGATATACCCATTCTGTGCAAGAGAGAGGGTCTACCCTGTTTAATTCGTGGCGTGTCATGCCAATGGGGCGTTTCTATGATGATAACGGCGATTTATTGGAAAAAGTTTCAGGCACAGACGACCAATGGCGTAACCCATTACTTAGATTAGCCGAAGGAGCTGTTTCCAATCCTTTAAAGATAAACAGATTTATTGGCAGTTATTATGCAGACATCACATTACCACTAAAAGGACTTCGATTCCGTACGAATTTAGGTATAGACTATGAAACCAGACAAGATTATAATTTCCAATCAGCCGAAGCACGGGGAAATACCATGAATTATGCTCGAAACGGTAGGGAAAACAG
>DXRF01000122.1:0-4907 GCA_019411205.1 Parabacteroides sp. | reverse complement strand
CGGTGATGGAGCGCGAAGGTATTCATACCTCGGGGGAAAACCTGCTATTTTATGACAGAACATTTGAGGATCATACAATCGGGATAACTTTGCTTCAATCCATAAACGAATACCTCCGGGAATACAACAAAATTCCGGTTCAAGGAACGCCAGCTGATGAACTATTATATTATGATGTAGGTTCCGCCTCCAATCCTGAAAAAACGGACAGTGGTAAAAGTCAGTGGAAATTAGCTTCTTTCATGGCTCGTTTAAACTATAGCTTCAAAGGAAAATATTTGGCTACTATTTCTGCCAGATATGACGGTTCTTCACGTCTTGCGGAAGGACATCAATGGGTCGCTTTCCCGGCTGCAGCTTTAGCCTGGCGTATTAATGAAGAATCATTCATGCAAAATGCTCATTTCCTCAGTAATCTGAAATTGCGCGTCGGATATGGTGTCGTTGCCAGCTCAGAAGTAGATCCTTATGAAACCAAAGGTACATTGTCACAAAAACCATATAATTATGGTAGCGAGTCGATCTTTGGTTATGCTCCCAACAAAATGCCAAATACGATGTTAACTTGGGAAACAACAGGACAATGGAATGCCGGATTTGATTTCGGATTTCTCGGAAACAGACTGAACGGTACAATCGATGTTTATTTACAAAACACAAAAGATTTGCTATTAGACAGACAATTACCTATCGTATCCGGTTTCAATCAAATAAAATCGAACGTTGGAAAAACACGTAACAAAGGGCTTGAACTTACCTTGAACTCATTAAATATCAACAATAAGGATTTCACATGGTCTACGGATCTCATGATGTACACCAACAAGGAAGAAATCGTTGAATTATATAATGGCAAGGAAGATGATCCCGGAAGTTCCTGGTTTATAGGTGAAGCAATCAATGTATTCTACGATTACAAGAAAATAGGCATCTGGCAAGACACACCGGAAGATCGCGCCGAAATGGAAAAGTTCAACAAGAACGGAAGTAACTTTGCACCTGGTACTATTCGCCTGTGGGATAACGGCGATTATAAAATCACTTCGGAAGACCGTGTTATCCAAGGTCAACAAAGACCTAAAGTTATATTGAGTTTAAATAACACATTCAGATATAAGGACTTCGACTTCAGCTTCTTTTTTGAAGGCAATTTCGGAGCAATGATAAAAAATAACATCAGTTATTTGAATCAAGCGCACAGAAACGGTAATGTAAAAGTCGATTACTGGACACCGACAAATCCGACGAACGCCTTCCCTCGCCCGATTGAAGGTGTCGATTATCTTCCTTATTATGAAACGTTACATTATGAAAAAAGCGACTTTATCAAACTTCGTAATGTCACTTTAGGATACACCATACCAAGTCATATCACCAAAAAATGGGATATATCACGTTGCCGTGTCTACGTGCAAGCACAAAACTCATGGATGTGGACTAACTTCACTGGAGTGGATCCTGAAAGCGCTCTTAATAAAGATGTTGATGGAAAATACGCAGGTTACACACGTCCAACTCCCTCAACCTGGTTAGTAGGTCTTAATATAAGCTTTTAATCTAAAAAATCAGAAACAATGAAAGAATCAAATAACATAAAGAAAGTTGTTCTTTTTAGCCTGGCAAGCGTATGTATCGGGCTTACAAGCTGTGATGATTATCTGAAGGAGAAAGACCTTCCCCGTTTAACTCCCGACTATTATGGAACCGTTGCCGGTGTGGAATCTGCCGCAACAGCGACATATAGCTTCATGCGTTGGGGAGCTGGTAATGAAAGATATAACGTACTCACGGAATACGGTACAGACCTTTTCACACAGGGAGAAGATCCTGGAAAACAGGCTGATGCTTTTAACAAATATGGAAGCCAGTTGAATCCAGATGCAAGTGTCTTATACGAATTCTGGGAAAATCATTATAAAGCAATCAATACCGCAAACTTGGTTATTCAGCAAGTAGAAGGATCTACATCAATGTCTGAGGCACAAAAACAAATAGCTCTCGCCGAAATGTCTTTTTTACGTGCCTTCTTCTATTTCGAGTTGGTACAACAGTTCGGAAGCATCCCTTTGGTATTGGATGTGTCTTTCGACGTGAGAACTAACTTTCCACGTGCTTCAGTTGCCGATATTTACAATCAAATTATCAAGGATCTGGAATATTCGGTCCAATATTCTCCCGAGAAACCGGCAAAAACAGGGAAAGCAGCTAAATATGCAGCAGCTCACCTGTTGGCTAAAGTATATCTGACCAGAGGAAGCGCCATAAGTGATCAGCGCGGACAGCAGCCTTCAGATATGGAGAATGCTCTAAAATACGCAAAAATGGTAATTGATTGCGGACAATACGAACTACTGACAGATTTTTCCGATCTGTGGGATATAAATAATCAAGGTAATAAAGAGGTTATTTTCTCCGTTCAATTCACGACAGATCCGGTTTACCGTGGAGATGGTAATTCCTTCCACTTATATTGGGGATCTTGGTATGAAGATCAACCAGGCATGACAAGAGACCTCGAAAACGGACGTCCATACAGAAGGCATCTTCAATCTCAAAAGACAATGTTGCAACTGTTTGACCGTAAAAACGATTCCCGCTTCTATAAAAGTTTTAAATGGGCATATTATGCCAATCGTGAAGGTGCAGGACTGGAACTGGGAGATACAGCAATTTACTACAGTATAAACTCGACCACGGAAACATACCGTTATAAGTATTTTGCCTGGGATAAGGAAGATGTAACTAAAAATAATCGCTACTATCCTCCCCTGCTTAAATATTTCGATCCCCTGCGCCTATCTGTCAATGATGGTCAAGGTGGCCGCGAATGGGTAAAAATGCGCTTGGCTGAGACGTATCTGATTGCTGCGGAAGCTGCCGGCCGCAACGGTGATTACCAGACAGCCGCCGATTATATTAATATTGTCCGCAAACGTGCTGCATGGCAGGATGGTGAAACCAAAATGTCTCAATACTGGCGTGAAGAAGGAGGACAAATGGGAGATACTAATAGTACCTTTGCAGATATCCAAGTCACGGCAGCAGATATCCAAAGCAATTTTATCGACTTTATGTTAGATGAACGTGGACGAGAACTGTTAGGTGAAACTTGCCGTTGGAATGACCTGGTACGATGTGAAAAACTGGAAGAATACGTCAAGAAATGGAATACCGAAGGAGCTGTCACCTTCAAATCACATCACAAACTTCGTCCGATTCCTCAAAAGCATATAGACCGTTTGAATCCAAGAGGAACAGATGCTGAAGAACAAAACCCCGGTTATTTCTAATTACACGATATTTATCTGGAGCTGCCCGTTCTTAACAGGGCAGCTTCTCATTTATAAATGATATGAAAACAAAATATTTTATTCCTATAGTATTTCTGTTGCTTTTCACCCGATGTTCAACAAATTCCGACGTAGATCTAAAGAACTTTCCTAAAGGTTATACACCAGAAGAAGTTGGGACACGGATAAGTAAACGTTTCATTTCCAGCAAACATATGCTTCATAAAAAAAACGGAAAAGATGGTATTCACTATGCAGAAGTCTGCACATGGTATGGGGCCTTAAAATATGCAGTTGCCGCTGATGATAATGCATTGATCAAGCAGCTTCAGAACAAGTTTGAACCGCTCTTCACCACTGAGGCCAATTATCAACCTCGTATGAATCACGTAGATTTGAATATGTTCGGTTGTTTACCGCTTGAGTTTTATCAGATCACAAAAGATCAACGTTACTATGATATGGGTATTCCTTACGCAGACACGCAATGGCAAGTACCGGACACAGCAACAACGGAAGAAAAGAACTGGGCCCGAAAAGGTTTCTCTTGGCAAACCCGTTTATGGATCGATGATATGTTTATGATCACCATTATCCAATCCCAAGCCTACAAAGCCACAGGAAAACGAGAATATATTGACCGTGCAGCCCGTGAAATGGTGATGTATCTAAATGAGCTCCAACACCCTAACGGTTTATTCTACCATGCACCAGATGTTCCTTTTTATTGGGGACGTGGCAATGGCTGGATGGCCGCAGGCATGACAGAATTACTGCGCTATTTACCAAAAGACAATCAAGACCGTTCCCGTATTCTGGAAGGTTATCATTTGATGATGAAGAATCTAAAAGACTATCAGCTATCTGACGGCATGTGGAGTCAACTAGTAGACGATCCTGCCTGCTGGGCAGAGACGTCCGGAACAGCAATGTTCGCGTATGCCATGATTACAGGGGTTAAACAGGGGTGGTTGGATAAAAAAGAATATTCTCCGGTAGCCCGTAAAGCTTGGATGGCATTAATTCCCTATATCAATGAAGAAGGAGACGTGACAGAAGTGTGTATCGGAACCAATAAAAAGAATGATAAACAATATTACTATGACCGTCGAAGGATAGTTGGAGATTATCATGGACAGGCCCCCATACTATGGTGCTGTTTTGCATTGATAGAATAGTCTATACTTAAAACGGGGCTGCCTTAAATTAAAAAATAGGGCAGCCTCTATAGAACAAGAGTTTGTCGACTACAGAATTTACTCCTTGTTTTTAATTGGAAACCTCGTTTTCAATACGAATATTAATTGCATTCATTCCCCTCAGACCGCGTTCAAGTTCAAAGGTAACGATGTCGGTTTCCGAAATATCGGTCAATGTATTATTGCTAACATGAAAAAAGTACTTCTCGCCGCTATCAAGATCTTTGATAAAACCATACCCTTTTGATCCATTAAAATAATCAACCCTCCCTTTCAGTACGGTCGGTATTTCTATATCTTCTTTTTTGGGGGTCGAGATAAGAATCTCTTCTTGCTTAATTTCTTCTTTATTAGGATACAATTCGGGAGGAGTTGATGTAATCACTCCGTTTTCATCCACATAAGCGATCATATCATC
>DXRF01000121.1 GCA_019411205.1 Parabacteroides sp. | reverse complement strand
GGGGCAACATGGGGGTGTCCGGCAACTAAAGTACCGTGCCGGACAATAAAAACCACCCGGTTTTACCTGTTTCGCAGCCGTTTTTTGCAGAAAATAATCGAGTGATTTGTAGGGATGGGAGATAGTAGGGGAGAGCAGCTGTTTCTTGAAAAGGCATCTGTCTTTTGAATGTGAATGCCGGCTTTTATATTTATAAAAAACACTAATTTAATGGGGGAATGTACTTTTTAGGCTGTATCTCCGTTAGATTAATGTTATTTTTGTAAACGATATCGTGATATGATAAAAGAAGGATTAATGAAGAAGTTGCTTGTATTATCTTTGGTATTCGCTTGTATGACAGGAGTTGCACAGGTTCCGGCCGATTCGGTGGTGATGACGGTTGCCGGAAAGCAGATCCCGTTGGATGAATTTATTTTTATAGCACAAAAGAATAGCGAAGTTAATCTGTCTGACCGTAAATCCGTGAATGCCTACGTGGAGTTGTTTAAGAACTTCAAACTGAAAGTGGCGGAAGCGGAAAATTTGGGACTGGACAAGACGAAAGCGTTCAAAGATGAATTGGATAGCTATCGGGCTCAATTGACTTCAAGTTATCTGTCGGATAAGGAGGGAGAGGAAGCGGCTGTACGTGCCGTATATGATCGGTATGGCGAAGTGCTGGAATTGAGCCATATTTTGTTCCGCTTGCCGCAACGTACATTATCGAAAGATACGGTTCCTGTATATCAGAAAGCGATCGGGGCCTATGAGCGTATTCAAGCGGGAGAGGATTTTGCCGCTGTCGGCAAAGAACTGAAAGAGGCCGATAAGGAAAATGTCGGCTATGAATATGTACACTGCTTGCTGCCGATGCAGACGGTTAAGGCCTTTGAAAATGCCGCTTATTCGTTGCCCGTCGGTTCCGTCTCTCTGCCGGTTCGGACGACTATGGGCTTCCATATCATAAAAATACACAGTCGCAAGCAAAATCCGGGGCTGGTGCGTGTAGCGCATGTCCTGATTCCGTTTGAAAAAGATTCGGTGAAGTTTGGAGAGGCTGAAACATTGGCTCGTGCGGAAGAAGTTTATCGGAAAGCGAAGGATGGAGTTGACTTTGCCGGGTTGGCAAAAGAATATTCGTCTGATGCCGGTTCCGCCAAGCGGGGGGGCGAGTTGCCTGCTTTTGGTGTCGGCGAGATGGTGGAGCCGTTCGAAGTGGCTGCTTTCGCATTGAATACTCCGGGAGAATTATCCCAGCCGGTGAAAACACGTTTCGGTTATCACATTATAAAGTTGATCGAGAAGAAAGGGATTCCCTCTTTCGATGATAAGAAGAAGGCTTGGTCCCGCCGGATGGCACAGGGAGAACGGAATTTCGAATATTACGGTGCATTTGATGAACGGATGAAAAAAGAGTACGGCTATCGCTTCTATCCCGAGGCATATGCCGAACTGCAAGCTTTATGCAACGACTATTTCCCGTCTGATCCTGCTTTCTATGAGAAGGCGAAAGACATGAACAAGACTTTGTTCCATCTGAATGGTACGGATTTCCCTCAGAGCGAGTTCGCTTATTATATACAGCGCTGTCCCTTCTCTACGAAATCGTATGCGGGAGATTTCATGCAGGAAGTTTACGATCTTTTTATCCGCGATATTGTAACTACTGCCGAACGTAAGAATCTGAAGGCAAAACACCCTGAGTTCGATCTTCTTATGAAAGAGTATCGGGATGGCATCCTGTTGTTCGACATCAGCAATAAGGAGGTTTGGAACAAACCGATGGACCAGCAAGCCAAGGCGGAAGCCGAATGGATCGAACAGCTGAACCAGAAATATCCGGTGACGATAAACTGGAAACTGGTGAAGAAAGTGAGTAAAATGACAAAGAAATAATAAAGAGAAAGTTATATGAGATATTGCTTCATTTTTATAGCATTTGTATCTTTGCTGTGTTCTTGTAAGGGAACACAGCCTGTGGACGATGCGGATGCGTTGGTAAAAGTGAAGGATCGGACTTTGAGACGTTCGGAGATAAAACAGCAGATTCCGCGTGGATTGTCCTCGACCGACAGTATGCTGCTCGCCGAAAGCCTGGAAAAGAAGTGGGTGAAAGATGCGTTGGTCTACGAGGTGGCCTTGCGCAACTTGGAGGGAGAAGACAAGATGGAAGTGGATAAGTTGGTGGAGGAATACCGTCATTCGCTGATCCGCTATCGGTATCAGGAACAGCTGATAAGAGAAAGGCTTTCTTCTGAGTTTCAGGAAAGCGACAAGCTGAGTTATTACGAAGAAAACCAGAAAAAGTTTGTGCTGGACAAGGCTTTGGTGAAAGGCCTTTTCCTGAAAATCCCGGTGGATGCCCCCGGGCTTTCTGATGTAAAAGGATGGTATAGGTCGACATCTGAGGCTTCTTTAGAAAAAATTGAGAAGTATAGTGTACAGAATGCCAGTATTTATGACTACTTTTACGACAAATGGGTGGACTTCGACCAGGTGATGGATAATATTCCGGTGCATGTGTCGAATGCGAACGACTTCCTAAAGGCAAACAAGTTTGTCGAAGTCTCGGATAGTATATATTGCTATCTGTTGAATATTAAGGAATATCTACCTGTGGGAAGTGTGGCGCCGTACGACTATGCCAGTGCGCAGATCGTGGAGATGCTGACAAATCGGCGTAAGGTGGAATTTTTGAAGAAATTTGAAGAAGAATTATATAATGATGCAGTCAGGAGCGGTGACGTCACGTTTTATACGGAACCGTGATTGGTAGCTTATAGAGAAGTACATGATGAAAAAGATTTTGACAGTATTCATTCTTGCCTGTTTATCTTGTGTGGTGTATGCCCAGGATAATGTGATCGATGAAATCGTGTGGGTGGTAGGAGATGATGCAATTTTGCGTTCGGACATCGAGAGCCAGCGTTTATATCTGCAAAACGAGGGACAGCGTTTTGACGGTGACCCTTATTGCGTGCTCCCTGAACAGATGGCAATACAGAAGTTGTTCCTGAACCAGGCGAAGATCGATAGTGTGGAAGTGAGTGAAAGCCAAGTGATCCAAGAGACGGATCGTTGGATCAATTTCGCAATCAACCAGATGGGATCTAAGGAAAAGTTGGAGGAATATTTCGGTAAAAAGATTTCCCAACTGAAAGACGAACGTAAGGAGATGATCATGGAGCAACAGACAGTAGAGCAGATGAAGCGCCAGTTGATCGGTGAAATCAAGTTGACACCTTCTGAGGTTCGTAAGTATTATAGCCAGTTGTCTAAAGACAGTCTGCCTAATATCCCGACAACAGTCGAGGTGCAGATCATCACGATGGAACCGAAGATCCCATTTGAAGAGACAGATGCCATTAAGGCTCGTCTTCGCCAATTTACCGATGATATCAACAGCGGGAAATATGAGTTCTCGACATTGGCCCGTCTGTATTCTGAAGACCCGGAATCAGCCAAAAGAGGGGGAGAACTGGGATTCTTGGGTAAGACAAGTTTGTTGCCCGAATTCGCAAATGTGGCTTTCAACTTGAAGGATCCGAAGAAGATTTCCCAGATCGTGCAGACCGAATATGGCTATCATATTATCCAATTGATCGAAAAGCGTGGCGACCGTATCAACTGTCGTCATATCCTGTTGAAGCCGAAAGTTTCGGACAAGGAGTTGAACGAGTGTATGACACGTATGGATTCGTTGTATAACGACTTAACGGCAAAGAAATTTACTTTTGAAGAAGCGGCGACTTTTATCTCTGCTGACAAGGATACGAGAAATAACAAAGGTTTGATGGTGAACCAGAATTTTGAAAGTGACAACCACAGCACTCCGAAATTCGAAATGGCCGAACTGCCACAGGAAATCGGTAAGATGGTTTACACCATGCAGGTGGGTGATATCTCCAAACCTTTCACTATGATCAACGATAAGCAGAAAGAAGTGGTTGCTATTGTAAAACTGAAAGCCAGAGTAGACCAGCATAAGGCAAATATATCGGATGATTATCAGGCTTTGAAATCGATTGTCGAATCTCGGAAACGTGAAGAATTGCTGCATGACTGGATCATTAAGAAGCAGAAAAGCACATATGTGCGTATCAGCGACGGCTGGCGTAATTGTGATTTCCAGTATCCCGGCTGGATTAAAGAATGAGGACTGTAAATAAATTTATTTTCACAGGTCTGTTTTTTTTGTTGGCAGTCTGTGCTTTTGCACAGGCTCAGGATAGTATTGTGCGTGCAGATACTGTTGCTATTACTGCACAAGACGTGACAGTCACCCCGCCGGACAGCTTGGCTGCCGATAGTTTGCAGGTCATGACGGATACGGTCCCGGCCAAAAAGACGAAGATATACTTGATCCATACCAATACGCTATCTTTCGATAAGGCTGTAAAGCCGGATGCACAGATATTGAACGGCGATGTATGTTTCCGGCATGACAGTTCATATATGTATTGTGACAGTGCTTACTTTTTTGAGCAGACCAATTCACTCGAAGCATTCAGTAATGTCCGGATGGAGCAGGGAGACACCCTGTTTGTCTACGGAGATTATCTTTTTTATGACGGAAACACACAGGTTGCTTACCTGCGCGAGAACGTCCGGATGGAGAACGGGCAGGTGACGCTCTTTACGGATAGCCTCAATTATGAACGCATTCCGAATATCGGATACTATTTTGAGGGTGGGTTGATCGTGGATTCCCTGAATCAGTTATCTTCTTTCTACGGACAATATTCTCCGGAGACGAAGCTGGCGGTGTTCAATGACAGCGTGCAGGTAGAGAACCCTGACTTCACATTGTATTCCGATACTTTGCATTATGACACAGAATCCAAGGTCGCTACCATCCTGGGGCCATCTGTCATTGTTTCGGACAGTGGTACGATCCATACTTCAAGAGGATGGTATGATACGGTGAACAACACATCCCTTTTGCTCGATCAGTCTCAGGTAGAATCGGGTGAGAAGATCCTGATTGGCGACTCAATCTTCTATAACCGGGATACGGGTATGGGAGAGGTCTATGGAAATATGAGCCTGATCGATACGCTCCAGCATGTGACGCTGCAAGGCGAGTATGGTTATTATAATGAACAGACCGGATATGCTTTTGCAACCGACAGTGCCCGTTTCCTTGAGTATTCGCAAGGCGATACGTTGTTCTTGCATGCCGATACGTTGCAGATGGTGACGGTCGACTCCGTTTACCGGGAGATCAAGGCTTATTATGGCGTACGTTTCTACCGGACCGATATGCAAGGCGTATGTGATTCCATGCAGTTCAATACTCGTGATTCTGTATTATATATGTATACGGAGCCGGTTCTTTGGAATGAACAATATCAACTGTATGGTGACACGATCGCTATTTATATGAATGATAGTACGATCGAATATGCTCATGTGATCCAGTTTGCTTTTGCGGCACAGCATGTCGACTCGAGTTACTATAACCAGTTGAAGGGGAACGACCTGAAAGCCTATTTTGAGGGGCAAACCGTTCATCAGATCGATGTCGCGGGAAATGCCGAATCTATTTTTTATCCTTTGGAAAAGGATGGAGCGAAAGTCGGGATGAATGAGACCAAGAGCGGCTTCCTGACGATCTGGGTGAAAGACAATAAGCTGGATAAACTGAAAATCTGGCCGAGTCCGGTCGGCAGCATGACTCCTATTCCGGATCTGAAGCCCGACCAAAAGATGTTGAAAGATTTTTATTGGTTCGACTATCTGCGTCCGAAGAATAGGGATGACATTTACGAGGTGGTGAAAAGAAAAGCGACGGAATCACCCAAGAGAAGTAATAAATTTGTACATTAGCAAAGAATTTTCAAATAATAAAAGATTATGGCATTATTCTCATTTTATAATGTACGGAAGCCTCGCCAATATACTCACAAGCCGATTTACTGGGATCCCCGTAAGGAGGCGATGGAAGATCGCATCCGTAAGGTGAAGCGTGAGATTGGCATGGAAGACCAGTTAAGTGCAGAAGATTATAAGGCTGAGATCAAAGGTAGCTTTATAGAAGGTACTTCGCATTTGAAGAAAAGCCGCGATAGAGGTGATGACCAACGGAGTCGTACTTATAAGAATGTGAAACTACTAGTTGCTGCTGCTGTATTGGCTGCCTTATTTTGGTTTTTGTTTATGCAATGAGTGATATAATTCATTTACTTCCTGACAGTATTGCCAATCAGATAGCGGCAGGCGAGGTTATCCAGCGTCCTGCCTCTGTCGTAAAGGAGTTGGTGGAAAATGCGGTGGATGCCGGTGCCGGATACATTCAGGTGAATATAAAGGATGCCGGTCGTACGTTGATTCAAGTGATCGATGATGGAAAGGGTATGTCCGAGACTGATGCCCGTATGGCTTTTGAACGGCATGCTACTTCGAAGATTTCTACTGCAGACGATCTTTTTTCTCTCCATACGATGGGATTTCGTGGTGAGGCGCTTGCTTCGATAGTGGCGGTTTCGCAAGTGGAGCTTCGTACCCGCTTGAAAGGTGCCGAACTGGGGACGCATCTTGTATTTTCGGGTTCAGAATTAGAGAGTGTCGAACCGGATGCCTGTACCGAAGGAAGTATTTTTTCAGTGAAGAACCTCTTCTTTAATGTTCCGGCACGTCGGAAGTTCCTGAAATCGAATGAGACAGAGTTCCGGAATATCATCAATGAATTCGAACGGATTGCCTTGGTCAATCCGCAGGTCGCTTTGTCTCTTTACCATAACGATACGGAGATATTCAACCTGCCTGAGTCCGGTTTGAGGCAACGTATTGTTAATGTATATGGAAAAACGCTGAACCAAAAGCTTCTTTCTGTGGATGCGCAAAGTTCGTTGGTGACAATCTCAGGCTTTGTGGGGCGGCCCGATTCGGCAAAGAAGAGGGGGGCTTTGCAGTATTTCTTTGTAAACGGGCGTTTCATGAAGCATCCGTATTTTCACAAAGCGGTCATGCAGGCTTACGAACAACTGATCCCGGCAGGTGAGCAGCCGAACTACTTTATCTACTTTACGCTTGATCCGGCTACGATAGATGTCAATATCCATCCGACCAAGACGGAGATCAAGTTTGAAAACGAACAGCCGATCTGGCAAATCCTGATGGCCGCGACCCGTGAAGCACTGGCCAAATCCAGTGCGATCCCGACAATTGATTTCGATGTGGAAGACGCTATCGATATCCCTGTGTATAATCCCGTGAAGGAAGCGACGCCTTATAAAGCTCCCCGTGTGCAGGTAAATTCCGGGTATAATCCTTTTGAAACCTCTTCTTATAAGAAACCGGAGTTCGACTGGTCTAAGCTTTATAATGATTTCGAGGGAGACCGGAACGCTATACGGCAGGATCCGGAATTAACCGAACCTTTCTTGGCTCCGGATATTTCCGAGCCGACCATCGATGCTGATGAAGTAGCTGTTCAAGACACTTCGGACAGTTTGTTCAACGATGTTTCCTCCTCCTGTTATCAATATAAAGGAAAATATATCATAACCTCTTTGAAGTCGGGGTTGGCTTTGATCGATCAACACCGTGCCCATGTTCGTATCTTATTCGATCAGTACATTGTGAACATCAGGCAGCAGCGGGGTGCTTCCCAGCAAGTTCTTTTTCCTGAGATTGTCGAGTTTACCGCCAGCGAAGCAGCAGTCTTACCGGCCTTGCTCGAAGATATTTGTTTTATCGGTTTTGATCTGACGAACTTGGGGAATAACAGCTATGCTATCAACGGACTTCCTGCCGGTGTGGAGAATCTGGATCCGGTGTCTTTGATCCGGAATATGGTGGATCGTGCAATTGAGACCGGTTGCGAAGTGCGTGAGGAAATCTGTGACTCGTTGGCACTGTCTTTGGCTAAAGCTGCTGCTATCCGTCCGGGAAAGATCCTGTCTGGGGAAGAGATGGACAACTTGCTCGCTTCTCTTTTTTCCTGCCAGGAATCGAATCTGACTCCTGATGGGAAGACCATTATTTCGAAGTTGACGGACGAAGAACTGGAGAAACGTTTCAAATAATCGGCATTCCATGTCTACTGGATTTTGTATAAAAGAGGTCGGTTGTTCTGGATTGCTGAGGCTTGTAATAGAAATAATTGTTAATTGTTTATAAATACTCGAAAGACGCGTCTTGTTAAACGGGAACAAATGCGTACCTTTGCAGCGTTTTAGCGTGAAGTGTACGAAAAAGAAGGCGCAACTTCTTGATAATCCGAAAAGAATGTGTACCTTTGCAGCTCAAAATAAAGAAATAGATAATTATAATAATAACACATTCAAAGTTTAAAAAAGAAAAGAAATGCCTACAATTCAGCAATTAGTTAGAAAAGGAAGGGAAACTTTGGTGG
>DXRF01000120.1 GCA_019411205.1 Parabacteroides sp. | reverse complement strand
CCTGTATAAGGAAGCGAACCATCGTATCTACCCGGCGATCGGGCAGGTGTATGTGGAACCCGACAACCGTTTCGGACGTGCCGCTTTCTACAGTCATGAAAAAAATTGGGCTGGATATCATATTTCTACTTATAAATTTAATTTATTGGTTATAGGTTTCTTTGCATTATTGGTGATTATCGCTATATTCGCGGAGTTTCCGGGACGAATTTTGAAACGGGACGAATTTTGAGGATCGAAATAATAAATTATTAAATTATACAATATGAAAAAGAGTGTATTAAGCATGCTCGCCGTAGCAGCATTAGTATTGGGAATGACTTCCTGCAACGGAGCCAAGAAAACAAGCGAAGAAGCTGAAAAGACTGAAGAAGCTGCTGTTATAGCAGGTAAGGCTCCGAAAGACCTGTTGACTGAGGAGTTGAAACAAGAAACAATTCAATTCTTGAAGGACATGCCGGATTCTGAAATTCCTTACCGTCTTTCTACAGGTGAAGTAAAAGTAAATGTGGGTGATATCAAGTATATGATGCCGGTTGGTAAGGCTGCCGAATTGAGCACACCGACACAGAAAGCCCGTGCATTGGGTATGTATATGGCTGATTATAACGTATTGAAAGCAATCGGTAAGCCGACAGCCGAAGTGGAAGGCGTAATAGCCAAGTTGGCTACAGACCTGAATGTGTCGTTTGTTTTGGATATCCTGAAAGAACAGGCTCCGAAAGATGCAACTAAAGAACAATTGCAGGCTTTCCTGAACGCACAGGAAGACAAGATCATCGAAAAGATGGCTGCAGAAAACAAAGTAGATACCGAAATTGAAATGTTGGGTGCTGCTTCTGCTGAATATGCTTGTTTAATTGCCAATCCTACATTGGTTGTAGAAGGCGATGCTACTTCTGCCGGTCTTTCTACCAATATGGAAAAGCGTGTCAGCATGCTGGAAGAGGTGGTTGCTGATTTGGCTGCTTACTATCCTGACCTGAAACAGTTAGGCGAAACGATTGCTCCGCTGAAAGAAAAGGTTGCTTCTATCCAGAGCGCCCGTGCTGCCAATGCCGAGATCATGGGTATTCGCGATGCTTTGCTGAAGTAAGCAAGATCCCTTATAATATAATGTAGCCCGACTTCCTATTGGAGGCCGGGCTGCTTATTTTTTCATTTTCGTCACCCTGTGTAGCTGATCGAAAGTAACGTGATATCGTCCGATTGGACTGCACCGACGACAAATTCGCCAACCGTTTCGGTTATCTTTTCCACAACCTCTTTCGGGTTCTTTCCGGTAAGCGTCCGGCAGTTTTCGAGCAGCCGTTGTTCGCTATATAGTTCGTGCTTCGTATTCATCGCTTCCGTTACCCCGTCGGTATAGAGAAAGAGGTTGTCACCGGGTGACATCTTTAGCTCCTTTTCGTGATAGCAGGCATCGTTGATCGCTCCCAATATCATGTCGCCAGTGGGTGGCACTTTGGAAATGGAACCGTCCTTTTTCATCAGGATAGGCGGGTTGTGACCTGCATTGCTGTAGGTGACGGTGCCTGTATGGATATTCAGGATACCATAGAATACGGTCACGAACATGTCGTTTACGCTTTCTTGGCAGAGAATGTTGTTGGAACGTTGCATGCACATGGAAGCCGAGTTTTCGGTCAGGGCGATGGCACGTATCACAGTCCGGCTGATAGCCATGAAGATTGCGGCGGGAACACCCTTGCCTGATACGTCGGCAATGACGAAGCCGAGACGGTCCTGGTCGATACAGAAGAAATCATAAAAATCACCTCCTACATATTTGGCGGCACTCATATAGGCATACAAGTCGAACGATTTCAGTTTCGGAAACGGAGGGAATGTTTTGGGCAGAATCGTCTGCTGGATTTCCTGGGCGACATGCAGGTCGTTCTGGATGGATTCCAACTGTGTGTGTTCCTTTTGTGCCTGTTTGATGAAGGCAATCTGCTCGGCTGCCTTTTCAATGGTACGTTCGAGGTCTTCGAGATTGATCGGTTTGGTCGTGAAGTCGAAAGCCCCCTGATTCATAGCACTACGGATATTCTCCATATCGCCGTAGGCCGATACCATAATGCATTTCAGCGCCGGGTTACGCATTTCGTTGATCTTTGTGAGTAACGTAAGCCCGTCCATTTCCGGCATGTTGATATCGCTCAGGATCACGTCGAAGTCTGGCATGGCAAGCAGCATTTGGAGTGCTTCCAGTCCGTTGTGGGCGAAATGGAATTCATATTCGCCTTTCTTTATTTTGCGCCGGAAATATTGAGTCAGCAGTATTTCCAGGTCAAGTTCGTCGTCTACACTTAATATTTTTATAGCCATAGTAGCGTTGTTTCTCTGATTATTGAATCGGAATGGTAATGGTGAAACGGGTGAATTCGTTCGGCTCTGATTCCATCTCGATCGTTCCGTTATGTTTTTGTTCGATGATCGACTTGGTGATAGAGAGGCCGAGGCCGGTTCCTTCTCCGACCGGTTTGGTGGTGAAGAACGGTGTATAAAGTTTCTCTTTGACCTCCTTCGTGATTCCCGGGCCGTTGTCTTCGATAACCAACCGTACCCGGTCGCCGTCTTTTGCCAGTCTTACCTTGATGGTCGGACTATAAGGATTTTCAGCGACACCTTTAGACTTGCTAAAGACTGCATAGCAGGCGTTGTTCATCAGGTTGAGAACAGCGCGGCTGAAGTCCTGCGGGATTACTTTGACCAGCGGGAGTGTATTGTCGTATTCTTCTATGATGGTAACATTGAAGCTCTTGTTATTGGCGCGGACAGCATGGTAGGAAAGCCATACATATTCTTTTGTCAGCTGGCAGATGTCGGTCGGTATGTATTCGTTGTCCTTGCCGCGGGAATAGAGCAGGATGCCTCGGACGATACTCGATGCCCGGTTGCCGTTTTCCTCGATCTTGCACATGTTGCTTTTGAGGTCGTCCATGATTTCCCTAATCTCCTCGTCCACCTCGGCAGAGAGCTTGCTTTCCAGTTCGTCCAATACGTCTTCCATATCTTGCAGCAACTTACATGATAGTTTGCTGAAGTTGATCACGAAGTTGAGCGGGTTCTGTATCTCATGTGCGATACCTGCGCTCAACAGTCCGAGTGAAGCCATCTTTTCCTGTTGGCTGATCTGTTCCCTCAGACGTTCTAACTCTTTCATACTGTCCTCATTCATTGTTGTTGCTTTTTTGATAAATAGGAATCGTAATCATAAACTCGGTAAAGTTGTCCTTCTCGCTTTTCACGATGATGGAGCCTTGGTGGTTCAAGATCACCTCACGGCAGAGATACAAGCCGACACCCGCTGCCTCGGCAGTGGGCTTCGTGGTGAAGAACGGTTCGAATATCTTGGCTTTGATATTGTCTTCGATGCCGATGCCGTTGTCGCGGATGCAGAGGAAGATTGTCCCGTTCAGCCTCTTTTCCACGTGTATGTTGATGACGGGTGTGAAATCTTCTTTTTGCAATTTCTTCAGCAATGCGTAGATGCTGTTCTTGAGTAAGTTGAGCATCACTTTGTTCATCTGCTCGATATTGATCTCTGCGGTCGCAGGTTCTTCCGGGCAGTCGAGTTCGATTTGTATCTGCTTATTCTCGATGTCTTCTTTGAACAGCTTGCGGATCACGTCCACGTTCACCTTGCAGAGGTTGCAGATGTCCGTCGGGGTGACATCGCCGTGACGGTCTTTCAACAATTCTTCCATTGCTTTGACGATCCGGACAGTGTTGCAGCCGTGTTCGTTTATCTTCTGCAAGTTGCTGTTGATCATATCGAGAATCTCGATGCTGTCGGCGTAGTTCTCTTTTGACATGATCGCCTGCTGGTCCGTAATGTTTTCCTTCAGGTCTTTGATCAGGTTGGCGGAAAGGCCGGCAAAGTTGTTGATGTAGTTGATCGGGTTCAGGATGCGGTCGACCAGTCCCTGCGTCAATTGTCCGACTGTAGCCAGCTTCTCCTTGCGGACCAGTTCGTCCTGTGCTTTCGCCAGAGCGTCGAGGGCGTCGGATAGTTTTTTGGATTCATTCAGCACTTGGTCGCGCTGGATACGGAGTTCGATAGTTCGCTCTTCTACCACTTTGGCGAGATACTCTTTCTGCTTCAGTTGTTTGCGCAGTTTCGATTTGTAGATATACAGGATGATTTGAATAACGATCAGGCAGGTGATCCATCCTCCCCAGTCGTAATACATCGACAGGATAATCAAAATCCAGTCGGCCAATACGAGCTTCTCTATGATTTGCAGCTTTACTTTGAGCGCTGCTATATCTTTAATGTCGAAGTCTGCCATATCAATGAATGTCTTTTGTCATTGTGAGTATATTTTTCCCGGCTGAACGATTATAGCTGACTTTCGTCATCAGTTGCTTGACCAGATAAATCCCGAGGCCGCCTATCGGGCGCTCTTCCAGCGAGAGAGTAAGGTCCGGCTCTTGCCTTTCGAGAGGATTGAAACCGATGCCGGTATCGGTTATGACGATTGTCAACTGTTTGTTCTCGTAGCTCATGTCAATACGGATGTCCTGGTCTTTCTTGTCGGGATAGGCATACAGGATGACGTTGGTCACGGCTTCTTCTAGTGCCAGTTTGATTTGCATCGACTGTAGCTCCTCCAGTTCGTAAACGCCGGCTTGCTGGTCCAGAAACGCGTATAGACGGGTTAGCTGTTCCAGCTCGTTCTTTATATGTAGCGTGTTTGTCATCTGCCGGAATAGAGACGCTTGTTATTCGATCGTGAGAATGTGGGAGAATCCGGTGATATTCAGGATTTCCATGATCTCATTCTGAATATTCTTCAGCCGGAAAGAGCCTCCTTTGTTCTTCATCCCTTTTTGCAGCGTCAGAAGCAGACGGAGTCCGGCACTGCTGATGTAGGTCAGTTCCGCACCGTTGAGCACCACCGTTTGCGCTTCTCCCTGAAGGATGGGAGTGATCTCTTTTTCAAGATCTATGGAAGTTAACGTATCCAATTGTCCGGAAAGATTGATGACTGTTTCTTTCCCGTTTTCTATTGTTATCTTCATAATTTATTCCTATTCTGATTTTCATTCGAACAAAAGTATAGATAATCCTTTACGTGAACAAGTTATTGTATAAAAAAGGTTGTGCCTGCATTGACACAACCTCTTTTTGTTTAAATCTTCGGCAACACCCAAGGAGCCCTGTATTCCTTGCATAGGTATTTGTCTGCTTCTGCGTCATGGAAACTCTTTCCGTCCCAAGTCAGTTTCTTGCCGGTACGGTAGGCGATGTTGCCTAATTGGGAGAACTTGGCGATATGGGCGCCGATCTCGATGCTGGCATTACAGTTGCGGTTGCGCGACTTGATACATTCCAGATGGTTCTTGACATGCAAATTTAAGCCGCCTTCACCATATGCTTTCTTCAATGGAACAGCTTCCATACGGGCCTTGCCGCTAACTTTTTCGGGGATTACTTCCCAGCCGCCGCGGTCGACAACCAGTGTTCCGTTTTCTCCGACAAATCCCAGGCCGTGATTACGCCCGTAAGCTCCGTCGTCGATACCGATTGCATGATCCCACATGACAGTGAAGTCATCGAATGTATAAATTGTCTGCAGCAAGTCCGGTGTTTCGCAGGCGTCATCCGGATATCCGAATTTGCCACCCGAGGCCATGATGGAGTTGGGAGCCGTAACGTTCATTCCATATAATGCATAGTCGAGCAGGTGCACGCCCCAATCCGTCATCAGTCCGCCGGCATAATCCCAGAACCATCGGAAGGTGAAATGGAAACGGTTACGGTTGAACGGACGTTTAGGAGCCGGGCCCAGCCACATGTCATAGTCTACTCCTGCAGGAACAGGTTCGTCCGGCTTGACCGGGATGGAAGGACACCAACCTTGGTATGAAAAGACGCGGACGGTACGTATCTTGCCTAATTGCCCGCTGTGTACGAATGCCATGGCATCCTGCCAGTGTGGGTCACTGCGCTGCCATTGTCCTACCTGTACCACCCGGTTGTATTTTTCGGCGGCGCGAACCATAATGTTACATTCTTCAATGCTGTTGCCTAACGGCTTTTCGCAATAAACATCCTTACCGGCTTCACAGGCGGCTACCATTTGCAGGCAGTGCCAATGGTCGGGTGTACCGACGATGACAACGTCGATATCTTTGTTGTCGATCAGTTTTCGCCAGTCTTTATATAGGTTTTTAACTTTCTTGCCTGTGATCTTTTGAGTTTCGGCTGCGCGGCTGTTGAGGACTTCGTCATCGATGTCACATAGCGCGATACACTCGACTTCCGGATTCCGGAGGAAAGCCTGTAGGTCTGAAAATCCCATCCCTTTACAGCCAATCAGTCCGACACGTATTTTGTCGTTCGCTCCTACACTTCCAGGAGTTGCGTTGATAAAGAATGGACTCATGGAAAGTCCGGCTCCTAATAAGGTCGCTTGCCGGATAAAATCTCTGCGTGTTGTCATGGTCTTATGAATTAGATATTATAAGTTGTTGAGCCAAATGTATAAATAATAGGTGAGCGATACAATAAAAACTGTGATAAAAATATAAATACGGTGGCTTTTTGGGAAAAGGGATGTATTTTTGTACCCGTTTTGTTTTTTAAGAGAAACTTATTCCGATTATATAAAAATAGAAGATGATGAGAATAACCTATTTTATTGTGTGTCTTTTGCTGGGAATTACGCAGGTTTCGTGTATTCGTGACGAAGCGTTGAATGCAGAAGCGGATATATTGACTTGTACAGTGCCGGGAGATATCTTGAAACGTGATCCGATTATAGAAAATAATAAAGTGGTATTGATGGTGACGGCCGATGCCGATTTGACGCATCAGGCACCTGAATTTACATTGACTCCCGGTGCAACCATTTCTCCGGTTAGCGGGACCGAACGTGACTTTACGACTCCGCAATCTTATACGGTAACTTCTGAAGATGGAAACTGGAAGAAAGAATATCAGGTTACTTATATTATTGCCGGAATCAGTTCGGAGTATCATTTTGAGAATGTAAAGGATTACAAAAGTTCGCTTTTGAAATATGTATTTAATGTTTTCTATGAGAATGATTCTGATGGAAAATGGGTAATGGATTGGGCCAGTGGAAATACAGGTTTTGCCTTGACTGGGGCTGGTACGGAAGATCCGGCGTCATTTCCGACTTCTTCTTATGCAGAAGGAAAGATTGGCAAATGTGTAAAGTTGGAAACAAAGTCGACTGGAGATTTTGGTTCGAAGTTGGGTATGCCTATTGCGGCCGGTAATCTTTTTATGGGTACGTTCAGTGTAGGAAATGCATTGACCAATCCATTGAAAGCGACAATGTTCGGAGTTCCGTTCGAGCATGTACCGACCTACTTGAAGGGATATTATAAGTATAAGGCAGGTGAAGTATATAAAGATGAGAAAGGAAATGTCGTAAAAGATAAAAAGGATACATGGGATATTTATGCAATCTTTTACGAGACGGATGCAAAGACAAAAACATTGGATGCAACGAATCGTTTTGATCATCCGAATTTGATATCCATAGCTCGCATTGATGAGAAAGACCGGAAGGAAACGGATGAGTGGACGGAGTTCTATTTACCGTTTGTGACAAAGACTGGAAAGACGGTGGATCAAGATAAACTGAAAGCAGGCAAATATAATGTGGCTATTGTCTTTTCTTCCAGCATTGAGGGGGATTATTTCAGAGGTGCTGTCGGTAGTACATTGTATATCGATGAAGTAGAATTGATTCATACAGCAGATTAAAAAGATTATTGTGATGAGAAAGAATATTATATCAATTTGTGTACTGGCCTTGTTGCTGGTGACGTTTTCGGTTTTTGGACAGGAAGACCGGAATAAGGGAATTATCAACTCTGCATTGATCGGTTTGGAGTATGAGGTAAAAGCCGGCTTTAATATAGGAGGAACGGCTCCGATACCTTTACCCGTCGAGATTCGTAATATAACGGGTTATAATCCTACTATGGCTGTAGCGATAGAAGGGAATGTGACAAAGTGGTTTGATCAAGAAAAGAAATGGGGAATGAGAATCGGTGTTCGTTTGGATAGCAAAGGGATGAAAACGAATGCCAAGGTGAAAAACTATGGAATGGAAATCATCGGTGAAGGGGGTGAACGCATAAAAGGAAATTGGACCGGATATGTGAAAACTAATGTAGAGAGTACATATCTGTCTTTTCCGGTTTTGGCAACTCATCAGTTTAATCGTCGCTTCAGTATGAACCTGGGGCCGTATTTTGCATATATGTTGGAAGGCGATTTTTCCGGAAACGTGTATGATGGCTATTTGCGCGAAGGTGATCCTACCGGCAATAAAGTTGTTTTTGCCGATGGTAAAAATGCCCCTTACGATTTCTCGAAAAACCTTCGCCGTTTTCAATGGGGGGCG
>DXRF01000012.1:15595-26390 GCA_019411205.1 Parabacteroides sp. | reverse complement strand
GTTTACTTTTTTCGGTGAAGGCAACTGTGACCGGTGAAGGCACTTTTACTCTTTGGGTTCACCCGTTAATTGTTTTATAATTAATTTGTTATGGACAGAGGTGAAGGCGGTTGGCGGATTATGGCGAAAAAACAAACAGATAGTGTGCCGTCAATCTTCGTTTGTTTAAAAAGAACATGTATCTTTATCTTCAAATAACTGGAATGTGATGGAATTACGGACAGAGAATGTGACGCGCTATATCATGCCTCTTCGGGAAGGCGGATCGTTGCCGGCATTGGCGGAAGCTGATGATGAGTTTAAATATGTCGTGAAGTTCCGTGGGGCAGGCCACGGGACGAAAGCGCTGATAGCCGAACTGGTTGGCGGTGAAATAGCCCGTGCACTTGGTTTCCGGGTTCCCGAACTGGTCTTCCTGAATTTGGACGAGGCTTTCGGGCGTACCGAAGGTGATGAGGAAATCCAGGATCTGCTGCAAGGCAGCCGGGGATTGAACCTCGGGCTGCATTTTCTGTCGGGAGCTCTTACCTTCGACCCGGCAGTGACGAAGGTCGGGGCTGAGCTGGCGTCCCGTATCGTGTGGCTGGATGCGTTCCTGACCAATGTAGACCGTACATTCCGGAATACCAATATGCTGATGTGGCATAAGGAACTGTGGCTGATCGATCATGGTGCTTCGCTTTATTTCCATTATTCATGGGTGAACTGGCAAAAGCATGCCGTAAGTCCGTTCGTGCAGATCAAAGATCACGTGCTATTGCCCGAAGCTTCCGGGTTGGAAGAGGCGGATGCCGAGATGAAACGCCTGCTGACGGAAGAGAAGATCCGGGAGATCGTGGCTCTGATTCCCGACGACTGGTTGCATTGGAGCGAAAGTCCCGGTAGGCCGCAAGAGATAAGAGAGATTTATATCCGGTTCTTATGTGAGAGACTGGCACATTCCGAAACATTTATAAAAGAAGCACAAGATGCAAGGAAAGCACTTATATGAATATGCCGTTATCCGTTTGGTTCCCAGAGTAGAGCGTGAGGAGTTTTTCAATGTGGGAATTATTCTGTTCTCGAAAAGAGCGAAGTACATCAAGGCGCTTTATAAGGTGGACGAGGACAAGTTGAATCTGTTTTCTTCCGAGTTGGACCGTGAATCGTTGTTTGCCAATCTGCATGTTTTCGATAAAATCTGTTCCGGCACGAAAGAGGGCGGCCCTATCGCTGCTCTGAACATCCCGGAACGGTTTCGGTGGCTGACAGCAGTGCGGAGTGCATCTATCCAGACTTCACGTCCGCATCCGGGCTTCTCCGACGATTTGGACCAGACGTTGGAGATACTGTTCAGGGAATTGGTTCTGTAACGATATTGTAATTGATAGTAAACAGCGATTTAATACTCCGGTTGTTCCTTTGCAGCGGTTTTAATTAGGTGAAAATATATTTGTTTTAACGCAAAAAGAACAACCATGGAGATTAAGAGTAGAGTGACCCGGTTTGCGGGTTTACTATGTATCGCAGGTGCATTACAGGGAGTCCCTGTCATCTGTTCGGCCAGTCCGGGCGGAATCATAAGCGTAGCCCAGCAGGGCGCGTATCATCTGACAGGTACGATTGTGGATGGATACGGAGAACCCGTTATCGGAGCCAATGTAGTGGAAAAAGGAACGACTAACGGGGCGGTGACCGATATCGACGGGAAGTTTTCGCTGGAAGTAGCCCCTGACGCTGTGTTAACCATCTCTTTTATCGGATATATCTCGAAAGAAATCACACTGAAAGGAGAGAAAGAGCTGAAAGTGGTCTTGATGGAAGATACGCAGACGCTGGACGAAGTGGTCGTGGTCGGTTACGGCACACAGAAGAAAGTGAACCTGACCGGAGCCGTCGAACAGGTGACCAGCGAAGTGTTTGACAATCGTTCCGTTCCCAACGTGACACAAGCCCTGCAAGGTTCGATCCCGAACTTGAACATCCAGTTGACCGACGGCAAGCCGACCCGTTCGGCGAGTTATAATGTCCGCGGTACGACTTCGATCGGGCAGGGGGGTAGCGCACTGGTCCTGATCGACGGTGTGGAAGGTGATCCCTCGATGTTGAACCCGAACGATATCGCCAGCGTGTCTGTCCTGAAAGATGCCGCTTCGGCTGCCATCTATGGGGCGCGCGGTACTTTCGGGGTCGTACTGATCACCACGAAAGAGCCGACTAAGGACAAGACTTCCATTACCTATTCCGGAAATTTCGCCATGCAGAAGCCGGTGACGGTTCCCGACTTCGTGACCGACGGATATGAATATGCCAGTCATTTCTATGAAGCCTATCATGCGTGGAACAACTATTCGGCTGACCCTAAGAACATCAACAAGACGCAGGAATTCTCCCTCGGCTGGCTGGAAGACTTCAAAAGGCGGAAGGAGCAGGGCATAACTGACGAGGTGACGGTCGATGCTACCGGCAAATATGTCTATTACGGCAACGAGGATTATTATGACGCCCTGTACAAGAAAACGACTTTCGCACAGGACCATAACTTGTCGGTAACCGGTAACAACGGGAAACTGAACTACTACGTTTCCGGACGGTTCTATGGCTACGACGGTTTGTTTCGCTATAATACCGACAATTATAAGATGATGAACCTGCGTGCGAAAGGTTCCATACAGGTGTTCGACTGGCTGAAGATCGAGAACAATATGGATTTTTCCAATATGGATTACCATAACCCGATCAATGTCGGCGAAGGCGGCTCCATCTGGCGTAACATTTCCGATGAAGGTCATCCGACCTCGCCTATCTTCAACCCCGACGGCAGCCTGACTTTCTCGGCCGCTTATTCGGTCGGTGACTTTATCTATGGCAAGAACGGTATCGATACCAATAACAAGGTGTTGAAGAATACGACCGGCTTTACTGCTTCTTTTCTGGAAAACAAATTGCACGTACGGGGCGACTTCACGTTCCGCAATACGGACGAGGGACAGACGCAACGCCGCGTACCGGTTCCTTATAGCACTCACGAAGGGCAGATTGTCGAACTGAGTACCAAATACAATGACTTGAAGGAGAGTAATATGCGGACCGAGTATATTGCGACCAACCTGTATGCCGATTATGAGGATACATTCGGTGATGCGCATTATTTCAAAGGTATGGTCGGTTACAATTATGAACAGTCAACTTATAAGAGCACCTATGTGCAGCGCAACGGGTTGCTGCTCGACGATTCGGAAAACATCAACTTGGCGCTGGGAGATGCGATCACTACGTCGGGAGGTTATAACAGATGGCGCGTGGCAGGTGGCTTTTTCCGTCTGAACTATGCGTTCAAGGATCGCTATCTGTTGGAAGTGAATGGACGCTATGACGGTTCTTCCAAATTCCCGACCGATCAGCAATGGGCGTTCTTCCCTTCTGTCTCCGGTGGATGGCGCGTGTCGGAAGAGGCGTTCTGGAAGGTGAACCCGGATTTGTTCTCCAATCTGAAAATACGTGCTTCATACGGTTCGTTAGGGAATGGTAATGTTTCTCCCTATAGCTTCCTCGAGTTGTTGAGCATCAGCACTTCCGGTCGTGTCCTGAACGGTTTGAAGAACAAGTATACGAGTGCTCCTGCCGTCATGCCTGACGGACTGACCTGGGAAACGGCAACGACGACCGATGTCGGACTGGACTTCGGCATGTTGAACAACCGCTTGCAATTTAACGGTGACTATTACATCCGTAAGACAACGGATATGTACACGGTCGGCGAAACGCTTCCCGATGTGTTCGGCGCCTCTTCTCCCAAAGGCAACTATGCCGACATGACGACCAAGGGATGGGAAATCACGCTGACTTGGCGCGACCAGTTCACATTGGCAGAGAAACCGTTCAACTACGAGATCCGTGGTACGCTGTCCGACTATATCTCGACCATCGACCGCTATAACAACCAGACAGGTAACCTGGATGACTACTATGCCGGCAAGCGTGTAGGTGAAATCTGGGGATATGTGACCGAGGGGCTGTTCAAGGACCAGGCCGATATCGACAGCCATGCTGACCAGACATTGATCCAGTCTTCCTCCAAGCGTATCACCTATCCGGGAGATGTGAAGATCAAGGATCTGAACGGCGACCATGTGATCGACTACGGCAATAACACTGTAGACGACCACGGCGACAAGACCGTGATCGGAAATGCGTTGCCTCGCTATGCGTATAGCATCAATCTTTCCGGTGACTGGAACAACTTCTTCCTTTCCGCCTTCTTCCAGGGTGTGGGAAAACAGGATTGGTATCCCAGTTCGGAATGTATTTTCTGGGGACAGTATAACCGCCCGTACAACAACATGCCTACCTGGCATCAAGGCAACTACTGGACAGAAGACAATACGGATGCTTATCTGCCCCGTTATGCCGGCTACAATGCTTCCCTGAAGTCTACGCCGCAGACCCGTTACTTGCAGAATGTCGCTTATATCCGCCTGAAGAACCTGCAATTCGGTTACACCCTGCCGCAGCCGATCGTTTCGAAAGCCAAGTTGCAGAATGTACGGGTTTACATCTCCGCCGAAAACCTCTGGTGCTGGTCCCCGCTCTACAAGCATACGCGTGACCTCGATGTGACGAACATCTACGGTTCCGATCCCGACCTGACGGATGCCGATATGTCGTCCGGGCTGAACGGGAACCGTGGTAGCGGTGACGGAAACAGCTATCCGCAGATGAAGAGTGTGAGTCTCGGTTTATCAGTAACATTTTAATTAAAGAACTATCAACGACATGAAACGGATTATATATTCTTTTGTATCAGCTTGTTTACTCCTTTCGTCCTGCTCGATGGACGAGACACCGCAGGCTTCGGTGGACAAAGACACGGTCTTCAGGACGGAGAAAGGGCTGGAAACATATTCCTATTCTTTCTATAATATGCTCCCTTCCGTCACTGACGGTTTCAGGCAGGATGCCATGTGCGATTACGGAGCGGTGACCAGCTTCGACAACTTTATCCGCGAAGGGGCTTACTCGGCCGAGTTGAGCAGCGGGTGGTCGTGGAGCGATCTGCGCAACATCAACTACTTTATCGAGAACTGCACGAATGAGGCGGTCGATGAATCTGTCCGTAACAACTATATCGGCCTGGCCCGCTTTTTCCGCGCCTACTTCTATTACGAGATGGTGGTACGTTTTGGCGATGTGCCCTGGATAGACCGCACATTGGGTGTGAACGACGAGTTGCTGTATGCTCCCCGCGATTCGCGGACTGTCGTCATGGATCATGTGCTGGAAGACCTGGACTTTGCTTGTGAGAATATCTCGCGGGTGAAGGACGAAACCGGTTCTCTGGTGACGAAATGGGTGGCTTATGCGCTGAAATCCCGTATCTGCCTTTTCGAAGCTTCTTTTCGCAAGTATCATACGGAGTTGGGATTGACCGACTCGGCCGACGAATGGTATCAGGAGGCTGTCCGTGCAGCCGAAACGGTTATGAAGGAAAGCGGCCATTCCATTTATACGGGTGAGGGTACGGATGCTTCTTTCCGCTCGCTGTTCATCAGTGACAAGCCGGTAACCAGCGAAGTGATGCTGGCGAGCTGTGCCGATGCCGGGCTGGCTGTGTTGGGCGAAGCTAACTGGTGGTGGACTTCGGGTACGTATGGAGCTCGTTTCAGTATGATCCGTACCTTTGTCAATACCTTCCTGAATACGGACGGGACACCGTTTACGGACCGTGCCGGCTATGAGACAATGGAATTCTACGACGAATGCCGGGATCGCGATGCACGCCTTGCCCAGACGATCCGCACACCGGGGTATGAACGCGACGGGGTGCCTGCCGCTCCTAACTTCAACGGTTATTCCTATACGGGCTACCAGCCGATCAAATATACGTTGGATGATACCAAATACGATGCCGGTGCTTTGAACACGAATGCGATCCCGTTGTTCCGCTATGCCGAAGTCTTGCTGAACTATGCCGAGGCAAAAGCCGAGTTGGGGACGCTGACGGATGCAGATTGGGCGAATACGGTCGGTGTGCTGCGTGCACGTGCCGGTATCACCGGCGGTCTTTCTGCCAAGCCGACCAAGGTAGACGCTTATTTCCAGCAGAACTATTTCCCGAATATCTCCGATCCGGTCATCCTTGAAGTGCGCCGTGAGCGCTCCATCGAATTGGCTCTGGAGGGTTTCCGCTTCACTGACCTGAAACGTTGGAAACGCGGCGAGCTGATGACGATGCGTTGGACCGGTATCTATGTTCCCGCCCTGAACGTCCAGATGGACCTCGACAAGGACGGTACGCCGGATGTGATTTTCTATAAAGGAGAGAAACCGACCGGGCTGCCTGCTTCCTGTACGCCTGTTTCGGTAGGAGAGGGTACGCAGCAGGGATTGACCGGGGTGGATTCTGGAAACCTGACCTGGTCGGACGATGATCCGCGCATCTGGTATGACGATGGCCGCCAGTATTACTATCCGATCCCTCAGTCGGCAATCATCAAGAATGGAAACCTGAAACAGAATCCGGGTTGGTAAATGTATAATCGATAAATGATAAAGATATGAAAAAGACAATAAGTGTATTTGCTTCGGTCCTTCTGCTGGCAGCTTTGCTCCAGTCATGGGCCATGAAAGAATCCCGCCCGGCCACTGGTGGGAAGAGCGAACTGAACGTGGCGACTTTTAACCTCCGTATGGACACGGAGAAGGATGGTGTGAATGCCTGGCCGAACCGCAAAGAGATGGTGAAAGGACTGATCCGCTTCCACGATTTCGATATCTTCGGGACACAGGAAGGGTTCAAGCATATGTTGGACGGGGTTGCCGAGTTGGATGGGTATGCCTATATTGGTGCCGGGCGCGATGACGGTGAGGAGGCAGGCGAACACTCCGCCATCTTCTATAAGACCAGTCGTTTCGATTTGTTGGACAAGGGAAACTTCTGGTTTTCCGAAACACCGGATGTTCCGGGCAAGGGCTGGGATGCTACTTGCTGTAACCGTATCTGCTCCTGGGGTAAGTTTCGCGATAAGGAGAGTGGCAAAGTGTTCTATTTCTTCAATTCCCATTACGACCATCAGGGGAAGGTGGCACGTCGGGAATCTTCCAAGCTGCTGATCGCCCGTATCAAGCAGATTGCCGGAACGGATGCGACGGTCTTTGTGACGGGAGACTTCAATGCCGTCCCGACCGACGAACCGATGGTGACGCTGGCATCTGACGGTCTGTTGCTGGACTCGTATGACTTGAGCGAGCAGCCGCGCTATGGTACGGAAGGCACTTACAACAGTTTCAAGATGGATTCCGAGATGAAGAACCGCATCGATTATATTTGGGTGACGAAGGGTACGGAGGTGAAGAAGTATGCTGTTCTCAACGATATGCAGTACGGTCGTTTCCCGTCGGATCATTTTCCCGTGATGATACAAGCCGCGTTTTAAAGTTTACTTGAATGACAGGTACGGTGTGAGCCGTTTTTTGTCCGTATCTGTAAATTCTTCTATCAGTTGCAGGTTCTCCCACCCGGAGAGCCTGCTTTTTTGTTTCCGGAGCTGTTCGATTGTTTTCGCCTGCCGGTAGTCGAGGTAAGGGTGATTGCGGAGGGCAGTGGCAGGCAAGGTGTTGACTTCTAACCGGCGTATCCGGAGCGTGTCGGCTATGAACCAGGGGGCGAGGGCTTGGTAGCGTTCTTCGTCGATCCCGTACACTTCCGCCAACTGGCTGACATCGTAGAAGCCACCTAAGAGTTCTCTGTATTTTATGATCCGCCGGGCAAAGGCACTGCCGATACCGGGAACTTTTTTCAGGATCGTAGTGTCGGCGGTGTTGAGCTCGACGAGGGTTCCCGGCGCATACTTTTCCGTCCGGGTGTATGGGGGATGTCCTTTCCTTTTCTTGCCGGTAGGGTAGGGGTTGTTACCCGTAAGAGTAGAACTCTTATCTTTAAGGGTATTTTTAGTTTTATTCGGATGAGATCCGGATTCTTTCCGGATGGAATTTGTTTCCCTTTCAGATGTGTTTTTTCCGGTGATGATCTGCCTTTCGCTCGATGGCTGTGGGTTTTCCGTTCGATGGGCATCCATCTGCGCCTTGATGGGCATCCGTTTCGTGTTTGTCCAAAGCAATAAAATCCAGGAAACGGTGATGAGGCAAAGGAGCAAAGTCAGTGCCCTCCGTTCGCCTTTGGAGAAGTAGAGAAGGTCGCGCCAGTTCATGGAAAGAATGTATTTTTTCGAATGGTTTTGGTCTCCATAAGACAGTTATTATTAAATGAATACTATTTTACAAAGGTATAAGTTCCCTGCCGATATGCAAGGAACTTACGGGTTTGTTTTAAAATAGTTTCTTCAGCTGGTCAAGCAGGCCGAGTTCGTTCAGGAATACGATGCCGATGGCGATTGGGGAGACGTATTTCATGAAGAAGACATAAATGGAGAAGAGGCGGAACTTGATCGTCCCTTCGTTGGTCAGCTCGGCTTTCAGGATCTTCTTGTCGATACGTGTCCCGACGAAGATGCAGGTCAGCATTCCCCCTAACGGCAGCATGATCTTGGCTGTCAGGTAATCCAGCGCATCGAAAAAGATCAGTCCGCCTATCGTGAACTCTTTTAATAATCCGAACGAGAGTGAACTGAGAATGCCTAAGATAAATACACCGGCCGAAACAAGCCAAGCCGCTCTTTTCCTTGTCATACGGAACTCTTCATGGATATAGGCGGTCACCACCTCGTGCAAGGAAATGGTGGAAGTCAGTGCCGCCATCGCCAGCAGGATATAGAAAATAAGTGACCACAAGCTGCTGAACGGTAACTGCTCGAATACGTTAGGCAAAGTGATGAATACCAGCTGGGCGCCTGCCGACGGGGTAATCCCGAAGCTGAAGACAGCCGGGAAGATCATGATCCCTGCCAGGACTGCCACAAAGGTATTGATGATCGTCACCTGCCAGGCTGTTGCCAACATATTGGTGTCTTTCCCGAAATAAGAAGAGTAGGTGATAAGGCAACCCATGCCGAGGCTCAGCGAAAAGAATGCCTGCCCGACGGCACTCAGCACGACGGATGAGGTCAGCTTGCTGAAATCCGGTTTGAAAAGATACAGCAGTCCGGCTTCTGCATTCGGCAGTGTGACGGAACGTACACACATCACGACCAGAATCAAGAACAGGAGGGGCATCATGATCTTGGAAGCCCGTTCGATTCCTTTCTCCACACCCGAAGCAATCACGAAATGTGTCAGTCCGATAAACACTGCTGTCCAGAAGATCGGTCGGAGTGCATTGGAAGAGAAGTTGTCGAAACCGGCGGTAAAATCCACACCCGGCGTACTGTAGAGGCTACCGTTTACCGTCTGCCAGACATATTCGAGTGTCCAGCCGGAAACGACCGCATAGAAGCCCAGGATCAGGAATGCGGCCAGGATGCCGTTGTATCCGATCCAGCACCATTTCGTTCCGGGGGCCATTTTCTTGAATGAACCGACTGTATTGCTGCGGGAGTACCGGCCGATAAAGAATTCGGTTACCATCACCGGAATTCCTAAGAATATCATGAAAAGAATATAGATAAGCAAGAACGCGGCACCGCCGTTCGTCCCTAACATATAAGGAAAACGCCAGATACTTCCCAGTCCTACGGCGCATCCTACGGTAGCCAGGATAACTCCGAGTTTGCTACCGAATGTGACTCTGTTGTCTGTCATGTCTGAATTAAAAACTAAGAATTAGAAATAATTGTCAATTATCAGTTGTCAATTGAACCATTCCGTCCTTGATGTGGATCACGCGGTCCGTATCGGTTGCCAGTTGCTCGTCGTGTGTGACGATCACGAATGTCTGATGCATCTGGTCGCGCAGGTCGAAGAAAAGTTTGTGCAGTTCCTCTTTGTTCTTGGTGTCCAGGCTTCCCGACGGTTCGTCTGCAAGGATTACGGACGGGTTGTTGATGAGGGCGCGGGCAACGGCTACGCGCTGTTTCTCTCCGCCTGACAATTCGTTCGGTTTGTGGGACATCCGGTCGGCCAGGTTCATGAAGTCGAGAATCTCTTTCGCTCTTTTCTCTGCTGCAGCCGGTTTTTCACGGGCGATCAGTGCCGGGATCATCACGTTCTCCAAAGCGGTGAATTCCGGGAGAAGCTGGTGGAACTGGAAAACGAAACCGATGTTCCGGTTGCGGAATGCAGCCAGTTTCTCTTCTGAAAGGCGGACGGTTTCGGTCCCGTTTATGTATAGTTTGCCGCTGTCCGGAGCATCGAGTGTTCCGATGATCTGAAGCAGGGTTGTTTTTCCCGCTCCGCTCGGACCGACAATCGCAACGATCTCCCCCTCGCCTATCGTCAGGTCGATTCCTTTCAATACTTGCAGGGAGCCGAAGTTTTTGGTTATTCCTTCTGTTTGTATCATACGTTTTCTTGATTGACAATTGATAATTGACAATTGACGACTGGAAGAAGACTGGGGCTGAAATTGCCCGTTGTCAATTGTCCGTTGTCAATTGCCGAATGACAAATGAGGCCAAATAGCATCCGAATATCGCCGGCATATAGGAAACGGTTCCGGTTGTTGTCCGTTTGCATTGTTCGCCTTCTACCTCTATGATGGCATCCGGATTGGCGATCTCGGTAGAGAAGACAACCGGAATACCTCTGTTTACACCTAACCCGCGCAACCGTTTGCGTACGGCTTTTGCCAGACCGCAGTTGCAGGTCTTCGATATATCCGCGATCCTGACTTGTGACGGGTCCATCTTGGCTCCGGCACCCATCGAGGAAATGACGGGGATATTTTTCTTATAAGCGTGATACAAGAGGAATACTTTCGGAC
>DXRF01000012.1:0-15585 GCA_019411205.1 Parabacteroides sp. | reverse complement strand
CGACTACAAAATCATACCGGGTAGCCGAAAGCACCTCTTCCGTCCGTTCGTCGCGCAAAAATTCGTTTAGGACGTTTAGTTTCAGACGGGGATTGATATCTAACAGGCGACGGGCTACGACTTCGGCTTTCGGCATTCCCAACGTTGAATGTAACGCCGGCAGTTGGCGGTTGATATTGCTTTCGTTCACCGTGTCGGCGTCGACGATCGTCATGTGGCCGATTCCGGCTCGACATATCTGTTCGGCTGCATAAGCTCCCACACCACCTAATCCTATTACCAGCACATGGCTATGTGCCAGTCGTTCTATCCGGTCGGCGCCTAACAAAAGTTCCGTCCGTGTGTTCCAATTGTAACTCATTAAAATGATTTTGGATGCAAAAGTAATAAATCAATCAGAAAGCCCCTGCTATTTAGTCATCTTTTAACGAAAAAGGGTCGATACACTCCTATTGTGGAAGATAAGGAATAATTCGTATCTTTGTTCGCAATAAATTCAAATACTTATGAAGATACAACTCTATTGGCTGCTTTCGGCAGCTTTATTGTTATTGCCTGGAAAGGCAGACGCCGCAAACAACAAAAAACCGTTCGTCATCCCTGAATTGCAGGAGTGGAGAGGTGGCCAGGGAATGTTCACCCCTACGGCGACATCCCGGATCGTGTATACCGGAAAGGATCCATCCGTAGCCCGTGTCGCCAATCAGTTTGCCGAAGACTATGCATTGATGTTCGGTCGCCGGATGATGGTCGTGCAAGGCCGTGCAGCTGCCGGCGATTTTGTTTTATCCCTTTCGTCCGACAGCCGGTTGGGAGAGGAAGGCTACACGATGAAGATCACCGACCGTGTCACCGTTACCGCTCCTAAGAGCAAGGGATTGTATTGGGCTACCCGCACGTTGCTACAACTGACCGAGCAGCAGGGCGACCAGGCTTTGCCGAAAGGGACAGCCCGCGATTATCCCGACTATGCGATCCGTGGTTTTATGATGGATTGCGGGCGTAAGTTTATTCCGATGAGCATGTTACGTGATTATGTGAAGATGATGGCCTACTATAAGATGAACACATTCCAGATCCATCTGAACGATAATGCCTTCCCCCGTTTTTACGGATGGGATTGGAACAAGACATACGCAGCTTTCCGCTTGGAGTGTGAAACCTTCCCCGGACTGACCGCCCGCGACGGTTTTTATACGAAAAAGGAATTTATCGCCCTGCAGCAACTCGCCGATAGTTTGGGGGTCGAGATTATCCCGGAGATAGATGTACCGGCACATTCGCTTGCGCTTACACAGTATAAGCCGGAGATCGGCAGTGAAGAGTATGGCATGGACCATCTTGACCTGTTCAAGCCAGAAACTTATGAGTTCGTGGACGCTCTTTTCCGCGAGTACTTGGAAGGACGCAATCCGGTCTTTACCGGCAAACGTGTTCATATCGGTACGGACGAATATTCCAATAAGAAGCAGGAGGTGGTGGAAAAGTTCCGTGCTTTCACCGATCACTATATCCGTTTCGTGGAAGGTTTCGGCAAGCAAGCTTGTGTCTGGGGAGCCTTGACGCATGCGAAGGGTGAGACGCCTGTCAAATCGAAGAATGTGTTGATGAGTGCTTGGTATAACGGATATGCCGATCCGAAAGAAATGATCAAACAAGGATATGACCTGATCAGCATCCCTGACGGATATCTGTATATCGTTCCCGCAGCAGGCTATTATTATGATTACTTGAATACGGAAAAACTTTATAAGGAATGGACACCCGCTCATGTCGGGAAAGAGGTGTTCCCGGAAAAGCATAAGCAGATCAAAGGTGGTATGTTTGCTGTCTGGAACGACCATGCGGGCAACGGCATCAGTACGAAGGATATTCACTATCGCGTGTTTCCCGCCATGCAGACGTTGGCGGTCAAAATGTGGACAGGAAAGGATTGTACGGTTCCGTATGCCGATTTTAACAGCGCCCGTATGGCGATCAGCGAAGCTCCGGGTGTGAATGTGGCCGGACGTATCGGGACGAAGCCGCGTGCTGTTTATAACCTCGAAACCTTGAAGCCGGGAATGGAAACGGGATTGAAAGAGATTGGTTATCACTATACCGTCTCTTTCGATATCAAAGCGGAGGCGGAGGAAAAGGGAACCGAATTGTTCCGTTCACCTGATGCCGTTTTTTATCTGTCTGATCCGGCTTCCGGAAAGTTAGGGTTTATCCGTGATGGCTATTTGAATACCTTCAACTACCAGTTTTATCCCGAAGAGACCGCATCGGTAACCATTACCGGAGACGAGAAATCTACGCGGCTTTATATCGATGGTAAGTTGAAAGAGGATCTGACTATCCGGAAACAGTATTTTAACGGAGGAAAAGATTCGATGAATTATGTCCGTACATTGGTATTCCCATTGGAAAAAGCGGGGAATTTCAAAAGTTCGATTCGTAATCTGGAAGTATTGAACTATTGTAAGCCGGAGATGTAGGCTTGACTGGTGACAAGTGTGGAATTATAGACGGGGCGTGTGGATTTTTTCTACACGCCCCGTTTGTTTTATGGGGTGACTTCCCGCTTTGCAAGCGCTTTTATCGGTTTGGCATGGCGTTTGTATTTATATTGGTGTAATGAAGTTTAGGTTATAAGAAGATTGTTAGATTTAGGTTTTTAAGATTTAAGGTTATGAAAAAGATTGTTTTAGTATTAGTCGTTACAGTTGTTGCATGTGTGGTGGTGTTTGCATCCCAGGATGTGAAGTGTAGACAAGCTGCAGTATATTCATCTTTCGAACAGGCTACTCTTGACGGATTCCGGAAAATAGATATGCAAAACCTCCCTCATGCCGTATTACGTACAATGGGAACCTCTTCTTCTTATGAAGGTTGTACTTTTGAAGGAGCTTATATGATGGGGTGTCCCGGAAACGAAACTTATAAGATCGAGATTTGTAATCCGGACCGGAGCGAGGTGTTTGTGTTGATGAACGGCCGGGGAGAAGTGATCGAGTAAGAAATTATATTGGATGATTGTATTTGAAGGAAGTGGCCCAAAAGCTATCTATCTCCTCATCGAGGAAGGAATAGATAGCTTTTGATGCACTTCCTTTTAGATTATTTTATTTTCTGATAAATCATTTCCAAAGCCGCCAATCTTGTTGTTTTCCCGGCTTTGATGCCCGACAGGTCCTTTCCGCTCAGTTTTTTCCAGGCAGCCAGGGTTGCCGCATCTACCGGTTCCTGCAAACGTGCAGTCCATTCGGGAAGGTAGCCGCGCAGTCCCAGATACTGTACCATACGGAAGTGGGGGCTCGTGTAATCCACATCTTTGAAATACATAAGAGTCGCTTTCTGGTCGATCAGTTTGTCCTGCAGACGGGAGAGGTCGATGTTCTGCACCTTTACCTTCCCGTCGATCGAAAGGGCCGAAGCGATACCGGCGGCCTGTCCCATCGCCATCCAGCAGGGTTCCATGCGCAGGGTAGAAAATCCGATGTGAGAACCCGACACAGGGACGGGCAGCAGGAGATTGTCCACTTCTTTCGGAACCATCACGCCATAGGGAACCGTGTATACTGCCGACGGATAACTCAGGAAGCCGTCCAAATGCACTCTTCCTTTTTCTCTTTTCCGTACCGCATGCGAATCCAGCGCATAATGGCTGGCCGTTATGCTGCTTTGGTGGATGGGCGGACGGCTGCCGATCGTTACCGGAATGGCATCGTTGGCGGTAAAGAAATATGCGCCTTCGAAACGACGGCCTTCACGGACGTAGACCTGGCGCGGGAAATGCCCGTTGTCTGCATATTCGTCTTTCGAGAGTCCCCATTCTTTTGCCGCTTTGCGGAAGTGGGCAGGCAGTTCGGGATCGTTTTGGGCGAACCAGAAAAGACCTTCGGTGTATTCACGCAGACGTTGGGCGAACTTGTCGCGCCATTCCCACGAAGAGGTGGGCCAGGGCCAGTTTTCCTCCGGCAGGTCGGTGGAGACGAACACACCATGCTGGTTATTGGCGTCCGTCTTCATGTTCGGGACATGGACGATGTTGGTGATCTTGGCGATCCCCCATTTGTCTCCCGGAAGTTTGGAGGGGTTGCCGGCCTTGATGTGTTTCCGGTTCTCTTCCATCATTTCGGAGGTCACGCGTTGCATGGCGGCATCCGTGTTGCGTCCGGTCCAGACGTCCTCCACGATGGAGGCATAGTCTTCGCGGTTATAATGGGCCGGCTTGGTGAAAGCCACACGGTTCGCCGGATTATTGGTCAGACAGAGGCGGTAATTGTAAGACTGCACGGCATTGTCTTTCTTGAACGTGCTGCCGTCCCCTTCCGGACCGCCCCAATATTTGTAGACACGTCCGGCTCCGGGCTCGCCGAACTCGTCTTTCCCTTCGCGCCCTACGCGGAAAGGAACGCCGGCGGCAGCACCGAGGTCACCTTCGTAGGTGGCATCCAGGAATACAGAACCGGTGTATTCCTCCATCTCCCCGGTTTCGCGGTTCAGGATACGGATCTTTTCGATGCGGTTGTCGCGCATGACTATGTTTTCGTCTTCGGCATCGAACTGGCGCATGGTCAGGACAGTGATCTTGTCCTTCTGCCCGTCGAGCATCTTCTGGAAGATGCGTGCCCCGACGGAGGGTTCGAAGTGGTAGCCGTCGCTGCATACTTTCACCTGCTCGGAGCCAGGACCGTAGGTGTCGATATAGTGTTGCTTCACTCCGTCTACAAACTCACGGAACAGGCCGGTCGTTGCGGCACGGGTGGCGATGTCGGTTGCTCCGAGTCCGTTGGCAGGAAGTCCGCCTACATAGCGGGTACGTTCGAGTATCACCGATTTTTTCCCCATCCGGGCAGCCGAGATGGCTGCCATGATCCCTCCGGGGTTGCCGCCGACGATCACCAGGTCGTAGGACGACTGGCCGAAAGCGGTCGCACAGGCCAAAAGGAGGGAGAGTACAAGTGTTTTCTTTCTCATAAAGTGCTATTTACTGTTTAATATTTCTTGGGCATAACGGGCATAGTGGCCTTGCAGACCGTCGGCATATCGGCGGAGTACCTCTTCTCCGATACCGTCCTGGTCGCCGCATAGGTAAAGGGCTCTTGCCAGATGCAACTCCTTCAATGCGAGGTTACGGGTAGACGTGTCGTTGAGGTCGGGGACCGCATTGCTACGTGCTTCGGCAAATGAAAGGATCGAATGGCCCCGTACACCCGGTGTCGTCAGCATGGCCAGCAGTACGGGGACAGCTTCGCGGCTGCCGATTGCTTCGGTGGCCATAGTGATGGCACGGAAGTGGGAAAGATAGTCTTCCGGCTCCAGCTTCTTTGCTTTTTCCAATATGGTGGGAAGGACGGATGTATCGCGGGCGTTTCCCAATGCGGTGATAAGGGCATCCAAGCGGCTGAGGCACATCCCGAATTGTCCCATGCCGGTGTAGTGCCAGCCCTCGTCCCAGTCTTTATATTGCCGGATGGCTTCAGCCAGTACCGGGGCATGTTTCCCTTGTCCTAAGATACACAGGATGCTGGCAAGGATCACTCTCTCTTCCGGCATAGTGGCTCCGGTGATTTGTTTGCTGGCGAGCTGTATGCAACGTTCGGGATCGGTCAGTAATATTTCGAGTCCTTTATAATTATCCGTCACGCTGGCGATAGCCTTCTTCATCTCGGAATTACTGAATCCCTTGAACTCTTTATCTGTCAGCACCCGTTCCGGTAGGTTGCCGATCTTGACCAGGTGGCGTTGTACCTTCTTGATGTCTATCTTTCGGGGTGATTTGTTTTCCTTGACACACAGGGCGGAAAGATAACCGACCGCATATCCCTGGTTTTGCAGGCAGGGTTGCATGCGGATCACCGGCATGGCATCCCGGTGCGCACTTGCTCCCAGGCCGGTGGTCAGGATACCTTCCAATCCTTTCGGTAACAGGCAGCGCAAGGGGACATCTGCATCATAAATCTTATGGCGCTTTTCCGGTGGGTTTAGGATGAAGAGCGGGTCTATGATCATACCGTGTGTATCGAACGAACTTTTGTGATAAGAAATCGTGTCGGGATAGCGGCGATGGTTGATCACGTCGTATACCGAGATGATGTAGTCTCCGATTACCCGCCGGCGTTCGCGTGTCTGGGGGATTTTGACCAGATCGTATTGTCCCTGCAGTTTTGTTTTGGCTTGGACAAAAGCGCGTGAGACATCCAGGATATCCGTGTCGTCAACGAATAGCCAGTCGTTATTGTTGTAATAGTCGCCCGGTGCCCATTTGCCGGTTCCCGCACCTTGTACGGCGATTGTTTTTTTACCTGTATAATCGAATGCAGCACCGGCGGCAATGGCTATGTCCGCACTCCCGGTGCTGTCTATCAATATTTTGGATAGGATGACGCCTCGGCCGAAGGGAGTGGCGACTACGACTCCCTTTACTTGGCTTCCTTCTATCAAAGCACCGCATCCCATCACACCGAACCAGAGTTTGCCTCCTGCCTGTAACAGCTCTTTACGATGCCATTCCATTTTCCAGTCGGCAGGGAAACGTCCTTCTCCTTTGGGTTGTCTTGGATGGTCTTTAGGTGCCATCGCCAGGACACTCTTGTCTATATGAGCGGTATATCCGCCTCGGAACCCATCCCAATAGACACCGATCATTCCCAGTGTACTCAATCCTCCAAGCCCGTGCAGGTATTCCAATACCAATGTATTGGCCCCCTGTTTGGCTGCAGATATTCCAGCGGATGCACCTGCTGTGCCGCCTCCCATCACAACTACATCGTAGCTGCCTAAAACCGGAAGCGCACCTGCTGGAGAGTCGACGAACCCCTTTTGCAGGGACGGACGGAGCGGGGAGAGCAGTTCGCCTGTTTGTCCGTAGTTTGAAGCGTTTACTTTAGGTTGGCGGACAGTGGCCTGAGCCGGTACGGGTATATCCTTTATCTGTCTGGCTACTGTTTCGCCCATCATTTCTCCTATGAACAGGGCCGGAGCGGGGCGCATCACTTTGGCTGCCAACTCTCTTGGTATCTCAGCACAGGGACCGAGTACCCATAGGTTTGCAATATTCTTAGATTTGAATGCTTGCATCGGCAACTTGCGCAGGGACGCCGGATTCCCGTTATATGCTTTCTCGCTGTTAATCGTTTGTTTCGGAATATACCAGAGCAGATCCGAGCTGTCGACCTGTTCTATATCCCATGTCCGGTTACGGATGACCTGTTCGGCCTCGGCCAGTGATGCATACGAGTCGTCTTTGAGTGGTAAACGGAATGTATAGCGGGTGACCGGATAGCTTTTCTCACCAACCTTGATGGGCTGGGATAATTCTTCGGCCTGGATAATTTCCGGTGCTTCTTTCGGGGTATTTCCTACTACGGTATAGCAGAATTCTTGCGAACCTGCGATAAAAGGTTTACGTTCTGCTCCTAATAGTCCGGCAACGGAAGCATTGTGCGTTGCATCGATAATCGCTTTGCAACGAATAGCCTGTCTGCCCGAACGGTTTGCAATCACGACTCCCGCAGGTTTACCGGACGGGTCCGTCAGCACATTCGTTACATAACTGCTGTAAAGGAACTGGATGTTGTTGTCGATCAATTCGTCTTCCAGCGTTTTCTTTATATGAAGCGGAGTTGGGAAATTTTTTCCCGGAAAGAGCTTGCGTGCAAGTGCTGTCTGCAGTTTTTCCCCTGCTTCTCGCTCGTAGAGATGTGAGCCGCATATGTCTTCACCCAGATAGGGCATATAGCCAACCAGGTAAACTCGACTGCCTGTTTTCGCTGCGGCAACAGCAGCGGCAATAGCACGTGAACTTCCACCCGCGACCACAAGATCTACTTCTGCAATCACCGGAATCTTACGCGCCCCTTCATGGCAGAATTTTTCATTTGGGACAGCTGATTGTATGGTTGACTTTGCTTCCGTCACGCTACCTAAAGAGGCTAATGCGCCTCCGGCTGCCGTTACTTTTAAAAAATCACGTCGTGTAATCATGGTATTCTCTTTTTATATTTGGTTTTTATGGGAACTATAAAGATAAGAATTTTATTTTTTAGGAACTAATATAATGGCATCGGCAAATAAGGCTCCTTTCGAACGACTGCCGTCAATTTTGACAGAAGATGTCCAGTTACCTTTCTCAAATGCGTATGTGCCTAAACTAACCCATGAACCTTTGTGAGATCTAGGTGATATTTCTACTTGCTTGGTACCCTCTTCATCAGTAATGTCAAAAGCCATAACTTCGGGCATTTCTTGGTCGGGAAGAGCTGTGCAATAAAAGAAAACTTCATATGTGTCCGCCTTTTTGATAACAGGCATAAAGGTAAAAGAGCAATCCTTCTTTTGGTTTGTCGACTTTAAGAAGCTGTTTTTATAATGTGCTCCGAAGCTTTTTTGCCAATGTCCGGATCTTTCTATTTTATCGATATCGCTATCATCTACTAATATTTCCGGAATAGAACCATCCAGATAAGGATTGTCTTTCAATATTTTCCTTAGCTTGGTTACGTTTATTGTCTGAACGTCAGTATTATCATCGATCGCTAATGTCGATGCTACGGCAGCTGATTGCCCCAGTACCATAAAGACAGGTTCCATCCGGATTGATCCGAAAGCGATATGGGTGGAAGAAATACATACGGGAACTAATAGATTAGTACATTCTTCGCGTTTGGGCGTAATACTCTTGTATGAGATCGGATAGGGTGGAAAGCCGTGATATTGGACATCCCCTTCATTTTTTACCATACCGTTTGTAACGATACGTTGGCAATTATGAGAGTCCATCCCGTAGGCGGCCATTCCGATAGCATCTCCCACAGTTTCTTCCCCTTGGCAATTTTTTTGTGTCATGATATATTCCCCGTTTAGGCGTCGGGCTTCGCGCACATATAGTTGGGTCGGAAAGTTATCATTGTCTACAAATTCATCTTTCGCCCATCCGAATCTGGAAACCTGGTCACGAAGTTTGGCAGGAACTCTTTCATCGTGTGTAAGGAAGTAAAGTAACCCTTTTGTATAGTCTACATGTTCTTGCCAGATTCTTTCGCGGGTTGCATAATCTCCATCCGGATATTCGTAATTCATACCGATCATATCGGTTGATAGTGGTCCGCGGTTATTCACGTCATATTTATTATCCGGCATCATACCCCAGTTGAATAAGAGATAATTATCTATGTGTAAATCCATTTTACGGATAGCACGTGCCAATAGTTCATATTTGGCCGGATCATAGTTTTCAGGTTTTTCGAACGGACGTTGATTTTCTTTATTGTCGGTAAGGCATAAACGGAAATTGTATGCTTGTACGAGTTTATCTCCACTTCCTCTTTCTTTCAGTGTATTATGTTGGATTCCCCAACATAAGCCACTATTCGGATCGCCTTCTTTCAGATATGGGTCTACTCCGTCCGGAAATTGATGCCAGAAAGACATCTGGACTCCATTAAGAGTCTCGTCGTATTCTTCGTTTCCTTCACGTCCGACAAAGTAGGAAACACCGGCTTTTGCCATTAAATCTCCTTCATACGAACAATCGATGAATTGTTTGGCTTTAACTTGTATCAAGGTCTTTTTATCTGGTTTCTGGGAGTCTTCTAGAGTGATACTTTGTATTCTCTTATTCTGAACTTTAGCATTTGTTATTCGGCGATAATACAGGACATCTAAATCTGCATCTTTCACAAAGCGGTTCATGGTTGCAGTTGCGACACTCGGCGGAAAGGTCCATTGCTCGAATTTATTATAATGCTCTCCAATGCGACGATAGAAAAGGCGTGCCAATCCGGTAACTGCATATTTGTTTCCGATATCCGTTGCACCTAATCCACCAGTAGTCATACCTCCTAAATATTTACCAGGCTCTACCAAAAGAACGGATTTACCCATCTTTTTTGCAGAGTAAGCAGCTACAACACCTGCGGATGTTCCTCCGTATATGCAAATATCGACTTCTTTGACAGCGGATGTATTTTCCTTTTTTTGAAAATGGCAGGAAAATAATGTTATACAAAGAATACAAGGAAATAATTTATACTTCATAATGGCGATATTTATTAATCGAAGTTTTAAAAATATTATTTCAATGGATAATCGAAGCCTCAATTATGGATTTTCAACATTGAAAATCCATAATTGAGGCTTCGATTGCTAGAGATTAATACCCGTCGTTTTGCGTTAGGTTACCGTTGACCAAAATATCGTTAGCTGGAATAGGCCACAAATAGTTTTTCTTTGGGTCAAAAGACATTTTGTAGAATGTAGTGATATATCCAGCGGTTTCCATAGGTGCAAGATTGGGCAGTCCGTTTTCATCGATTGTCGGTATGCCACCGATAGGATAGTTACCTTCGTCCCAGTTCTTTAACAAAGTTATGAAGTCTTGAGACAATTCGATGTTTGATTCACTGCCGGTCAAACCATTCCAATTGGCGGAGTTAGACCAGGCACGATTCAAGTAATACATGGACTTGTTGTGTGATTTTTCAGCAATGCGCCAACGCAACAGGTCGCGATAACGAATCCCCTCGAATGCGAATTCCGAACGACGGTCCATGCGGATGATTTTGCGTAAAGCCTCTTGTGATTGTACTTCTACGCGGGGGTAAGCGATACCTGTTCCGCGATAGGCACGTTCACGGATCAGATTGATCGTTTTGTCCAAGTCGTCTTGTGTACATTGTCCCATTTCGTTCTTCGCTTCCACGTAAGTCATCAGTACCTCAGCATAACGTAGGTATGGATAACAGTTGTCTGCTTTTAGATTATAATTGTTGAAATCTTTCCAGTCATCCTTCACAAATTTACGGAGAATCAATCCGTTATAAGCAGAATGTTGATTCGATGCTTTGGAGTCAGTGTTGACTACCATTTTACCGGTAGACACTTCGTATACCGTATTTGCATAAGGACTGGGATTGAATTCATAGCCTAATGTGATATAATCTGGATATTTTTCAGGAAATGTCCCATCTTTTTTGGACTGTTCATATTCTGCATAGTCAGCAGAGTATTTAGTTTTGAAAGGTTGGATTGTCATTGCCAGACGCGGGTCTCGGTTGGCAAATGGATCTTTCGGGTTATAGAGCGGTGATTTGTCAATAGGCAAACCGTCCGTGCAGGTGTAGGAACAGAACAGCTCCAATGATGGACTTTGGTTGCAATGGCCACCGATTTTGCGTATGACAAAGTCACGTACATTTTCCATGAAACCATATCCTTTTTTTAATGTCAAGTCACCTTTGAAATAAAACATAAATTCGGGAGAACTGGTAGCTTGGAACATTTCCCGATAATTGTCGTGTAATTTGTAGACTCCGAGATCCATACATTTTTGTGCAGCATCAACGGCGGTTTGCCAGTCTTCGTGGAAGAGGGCAAAACGGGCTTTGAAACCGAGGGCGGCTCCTTTGGTCGGCCGTTGTTGACCTTTGTAGGAATTGGGCAGATATTCGGCCGCTTTGTCTAAACATTCAAAAGCATATGCAAGCACTTCGTTTTTGGGTGAGCGGGTTGCCACGTATGCTTCATCCAAAGTCATACCTTTATTCAACACGCAATCTCCATAATAGGCAGTCAGTTCACAGTAGGCAAACCCTAACATGAAATAGGCTTCCCCCTTGTATTGGTTTACTTTGCTTTCACTGATTCCGGTCGCAGAACCATTGTCCAATGCTTGAATTACTTTTGTTGCACGGGCGATGGACTTGTATAAGGAACTCCAGCGTGTGGAGGAGGTCCCCCATTGAGAAGTGACTGTTCCGAGCGTAACTTCGTTGGAACCATTTCGGTTTAACAAATCATCATCCCAATAGATGGCGTCAATCGGGAAGAAGTCTGGTCTCCACAAATCATTAAGTGCCATTTCTATTTCGGTTTCATCGTGATACCAATTTTCACTCGATCCTTCAGAAAGTGGATTTAGGTCGAGGTTTGCACAGGCTGTCATGCTTAGTGAGACTATTCCGGTTAATAGATATTTGTTTATTTTGTTCATAACAGGATTTTTTTAATTAAAATGAAACATTCAAGCCAAAAATATAAGAAGACATGATCAAGTCTTTTGCGCGATCCCCCCATTCGGGATCGAATCCTTCGGGATATTTCGAGAAGGCAGGCAGGTCATTCGCACTGAAATAGACTCTCAACTTGTTAACAAAAAACTTCTTCGTGAATTCAGATGGGAGCGTATAACCTAATGTGATGTTTTTGATACGCATATAAGCTCCGTTGAAAATATAGAAGTCACTTTTTGCATAAATATTGGCACTATTGGTCGTCAATTTCGGATATTTTGCCTTGGCATTTTCTGCATCCGTTGCTGTCGGACTCCAATGGCTTTCGATCAGGTTTACCGGACAAGCATATGCTTGATAATTGAATGGTGTACCGGGCCAGTTCCAGTAGGCTAATTGATGTCCAACACCTTGAAATGATAAATTGAAATCCAAGCCTTTCCATTCTGCCCATAGAGAGCCACCGTATTGCATTTCTGGTAGGGAATTGCCCAAGCGTACACGATCGGCGGAAGCAGTGATTTTGCCGTCTCCATCTATATCTTGGTAACGTATGTTACCTGCTTTATCGTTGTTAGTCAGAACTGGAATGGTATTTCCGTTTTCGTCCAACATGGCAGCATCATTCAAGATAATGCCCATACTTTTGTATCCGTACCATTCGTTGAAATAAGACCCTTCTTCAGTGATCTTGTTATCATCGATTTTCTGTCGGTTTGCCATGTATCCCATTTTAGAACGATAATCGGACAAATTGAAACTGACACCGTATCGGAAATCGTTGATTTGATCGCTCCAGGAAAGTTCAAGATCCCAACCTTTCGTATTCATATCGGCTGCGTTGTTTTGCGGTGCGTTATAACCAAAATAAGAAGGGAATCCAACTTCCATCAGCATATCAGTTGTCTTTTTGTAATAATAATCGGCTGATGCACGAAGTCTGTTATTTAGCAAAGTGATGTCAGCTCCGAAACCATAGGTGGTGGTCGTTTCCCATGTTAGGTTGTTGAAAGCATAGTCTGTCTGATAAGCCGTTTGTACGACATCTGCTACACCTGTAGTTGCATTTGGAATAAAACCTGTGCCAAAACTGAGTATTGCTTGATAAGGAAACTCCTTCCCTAGACGTTCGTTTCCCAATTGTCCAATTGAACCGCGTAACTTTAAATAATCTACAATGCTTTTGTTGAACCAAGGTTCTTCGGAAATAACCCAACCTGCACTAACGGAAGGAAATGTACCCCAACGGTGGCCATCAGCAAAACGTGAAGAACCATCTGAGCGAATATTAGCTTGCAGCATATAGCGATCTGCCCATGAATACATGATACGACCGAAGAATGAACGATAGGCATTATGTCCAGCTTTTCCGCTATTGTATTGGTAGTCTTCAGGCCCTAAATTCAAGTAAGGATAATTGACCAAATTAAAATTGGTTCGTGAAGCACCTTCTTCTTCCCATTTGTAAGAATAATCTTCATAACCAGCCATCAATCCGATAGAGTGGCGTTTCAGTTGCATTTTATAGTTGGCATAGAACTGCTTAGTCAAGCTATGGTTGTCGTTACGACTTTCACTGAGACTAGTTGAAGCATAGCCAACTCCGGGAATCGGATCACCAGTAATCCGGTAGACTTCGTATCTTTTGCGGTGGTCTTTCCCTTTGTAAAAAGAATATTTTGGTGCTACGATGGCAGTTAAAATTAGTCCTTTTACGGGTGTGATATCTAATTGTAATTTACCTCCCACACTATAGTTCTGTTTTTTCATGGAACCGCCTAATTGGTGCTCGGCAATAGGGTTGTCACCATCTTTGCCATCGGCAAAACGTCCGTCAGACCAATAAGCATTGTAGATCGGCGCACGCTCCATTAAGGTAAAGATCGATCCGTGAGGTTCATTTGCGTTAGAATAGAGTAAATTCAAGTCAACATTGGCATGTATCCAATTATTGATTTGGTAGTCATTGTTCGTGCGGATATTGAAACGCTCGTAGTCTTTTGTTTGGATAAGTGCTTCCGAATTGTAATAGTTGAGACTGAAGTTTGTTTTCAGTTTTTCTGTACCTCCACTGAGCGAGAGAGAGTGTCTTTGGTGATGTGTGCTACTTTTCAATCCTAAATCCATAAAGTCGGTATCTGCATAGCGGTCTGGATCTTCGGCTCGTAGTTGTGCGTAATTGTTGATTACATCTTCGGAGTAAAGTGAATGGAGGGATGATGCACCATCGTTGAAAGCTAATTCGTTAAGACCACTCATCCATTGTACGGCATTAGCGAATTTAGGTTTTGCGGTCGGTGTGTTGATACCATATTCTCCGTTATATGAAAGATGGAATTCCTTATTTTTGGCACGTTTGGTTGTAACCAAAATGACACCAGCAGCTGCACGTGAACCATAAATGGCTGCTGAAGCAGCGTCTTTCAATACTTGGATGTCTTTTACATCTTCAGGAGCAATGTCTGTAAGCGTTCCTGGTACACCATCCACGATCACCAATGGGTCATTAGTTGACATGGTTGTAACACCACGCACACGGATGGTTGCTCCGGCTGATGGGTCACCACTAGAACGTGTGATCTGTACACCAGCCATTTGCCCTTGTAACTGGCTGGAAAGTTGGGGTGTACTTTTCATTCTAAGTTTATCGCCTCCCAAAGAAGAGGTTGATCCTGTTAGGTCGATCTTGCGTGCCGTACCGTAGCCAATTACTACGACTTCATCCAAAGCTTCTGAATCTTCTTCGAGGGTGATATTGTACGAATTTTGTGAACCGACTTTTATCTCGACAGGTTTGTATCCGATATAGGAAATCGAAAGTGTAGCACCTGGTGCTACACTGATATTGAAGAGTCCTTCAATATCAGTGATAGATCCGTTAGTAGTTCCTTTTTCCACCACGTTGGCTCCGATGATCGGGTCACCGTTATTGTCTAGGACTTTCCCCGTGATCTGCTTGGCCTGTTGTTGCCGTGCGTATGCTTTTCGCATAATGTTGATATTCCGATCGTTGATCGTATAAGTCAGTCCTGTTCCTGTCAATGCTTGTGTCAGGATTTCATCGATTTGATTACTGTTGGTCTTTATGTTGACTTTAATGTCTGCAACATCTTTATCTACATAGAAAAATAGGAATTCGCTTTGTTTTTCTATCTGTGAAAACAAGTCGGTGAGAAGCATCCGTTCTGTTTTGATGGATATCACTACCGATTGTGAATAGGTAGGTTCCGCTTGCATAGTGGAAGGTAAAACTGTTAATAGCGAAACCGCCGTAATTTTTGTAATTGCTACTAATTTTTTCAGGCTTTCAGGATGAAGATGCCTGTAATACGAAACATTTTTCATGCTTATGTATTGATTTAAGAGATTAATAATTTACTTGTTTCATGGTGTGACCCTGTTCGCTTAGTGTGGGTCTCAGTGCTACTTTTAACATTAGCGTTTTCTCATAGGCATTATTTTTTAGTGTGCATGTTGGATATGATAATTTCCTGTTTTATTCGTCCACCGTATAGGCAAACTGTGTGAGATCACCCTTAATTCCGCAACACTTTGATTTAACTTTATTTATAAGTTCCTGAGCAAC